>JAKDSA010000005.1 GCA_030457025.1 Brevibacterium sp. | reverse complement strand
TCCCCTATTCTCCGCAGAGAGAAGATGCCCCTCACCTGGGAAAACTCGGGTGAGGGGCATCTCTTCGTTTACGGTTTATTCTTCAGTCTACCTTTTCGCCTGCATCAGCAGCGAGAGATGCTCTACCGCGTCGGCCGGCATCGAGGGTAAAACGATGAGTTGCGGGTGCCAAGTGTCCGTGTCCGCTTCAGCGATGGTTGGTTTACGGCCGAAATGCAGACCCGCGTGAAGCTCGGAAGCTGTGGTGTGTCGAGAATGGGTGTGGCTACTGTGATTGGCGGATTCGTAACCGTGTGAGGCGTGGCGATTAGCTAGGATTGAGTGGCCGGCTCTGGAGAAATTCGTCTCAGCCGGTCCTTTTTGCATTCACGCTTGGTCTCAAGTTGGTCACTATCCGAATAGAAACTAGCGAAGTGGTAAAGGGGCCCGAAACGGTGTGCTACTGTCACTTTTGCTGACTCAAGGAGTCGGGTGAACCGCAATGTTTACTTTGCCCGCTGCTGCACTGTTTAGGAGTAACCGGATGAAGAATGCCTTCGGTCTGATCGCTGTATCCATGCTCATCTTGTCGGGGTGTTCCGCGCTGCCAGAAGCCGACGCGGAGCCAGGAGATCCTGAGGATGCACAGGCCGTTTCGGAGCCCAAAGCCGATTCATCCGGTGGCTTCGGGGTCTACGAAGTCATTGACTCGGCAGGAACTATGTACACTCTCGATCTGAGTGAACCGCTTGACTATAGTAATGATCTAATCGAAAGAAGCAACAGAGTCTTGGCGGAAGCGGTAGACGTCGATGTGTCAAAAATTGACCAGGTAGTTCTGTGGTCTGTGCTCGATGTAGACAATAGAGAAGGAACCGAACAAGCAAGTACCAGGTTCACCGACATCGTTATAGTCGGCGAAGGTCAACAGTTCGGCGCAACCACTGAGATTTCCGATTTTTACGACGAGCTGGCGGATGAATACATTAATTCTGACACGATCCTGGACGAGGATTACGACGAAGCTGTAGATGTCTTTGGCAAGTGGGTAGATCAAGACCTAAATGCCAAGCCGGGGGTGAGGTTGCAGTTGCCGGTTATAGTTTCAGATATTCCCGAATCGATCGAATCTGTTTGGTATGACGATTTGGAGATGGAGCGCAAGTAGGACTTTAACCGTATTAATCGGGGTTTGCAGAGCTTCAGCTGTCCAGGGTTGTCTGCCTTGGGCGTTTTCGTCGGTCTGGGGCGAGGTGGCCCATGCTTGGTGCTGTCCCGAAGTCGAGACTACTGAGTCCTTCTCAACAGTCCACTTCTCGGATGCGGTCATGGTGTAATTGGTTCCGGCATCAATCTCGGTAGCAATGGTCTGCGCTGTTCCCTGGCGATGTATCCAACTCGCCACTTACGCCCGACACGCAGGACAACGGCGGTGGAGTTGTGTGAATTGTCAGGTTCGCGAACGGTGGTGAGTCTGGTCCCGGCAGGTATTGCTACTCTGCATCCAGCGGGGATCCCTGAGCATATATTGACTTCACAGCGAATATTCCTAGGTCGCTTAGCAGGCTGTTTCTTTTCTCCCTGCCCACCGACGCGATCGAGCGTCAGCGTCGACGACCGATGTCGCAGCCTCACGCCGGAACTCGGGCGTGAACGTACGACGTTGGTTCTTGTTCTCTGACATGCTGAACTCCCTTACAACACGATTAAGGATCCCGCTGGCTCGGGTGTCTGCAAAACCAGACTAACCTCAGGATCCCCTATCCTCCGCAGAGGGATGAAGGCTCCCGCCCGGGATTACCCGGGCGGGAGCCTTCATCATTTTCGTCTTAGCCTGACTCAGCCCAGTGCGTTCGCCAGTGCCGAGTTGAACGCGTCGAGGTCTCCCGGATTGCGTGAGGTGATGAGATTGCCGTCGACGACGACCTCGGAATCCTCCCACGACGCCCCTGCATTGACGAGGTCCGTCTTCGTTGAGACGAACGAGGTCAGTTTTCGGCCCTTGGCCACACCGGACTCGGCGAGGATCCACGGTGCGTGGCAGATCGCGGCCACCGGCTTCTCGGCGGCGAAGAACGCCTTCACGAGCGCGACCGCGTCCTCATCGAGGCGCAACGCGTCTGCATTCAGCGTTCCGCCTGGAAGCACGAGTGCATCGAAGTCCTCGACCTTGGCCTGCGAGACGGGAACGTCGACGGTGAACTCGTCGGCATGTTCCCAGTCGCCG
This sequence comes from Brevibacterium sp., assembly GCA_030457025.1. GTDB lineage: Bacteria > Actinomycetota > Actinomycetes > Actinomycetales > Brevibacteriaceae > Brevibacterium. Next base: position 75,041 of record JAKDSA010000005.1, on the reverse strand, counting down.
TTCATCGCCTGCAGCGTTCCTTCGGATGGCGAGACGATGACCGTTGTGGCACCGGCCTCGTCGAGTGCTCCGCGAGGGCTGGTGAGTTCGACCTGTTCGACTCCGCGAGTGAGGAGGAATGCGACCTTTTTGTCTGAAATAGCCATGATGCTTACTCCTTAACAGTTGTCGGATCCGACTCGTCAGCACGGAGTGCTGTTCATCGGTGTCATATAGGGAACGCGTCAGCCCGGTCCCGATATTCCTGAGGCTCAGCTGTCGAGGAACCCGCGCTGCTCGTCGCTGAGGGGAGCAACATCGAGGCGGAGGAGGACCTTGCCAGCAGGGTGCGAGTCTCGGAGGAACCGGTAGGCGTTCTGGACTTCGTCGAGTGCGAAGACCCGTGCGATGGGCACATGCACATGGCCATAGGCGATCGCTTTGGCCAGCCAGGCGAGGTCACCGCGGCCGGCTGCCGCTTCACCGTCGATGCGTACCCCGTATGTGTCGGCGACCTGTGAGCCCGCACCGATCGAATTGATGCGCTCGGCCGGAATGTCGAAGTTCAGGAGGCGGGCGAGCTCGTCTTCGCTCTGGGTCGAGAATGCGGCATCGATACCCTCGGGGGCGGCCTCGCGCAGACGGGCTTCCAGCCCCTCTCCGTAGGCGATGGGTTCGATGCCCAGACTGCGCAGCAGGGCATGGTTGGCCTCGCTGGCTGTGCCGATGACCCGAGCGCCGAGGTTGACTGCCAGTTGGGCGGCAATGATTCCGACTCCACCAGACGCACCGCTGATGAGGGCGGTTTCACCTTCGGCGATGGACAGGGCGCGAATGCCCGCGACCGCGGTGCGCCCGGTGATGTAGAGGCCTCCGGCCACTTCGGTGCTGAGGCCTGGAGGAATCGTGTCGAGGCGTTCGTCCGGGTCCCGGATGAGCAGGTGCGTCGTCTGCGTGCGATGCGGCCGTCCCCCGAAGACCAAGTCTCCGGGGGAGAAGTCCGTGACGCCGTCACCGACGCTGTCGACGACGCCCGAGAAGTCGGCGCCGTTGCCTTTGGGGCCGGTGGCTTCCCCGAAGGCGCCGCCGATGACGGCGAGATCGACCGGGTTGAGTCCGGCATAGCGGACGGCGATGCGGACCTGACCGGGACCAACGGCAGGAGATTCCGCCTCGGCGATGTGAAGTTGGTCGATATCGCCGTTCTGTGTGTACTGGACTCTGCGCGTCATGGGAATGCTCCTCGCTGGTCTCTGTGGCAGGTGCACGACGTGTGAGGGCGTGCACCTGACATAACGATGAGCGGTCGCGAGATGTTCCCCGGTGTCGACCCGACTGCTGGGTGACACAGTCGCTCAGTTGAAGCTCGGGAAGTCGAGCTTGTAGTGGACGTTCGCGCCCGTGACCGATGTGACCTTGACCGTGCCGTAGCGCTTCTCGCCGTATGCGGTGACATTGCACGAGGCGGAGCCCTGTTCCGAAATGATCATCAGGTCGTTGAGGCATTCGACCTCGTCGACCGTCGTCCCCTGCTTCGAGTACGCATCCCGGATGTCCTCCTCGAGCATGGCGGCGGGAATCTCGCCATTGCCGTGTTCGTCGATCTCGAACCCGGGTTCGCCGGCGCCTGTGTTCTCACCGTTTGAACTCGATGATCCCTGTCCTGCCGAGGTGGACGTTCCCGACGACGCATCCGACGATGACGAGGAGCCCGTTGAGGTCGACGATCCCGAATCGGAGGACGAGGTGCCGTAGCCCGAACTCGTGCCGTCGTTCGAGCCTTGACTCGAGGAGGAATCGGCCGAACCGTCCTCTCCCTCCTGCGCTTCCGTCTGATCCTGATCGGGAGGACCGAAGGAGATGTTCATATCGCAGGCCGACAGAGACAGTGCTGCGGCGAAGGCGCCGGCGACGGTGATGGACCGAATGATCTTCGTGGTCTTCATGGTGGACTCCTGATGACGTGAGGTGGTGTGTATACGACAACTCTGTCAACGGAATCCGCCGAGGTGGGCCCCCGTGTGTTCGCATTCGGGGACTCGTGTTCCAGGTCGGTTACATCTGCATATCCGCGCCCATCCGTGGAAGAATCGAAAGATATCTCGCCGCCGATGTCGAGAATGCGAATGTGGCTCCGTCCCAGGGGTGTCAGCGAGCACAGGGTTCGCGATGACACGAGGATAAGAGGAGAAGATCATGGCCAAGTACCTGATGCTCAAGCATTACACAATGGCGCCCGAGTACATGCAGTACACCCCGATGGATCAGTGGACTCCCGCCGAAGTCGACGCCCACATGAAGTTCATGAATGACTTCGTCGACCGGCTGAAAGACGCCGGAGAGTGCGTCGATTCACAGGCGCTGTCGCCGGAAGGCACCTTCGTCCGCTTCGATGGCGAAGGAAAGCCGCCGGTCACAGACGGCCCGTTCCCGGAGACCAAGGACCTCATCGCCGGCTGGATGGCCATTGACGTTGATTCCTATGAGCGGGCGCTCGAACTGGCAGGGGAGCTCTCGGCCGCACCCGGTGCCGGTGGCGAACCGATCCGCGAGTGGCTCGAGCTGCGTCCTTTCATGGGCGAGACATCGACCACCACTGAGTGACCGGAACGAACGTCTGAGCATGCACGACGAGGAGCTGAGGGACCTCGTCCCCATCGTGATCGGCATCCTCGGGCGGAGGGGAGCAGACTTCTCCACCGCTGAGGATGCCGTTCAGGATGCCCTGATCGAGGCATTCCGCACGTGGTCAGACGACGAACCCCGCGACATGAAGGGGTGGCTGATCAGGGTCGCTTGGCACAGGTTCCTGGACCGCAGGAGGGTGGAGAACGCGCGCACGGCGCGGGAGGAACATGCCTTCGCCCTGTCCACGGACGCGGCGACCACCTCGGCGGATGACACCGTCGACCTCTACTTCCTGTGCGCCCATCTCGACCTCAGCCCCGCCTCGGCGGTGGCACTGACCCTGCGCGCCGTGGGCGGGCTGACGACCCGACAGATCGCCGAGGCCTACCTGGTGCCCGATTCGACGATGGCTCAGCGCATCTCTCGAGCCAAACGCACACGGGCCGGCCGCAGGCTCAACCGGCCCGGCAACGTCTCCGCCGTCCTCACAGTCCTCTATCTCGTCTTCAACGAGGGCTATTCGGGAGACGTCGACCTGGCAGCAGAGGCCATCCGCCTCACTCGGGTGCTCGCCGACTCGATCGACCATCCCGAGGTCTCCGGTCTGCTGGCGCTCATGCTCATCCACCATGCCCGCCGCGAAGCCCGGTTCAGCGCCGACGGTGGACTGATCACCCTGGGCGAGCAGGACCGGTCCCGGTGGGACGCTCAGCTCATCGCCGAGGGCATCGGCATTCTGCAGACCGCGCTCGCCCGGGACGAACTCGGCGAATTCCAGGTCCAGGCGGCCATCGCTGCTCTGCACGCCGATGCACAGCGGGTCGAGGACACCGACTGGCCCCAGATCGTCGAATGGTACGACGAACTGCTCAAGCTCCACGACAGCCCGATCGCGTCCCTCAACCGTGCCGTCGCGATCGGGGAAGCCGAAGGGCCGGCGGCCGGACTGGCCGAACTGCGCAGACTCGATGACTCCCTGCCCCGGTACTTCGCGGTCGAAGCGCACCTGCGAGAACGGGCAGGAGAAGCCGACGTGGCGGCGAAGCTCTACGCCAAGGCCGCGGGCAAAGCGAGCAACCTGGCCGAACGTGACCACCTCGTGCGTCAGGCGGCCCGCCTGAACTCCGAGCACTGAGCACAGAACTCGCGGTAATCTGAGCGCATGGTTGAAGCGAACGTGGACAGCGTCATGGAGACATTGGCGGCGATGGAGGATCCCAAGGCTCGTGCGATCAATGAGAGGCACGGGGACGATCACGGGGTGAATCTGACGAAGCTGCGGGCCGTGGCCAAGGAACTGAAGAAGAACGACGGGCTTGCACTCGAGTTGTGGAACACCGGCGACACCGCCGCCCGCCTCGTCGCGATCCTCATCATGCGGCCCCGCAGCTACGCTGCGTCACAGCTCGATGCCATGCTGCGCGAGGCTCGAAGACCGAAGGTCCACGCCTGGCTGGTCAACTCCATTGTCAAGAAGTCAAAGCATTCCGAGGCACTGCGCCTGGCCTGGATGGACGACCCTGATCCGGTCGTGGCCTCCGCCGGGTGGGCGCTGACCAGCGAACGCGTCAACAAGTCACCCGAGGGTCTCGACCAGGCAGGTCTCCTCGACAGCATCGAAGCGCAGATGCTCGGCGCCGAAGAGCGCCTGCAGTGGGCGATGAACGAATCCCTGTCGTCTATCGGCATCGAGAACGAACAGCTGCGACCACGCGCCATCGCCATCGGCAACCGCCTCGGCGTCCTCAAGGACTATCCGACCCCTCCGAACTGCACCTCTCCCTTCGCGCCGACCTGGATTGCGGAGATCGTGGCCCGCAGGCAAGCGACATGAGCCCGGCCTAGACCGCCACGATGTGAGGGTGCTGCTGGTGGAAATCGGTGGCCTGCTGGAATGCGTGGCCTGCGGCAAGCAGGAGGGCCTCCTTGAAGTCTCCGGCGACGAACTGGGCGGCCAGCGGGGTCCCGCGCTCGGAGAACCCCGCAGGCAGGGTGATCGAAGGCATCCCGCAGTTGTCGATCGGTGCCGTCGGAATCGTCACGGCGGCAAACAGCTCGGCGTCCGAGCCGAGGTTCTCCATCTGTGTGATCGTCGGCGACGCGGCTCCGATGCCTGGGAGCAGAAGCAGGTCGATGTCGGCCATGAGTGCGCGCATGCGACCGGTGAACGCCCGCCGGGATTCGAGCAGCTCGTGGTAGTCGACGGCGCTGAGTCCGCGCCCGATCTCGATGAGTCCGGCCAGATCGGGCCCGTACTCGGCTGACCTCGAAGGATAGTTCTCCGCGTGAACAGCCGCAGTCTCGATTCCGCACAGGGCGGACCATTCCTGTGCAGCCTCCGGCAGGCCGGGGGTGCGCACGTCGAGGACGCGCCAGCCGAGGTCGACGAGCACCTCGATGGTGGACTCCAGCATCTGGTTCGTCGCGTCGTCGAAGTGTTCGGCGGCAAGCTCACGGTCGAAGCCGACGATCGGGGTGCGATCGAGTGTGAGCTGCTGGCTGTAGCGGGGGACGGGTTCGAGTGCCGTGGTCGGATCGTTGGGGTCATGACCCGCAATGGCTTCGAGGATGATCGCGGCGTCCCGGGCGCTGCGCGTCATCGGGCCGATGTGGTCGAGGCTCGGCGCCAGGGGGAAGACGCCGTTGCGCGAGACCCGGCCCCAGGTGGGTTTGAGACCGGTGACTCCGTTCGCCGAGGAGGGGAGACGGATCGATCCGCCCGTGTCCGAGCCCAGCGACCCGTAGCAGAGACCGGCAGCGGTGGCGACGCCCGAACCACTCGACGAGACCCCGGACCAGGTGTTCGGCTCCCACGGGTTGACCGGTGTCGGCAGATCGGGGTGGTGGCCGGTGAAAGCACCCTCGGTCAGGCGCAGCTTCCCGAGGATCACTGCCCCGGACGCTCGCAGCCGAGCGACCACGGTGGCATCGTAGTCGGGCCGGAAGTTCGCGTGGATCGTGGTTCCCGCGCCGGTCGGTGCGTCGTGGGTGTAGGCGAGGTCCTTGATCGCCAGCGGCACCCCGTGCAGCGGTCCCAACCAATCCCCGCGAGCCAGACGCGCATCGAGGGCATCGGCTTCGGCCAGTGCCGATTCGCGCATGAGGGTGACGAAGGACAGCAGGTGTGAGTCGAGTTCGGCGATTCGGTCGAACATGGCCTGCGTGGCGTCTCTGGAGCTCAGGCGCCCGGTCCTGATGAGTTCGGATACTTCGTGGAGTTCGCGGAACTCGAGTCCGCTGTTCGCCGAGGTGGTGCTGCTGGTCATGGACGCCTCCTTGCATCGGTTTTCACCATGCTATCGGGGAAACTCGACCGCGTCACTGCTGGTGAGGAACTCAATACTGGTCTGCTCCGCCGCCGGCGAGTTCGCGCAGCGCTTGGACATGAGCGTCGAGACGGACGCTTCCTTCTGGGGTGATTGCGACCCAGGTGCGGGGGCGCTTGCCGACGTAGCCCTTCTTGATCTCGACCAGACCTGCCTTCTCGAGGGCGGAGATGTGCCGGGAGAGCACGGAGTCGGAGACGCCGAGCGAATCACGCAGCAGTTTGAATTCGGCCCGGGTCCGATGCTTCAGGCTCGCCACGATGCCGAGGCGAGTGGGATTGCCCAGATCGGATTCGATTCGAGCCAGGGACTCGCCGAGGTGGGGGATGGAATCGTGTGATTCGTCCGTGGAATTCTGCTTCGGGTTCATGATGGTTCCTCTCTGCCCGTATCGCCGGCGATCAGCGGCGCAGGCCGATGAGAGCCAGGATCGGCGAGATGATCCAGATGAAACCGGCCGCGGCGAAGGGAACCCACGAGCCGGGATCGAACGAATCGACCATGATCGCGAGCAGATAGGCGAGGAAGGTCAACGGCAGCCAGATCAGGAGCAGGGCGGTCGAACGGCGGCTCCAACTCAGCGCCTTGACGAGATAGACGGTCAGCGCTGGGACCAGCCAGGCCATGCCAGCGCCGAGGACGATCAGCTGTGTCGTGTTGTCCTCGATGATCCCGACAGCGACGAGTCCGACGGAGATGGCGGCGCTGAAGACGAAGAGCAGTGTCACCAGTGGCCAGGCATCGCTGATTCGCGCCCGAGTCTGACTCGACTCGACCTGTGAGAGAAGATCCTCGGCCCGTTGCGGGGTGGGCGTGGTCATGGCAACTCCTTCGTTGGCTTCCTCACCGCTGCACGGTGGACTCCCGGGTGGAAGTACTTACACCATACCAAGTAGTTTCCACATTGGAAAGTACTTTCTGGGAACTATCTCCAGGTGCCGAACGAAGGAGGGCAGGGCTTCGTCGATCACATGGCCGAAGCGGCCACCGTGGCCGCGAGCTCCGTGGCGCTGGCGAGATGATCCTCGGTGACCTCGCCGGTGACGATCAGGGGGTCGAAGGCGAGCTTCCAGCCGAGGCCGGTGGTGATCTGCTTCATCGCGGTCTCCGCGCCGGTGGTGTCGTAGCCGCCATGGATCCAATAGGAGAACTGCCGGCCCGCAGTCGGCTCTCTGACGTCGTCATACGTGGTGTCGAAGAAGTGCTTGAGGGCGCCGGAGATATAGCCGAAGTTCGCGGTCGTGCCGAGGACGAAGGCATCCGCGGCGAGCACGTCGGCGGTCTTCGCCTCCAAGGCCGGTCTGACGGTGACGTCGACGGCACCCAGCTCCGGCATGCGCAGTCCGGTCAGGGCCGCCTCGGCGATTTCCGACGTTGCCTGTGATGGGGAATGATGAACGAGCAATATGCTGACCATGTGACCAGACTAGTCCTGGAGGCAACAGGCGAGGAAGGGAGTGCCCGTGGCAGTCATCTTTGATCCGCTTCGAGGGCGGACGCGGCCCGAGGCCAGCCACACTGATGAGGAGCTCATCGACGTACTCACGGGAACCTCCGGGGCTGTCGAGACGACCGAATGGGCGGTCCTGACCGGGGCCGGGATGAGCACCGACTCGGGAGTCCCCGACTATCGGGGGCCCGACGCTGTGCCCCGGCAGCCGATGACGCTCCAGACTTTCCTGTCCCATCCCGAGCAGCGGGCCCGCTACTGGGCTCGCTCCTGGGTGGGCTGGCCGCGTATGCGCTCGGCCCGGCCGAATGCGGCACATCTGGAGCTTGCCCAGCTGCCGGTCGCCGGAATCGTCACCCAGAACGTGGACGGGCTCCACCAGGCCGCGGCGCAGGAGTTGGGCAGCGACAGTCCGGTCATCGACCTGCACGGCAGCCTTGATCGCGTCATCTGCCTGAACCAAGGGCACATGTTCGACCGGGACTGGGTGCAGAGGCAGCTGAGCGAACTCAACCCCGACTTCGCGCAGGTGGTGGGCATCGACCCGATTGATGTCGAGACCGCGCCCGACGGGGACGTCGACCTCGAAGAGACGAGCGACTTCAACGTTCTCGACTGCCCCCTCTGCGGCGGAATGCTCAAACCGGACGTCGTGTACTTCGGTGACTCCGTGCCCCCGGCGAGACTGCAGGAAGCGAACCGGATCTGCGATGAGGCGAGCGGCATCGTGGTGCTCGGGTCCTCACTGGCTGTGCTCTCGGGGCTGCGATTCGTCCGGGCAGCCGCGAAGGCGTCGAAACCCGTCGTCATCGTCACCGACGGTCCCACCAGGGGCGACGAGCTCGCTGATTATCGCTCGATCTCCCGCGTCGCCGATTTCGTGCACGACTGGGCTTCTCGTGCAGAACCCGGCGTTCAGGCGAATCCAAGGCGATGATGAAAGGCTTCAGAAATGAGTAACCTTGCACGAACCGAACGACTTCGCCTCGTCGACGAGGCCCGCCGAGCCGGTGAGGACGCCCCGACACTGTGCGAGGGCTGGACAACACGTGACCTGGCCACGCACCTCGTCATCCGCGAACGTCATCCCGTTGCGGCCCTCGGCATCTTCGTGCCGAAGTTCGAAGGCAAGCGCGAGGACCAGGAGCAGGTGTATGCCTCGATGACGTATTCGCGCCTGCTGGGCCTGGTGGCATCCCCGCCGAGGTGGGCCCCGGGTGGGTGGCCCGGCGTCGAATCAGTGATGAACACCGCCGAATACCTCGTCCACCACGAGGACATCCGACGCGCGGCGATCGAATGGATCCCACGCCGCCTGTCCCAGACCGAGAACCGTGCGGTGTGGGCAGCGTGTCGAACCGCGCTCCTGCCCTTCGCCGCCAAGGCCGAGGGCCGTGTGGAGATCAACAGCCCCGGCTTCGGCCAACGCGGAGCGGGCGGGAAAGGCGATGGCCGCACAGCCACCATCACCGGCGCACCTGTGGAGATCCTGCTCTACCTCATGGGCCGTGAGAAGCATGCCCTCGTCGACGTGAAGTGAGACGACTGCGGCGCAGGACGATGCGGGGGAAAACCCCCGAGCAGCTGGGCGGTTTATATCATTACGCATGCCGCGCAGAGTTTCTAGGCTGGTACCAACAGCACAGAGACGAACAGAGGCAGAACCATGGACCCCGACTACACCTCCAACTCCGACTACACTTCGAACACCGGCTACACGTCGAACACCGGCTACACGTCGAACACCGGCTACTACGACCCGAACCAGAATGACAGCACCGGAGCGCAGCCGCCGCAGTCGTACCGTGCGCGGGCCGAAGAAGATCCGGGCAAGGTGCTGGGAATCATCTCCCTGGTTGCGACTTTATCGACGTTTCTCGGCTTCAACGTCATCGGGCCCATCGTCGGCATCATCACCGGCCATATTGCGCGCAAGAACTCCCGGGGTGCAGGCTTCGCCGACAATGAGATGGGCAAGTGGGGCTTCATCCTCGGTATCGTCTTCATCTCGGTGGCAGCCCTCGGCGGCCTGCTCGGCCTGTCCCTCGCCGGTTTCGCAGGCTTGGCCGGGTTCCTCGGGGCCTGAGCGCCAGGAGCGCTGAGGAACTCAGTACCCGACCCAGGCTCCGCGCTCCTGCTCAAGCACGCGAGGGTGGAGCAGGGTCGAGGCCTTGACGTCACCGACAGAGGCCCGGTCGCGGTCGGGAGGGAAAGCGGTGGAGGCGGCGAGCACCTCGGCGGTGGCGAATCTCAATCCCTCGGGAGCATCTGCAGGCATTGTCAGGTCCGGGCCCTGCGCGTCCAGGTCGGCGAGGAAATAGCCCCAGTCGCCGAAGCTGGGAACATCGACGTGATAGGGCGTGGTGGACAGGCCGGCCTCGGCGACGGCCTCTCCGATGCCCCAATACGCCTCCGGCGCGAAATACGGGGACCCGGCCTGGACGACGAGGCGGGCCTCCGGAGACATCACCTGCTTGATCAGCCCGTAGAACTCGATGCTGTAGAGCTTCGAGGTGGCCACATCGTCGGGGTCGGGCAGATCGGCGATGACCGCATCGTAGGCGGTGTGCTTCGCTTCGCGCAGCCAGGTGAAGGCATCGGCTGCGATGGTTGTGACCCGGGGATCGTCGAGGGAATCCTTGTTGAAGTCGGTGAAGTGCTCTGAGTTCTTCGCGAGTTCGACAACACGTGGGTCGAGGTCGACGAGCGTGACCGATTCGACGTCGGGGTACTTCAGTATCTCTCGCACGGCCAGACCATCTCCGCCGCCGAGGACGAGGACGTTCTTCTTCGGCCCATCCATGAGCGGGTGGACGAGGGACTCGTGATACCGGTATTCGTCCGCCGAAGCGAACTGCAGGTCCCCGTTGAGGAAGAGCCTGGTATCGCCCGTCTTCTGTGACTCGGTGAGCACGATCTCCTGGTAGTCGGTGCGCTGTGAGTAGACGATCGGATCACGGTAGAGGCGCTGACGGGTGGTCATCTCGATGTCGTCGGTGTAGACCCAGACCACGGTGAGCCCACCGACGATGATGACGAGCAGCCCCGCCAGGATGACCTGTGCCCGGGTGCCGATCTCGGCGCGGAAGAGCCAGAGCACGATGAGGATGCCCACGACGGTGTTCGTGATTCCCACCGCCAGGGCACCGCGGGTGAGACCGAAGACCGGGAGCAGGATGAAGGGGAAGGCGAGTCCGCCGACCAGCCCTCCGACATAGTCCGCGGCGAAGAGATCAGCGACGGCGCTCGAGGCCTTCTGCGCTCGGATGCGCTGGACAAGCTCCATGAGCAGGGGGATCTCCGCACCGATGAGGGCACCGATGACGAAGGCGAGGACCACCATCGCGATCGTGTAGACATCGGCGAAGGCGAAGGCCAGGTAGAGCAGGATGACCGAGAGCCCGCCGATGATGCCCAGTGCTGCCTCGATGAGGGCGAAGGCGACCGCGGCGAACTTGGTCAGGCGCTTCGTCGCAAGTGAGCCGATGCCCATTGCGAAGACCATCACCGCGAGCACGATGGAGGCCTGGACGATCGTGTCGCCGAGGAGGTAGGAGCCGAGGGCGACGAGCGCAAGCTCGTAGACCATGCCGCAGCTGGCGCAGATGAAGACGGCCAGGAGCACGAAGAATCGCGCAGGCCCCGGCTTCAGCGGCAGTGTGATCGGCCGGGGGAGCGTGTCACCAGGGTCGGTCTGTTGGCTCAAAGGAGTGCTGCGGCCATGATGCCCGCGATGCCCAGGTGAGCGGAGGCATTGACCCACACCTCGGGGTGGAACGAATCGGGTTTGATCATGTCGCCGAGCCTGCCGGGTGTGAAGGCGTCGATGAGCAGGAAGCTCAGGGCCATGAGGATGATGCCGACGATGCCGAAGACGAGCGTGGAGATGATGCCCAGAAGGAAATCATCCGAGCTGGCCCGGATCGCAGCGATGACGATGATCGCCACACCCAGCAGGTCGGAGGCCACGAGGACCACGGCATTCTTCGATTTCTGCTGCCACAGGATGACGTGGAGCTTCCCGGGGGTGAGGAGGTCGACGACGAAGTAGCCGATGAGCATGAGCACGAGGCCGCTCACCGCGTAGGAGAGGACGATCCCGATCTCGAGGATGAGGTCTGCCAACATGATTGCCTTTCAAAGTGCTGTCGGTGCTGTCATTTCTGCAATTGCGGCGCGCACTGTCATTTGCCCGTACCGGGTCCACCGCCGCGGAACCCCGAGCCATCGCCGTAGTTCGTTCCCGAGCTGCTGGAGCTGCCGCCGAAGAAGGGCAGGAAGAAGAACCCTCCTCCGCCGCCCGAGCCGTTCGAATCATCCGTACAGCCGTTCATGATGTTGCCGAGGATCATCACGAGGACGACGAGCCCGATGATGGTGCCGCAGCCGAAGCTCCTCTTCGGGCGACCCTGCCCGTTGTTCGAGGGCCCAGAACCACCGGGACCGCGCCCGCTGCCGCCGGGACCGCGCCCGCGCCCGTTCTCGTCGTCGAAGTTGAAGGAGCCTCCGCCCATGGAGACGTTGGGGTCGTGGCTCATGTTCTCCTCCTCAGCTCACTGTGGCTGTGCACGATCTGTCTGTGCTGTGGATAGCAGTGCCAGGTCTGCCAGGAGACCTGCTCCGGTTCGCTGCGGGTCAGCGCCAGTGCCGTGAGCGCACCTGGCTCCCCGGGGAAATCGACGACGAGATGATGATCATGGGCGCTGGAGGCTGCCACCACCTCGGCGGCGGCATCAGCGAAGCGGCCGACCACATCCGTCAGCTCACAGCGGAACCGGTGCCGGGCGAATCCCGACCAGGTTCCATCGGTGGTGCGGGTCGTGCCCCAGTCGGGACGCTCGTCCTCGCCGAGACAGGCGAACGTTTCGATGAACGCATCAGTGTCGCCGTGGTTGAGGATCACCTGGTGGGAGGAACCGATGACGTGGAGTTCGAGTCGTGATCGAGTCTGCCCCTTCGACGGCGACAGATCGACGACTGTCGAGGCCAGAGGGGTGATGCGGCCGTGGGCGAGGCTGAAGCTCAGGGCTTGGGCAGAGGTATCGGTGAACTCGACGTCGACAGTCATCGGCTGGGTCGGTCCTGGTTGTGTCAGTGGGGCAGTGAGTGTCATCAGCTGCCCGAATAGATGGTGAATGAGCCGACCGGGATCGACTCGCCGGTGCTGACTTCCCAGCGGCCGTGGTCGAAGCGTTCGAAGGCGAGCAGCTTGCCATTGCCGGACTCGTAGTCGACATAGTCGACACCGCCGGTCTCGTTGAGCCCTGTGGTGCCCTCTGCCTTATAGGAGGCGGTGCCGTGCTCGACGAGTTCGTATTCGGTGTCCTCAATGGTGATGGTCTTGGACTTCGGCTCGATGTCGAGATCGGGACGGTCGCGCCAGCGAGAGACCTGCAGGTCCGGATCGTTCTCGACTGTCAGCCACAGGCGGGTGGCTGACTGGTCGGCCTGGAAGAAATGTTCGGCCCAGTTGTAACCGCCCTCGGAGATCCGCAGAGTGCCGCGGACGAAGAATTTCTCGTTGCCGAATTCGAGCAGGTCGCCGGCCTTGATCGTCTCTGGATCTCCACCGGTGTTCTGTTCGGCGGCGAACGGGTCCTGCGGGCGTGACTGAGCCGTCTTCTCTTCGGACTTCCGGCGGTTTGCCGCGCGCTTGCGGACGACGATCACCGTGATCAGGATGACGATGATGAATACCAGGACGGTGATGAGGATGTCTGACACGGGTGCCTGCTTCGCTTAGGTAGCCGGAACTTTCACGATCAACTGTAGTCGATTCGTCCTTCGAACGCGGTCATGGAATCCACAGTGACGAAGCCGAGATTCCGGTTGAGTGCGTGCATGGGCCCGTTGCTGTCGGCTGTGAAGGTCTGGACCCATGAGGCCTGGGCGGCCTCCGGGATTTCGTGGAGCTGCCGCATGTTCGTGACCTTGAGTGCTCGCCCGATGCCGCGACCGCGATATGCGCGATCGACCAGGGTGTCCTCCTGGATGACGATGTCCGGTTCGTGCCGAGAGACCATGATCTCTGTGTAGCCGGCAGGTGTAGAGCCGGGCGCGGCACTATTGAGGTGAGCGATCGAGCTGACCAAGATCCAGCCCTGTTCGTCCATCCGTTCCTCGTGAGTGCGGATCGCGTCGGTGCCGGCGTGCTTGAGTGTGCGGGTGAGATCGCCGACGGGGACGTCTTCGTCCATCTGCTGGCGCAGCCGTGCCCAATCCTCGAGCGCCTCGTCCGGGCAGCCACCGATCCACGAGGTGATCGACAGGTTCGGATCGGGATCCGTCGTCAGTCGCGACTTCGGATCAGGGATCTTGTAGCGGTTCGCATCGTCGTGCAGGTAGGCCGGCAGGTCCAGCAGGAGACGATGTTCCTGATTGCCGATGTTCAGGCCCTGGGCCCCGGCGAAGGCGACGCCTTCCGGGCAGTAGGTTTCGGTCTGGACGAGCTCCGTGCGTCCGCGCAGCAGATCCTCGACGACTCCGGCGATCGATGTGCCATGTCCCTGACGCCGGTGGGCGGACAGGACCCCGATCTCGACATCGGCAGGAGCGTCGGTGACGATGTTGATTTCGGCGCCGCCGACGGCCTGATCGCCGAGGTGGGCCAGGAGAGCGATGTCGGACTTGTCTGATCGCGGGTGCGCGAACTGGGTGAGCGTGGACTCGAGACTCTGCCACCACGCGGCGGTGCGGTCGGCGGTGTAGGCCTCACGCATGAGTGCATGCCATCGTGTGAGCTCAGCTGCGTCGTCGGGCTCGATCCGTGTGATGTCGACATCGACCATGACACGAGTCGACCATGGGCCGACACGGATTTCAAGGATGCTGCCGGTGCTGACGTGTTCTGCCGGTGTCTACTCCTCCTGCCGTGGTCCGGACGTCGGATCGGAGTCGTCCTCAGGTCCCGCCTCGGCGGTGGGATCGGTTTTGGGCAGGCGGGAGCCGATGTGCGCACCGGGGCGATTCATCACCCGGTAGACGAGAAAGGCCCCTGCACTGAAGACCACGAGGATGGTCAGCATGAGGAAGATGACGGCGCCGAGCCCGGGTGCCATCACTTCGCCATCCGACGTCGGTCGAGGAAGTTCGCGAATCGTGCGCGGAAGGAACCCATGCCGATCGAGCCGCTGACCCGAATGATCGGCTTGCGGCCCTCGGGGATCGCGTTGACCACGGACCTCACCGAACCCCAGGACTTGGTCAGAGCGTCGGTGTTGACGGCCCAGTCATCGGGGACGACGACGATCACGGATCCCATGCCCGCGACGACTTCGACATCGATCACCTCGAGATCGGTATCGACTTCGAGGAAGTTCAGTTCGACGTTCGACATCGTTGGCTCGCACCGGATGTAGGGCGGAACCTGCCATTTGGCACGGCGCAGCTCGTTCTCCCAACTGGCCTTGAGGACGAGTGGCCCACTCGCCGCGAGGTCCTGACCCGCGGGGTTCGACCGGGTGAGTGCAGACCCCGGCCGGAAGCGATCAGAGGGCAGATTCGTGGTGAGGTCGGAGAGCACCTCGTCAAGGTCGATCGGGAAGCGGGCAGTCTGGATTTTGTCCATTCGCTCGTCGAGCTCTTCCACCGTGATCCGTCCATCTCCGGCGGCCTCGCGCAGGACTTCGATCGCTTCATCGCGTTCTTTGTGTCCGATGCGAAAGGTCTTCGCGGGGTCGTTCTCGGCAGGGCCGTTGCCAGGGGAGTCAGGGGTGGAGTGGCTCATGGTCTCTATCGTGCCCGATTCACACTGCAGGTCACAACGGGCCGCAGCAGCTCACAACGAGCTTGAGCCAGGGCGCGTGTGTCGTGTCAGCCGTTGGCATTAGGCTAAGGATGTGTCCACCGCACTGTACAGAAGATACCGCCCAGAAACCTTCGATGAGGTCATCGGTCAAGAACATGTGACCGATCCGCTGAAGGCCGCGATCGAACGCGGCCGCATCAACCATGCCTATCTGTTCTCTGGCCCCCGAGGCTGTGGGAAGACCACCTCGGCACGGATCCTGGCGAGGTGCCTCAACTGCGTGCAGGGCCCGACCCCCGTACCCTGCGGTGAGTGCCCCAGCTGTCAGGACTTGGCCAGTGGCGGCCCGGGATCCCTCGACGTCGTGGAGATCGACGCAGCCAGCCACAACGGCGTCGACGATGCCCGTGACCTGCGCGAGCGCGCGATCTATGCACCGGCTCGCGACCGGTACAAGGTCTTCATCCTCGACGAGGCTCATATGGTGACCTCGCAGGGATTCAACGCCCTGCTCAAGATCGTCGAGGAACCACCGCCTCACATCAAGTTCATCTTCGCGACGACCGAGCCCGAGAAGGTCATCGGCACGATTCGTTCGCGAACCCATCATTACCCGTTCCGCCTGGTCCCGCCCGAGGCACTGGGCAACTATATGGACGACCTGTGCAACCGCGAAGGCGTGCAGGTCGCCAAGGGAGTGCTGCCGCTCGTCGTGCGCGCCGGCGGTGGGTCAGTCCGTGACACCCTGTCCGTGCTCGACCAGCTCATCGCCGGTTCGGGTCCCGACGGCGTCGACTACGCCGGAGCCATCGCGCTGTTGGGCTACACCCCGGACTCCCTGCTCAGCGACATCGTCGACGCCTTCTCCGCTGGTGACGGCGGCGGGGTGTACCGCGCCGTCGAACGCGTCATCGAGTCCGGGCAGGACCCGCGCCGCTTCGTCGAGGATCTGCTCGAGCGCATGCGCGACCTCATCGTCATCAATGCTGCTCCCGAAGCGGCTCACGCCTTCTTGCCGGAGGTTCCACCGGACCGTCTCGAACGACTGACCCTGCAGGCCAGAGGCTTCGGCCAGGGCGAGCTCTCTCGTGCGGCGGACCTTCTCAACCAGGGCCTGACCGAGATGTCAGGAGCAACCTCGCCGAGGCTGCAGCTCGAACTGATGTGCGCCCGTATCCTGCTGCCCGGTTCGGGCCGCAGCCGCGACGCTGTTCTCAGCCGCGTCGAGAGGATGGAACGTCGAATCGGCATGTCAGCATCGGGAACAGCGGCGAACATTCCGCCTGTTCAGCAGGATGGGGCTGCTCAGCAGGGCGGGATCACTCAGCAGGGTGGAGCCACTCAGCAGAGCGGAGTGCGGGAGAGCACCGCGCAGACGAATTCCGCACCGCCGGCCCAGGAACAGGCGCAGCCTGCGCACACGCCCTCGGCACAGCCCTCGAGTGGGGCACCACGTGATGATTTCGACGACCTGGCCGAGATGGCTGTCGCTGCGGAATCCATGCTCAACGAACCACCACGCTCGGCGCCTGTGCACCGTTCTCAGGAAGATCAGTCGCAGCCGACAGACACTCCGCAGTCGACAGACGCTCCGCAGGCGGCGAACGCGGCCGCAGAGGAGCAGACGGCCGGTCCTGGTGCACAGGACAGAAGATCAACGGAGCGCCCAGAAGCGGCACCTCGTGAACAGCCTGGGAGTGAACCTGCGCCTCAAGAGCAGGCTGCCCAGACTCCAGACACCCAGACTCCCGCGGGACAGGTCCATGGCGAGCAGGTGGCGAACGCACCGTCTCAAGAATCAGCCTCCGAGCCTGACTCCGCTCCGGAGGGCGACGCTGTGGCGGGTGCCGGCAACATCGGTGGCGAAATCGAAGCGATTCGGCGGGCGTGGCCGAGCATCCTGGCCGCAGTCGAGAAACGCAGCCGCCTGACCAGGGCGATCATTGCTGCGAATGCGATCCCGCAATCGTTCTCCGATGGGGTTGTCTACCTCGGCTTCAACAACGCCGGTTCTGTCCAGGGCTTCCAGCAGAGAGACCATGCGGCCAAACTGGCGATGGCGATCAATGATGTCCTCGGTATCCAGGCACGCATCGACATCGGTGATGTCGGTCGCATAGGCGGCAATTCCGGCGGTAATTCCGGCGGCAAGGGTGCCTCGGCACCGGTGATGAACGACTCCACCGGCAACCGGGGGCCAGCCCCTGCCCAGAGGCGACCCAGTCCACAGGAAGTGGCCGCCGTCGTCGGCACTCGCGAGGTCGATAAACCGCAGGTCGATCATGAGAAATTCTGGGAGCCCAGTGGCTCTCCCCAGGGCCCGTGGTCCGACGACGAGGAGGGAGAACAGCCGGCGCCACACGAAGCACCACAGCCACCGACTGGCCCCGAACCATCATCGGATGCACCCAGCGACCCCCATGGCGGTGTGGATAGCCACACCGAAGCGGCAGAAGAACCTGCCTCGAGTGAAGAGTTCACTCCGGATGCGCAGTCCGCGCCGGATCACGCACCCTCGTCGGCCGATCATTCGCAGATGGTCGAGGAACCAGCGGTGTCTGGAGCTTCGGAGCCTGAAGAGGCAGGGCCTGAAGCATCGGCTACTGAAGAACCGGTATCGGGCGAGGACATCGCTGACGCGGACATCGTCGTGCCCGACCTCTCCGACGATGACTTCTTCAGCGGTCCCTCCGGTGCGGTCCCCGATCAGCAATCGGAGACTGACCCACAGGCGGAACCTGCACCCGCAGAAACCACACCCGCAGAACCCGCGCCGCAGACGGTCTCGAACGCACCAGAAGCAGCGGGCGCACCAATGGAATATGTCCAGCCACGATGGGAGGAGCCGACCTGGCACGACGCTCCAAGCGATGCGACCGCGAATCATCGTGACCCCCTGGCCGTCGAGACCCAGCCGGCCGATCCCGTCGATGAGTCCACGAGCGCGGGCTCGGGCGCTGTGGAAGTCGGGGCACTGCTTGTCCCTCCGCCGGAGGACGATGGTCTCGACGTTCTCGGTGACAACTCGGATGCAGATTCGGGAATGTCGGATTCTGCGGCGCAGCCAGCTCCGCAGTCCCAGCCACAGGCTCCGTCACCACAATCCACTCGCCCGCAGGGGAACGGAGGCGCGAAGCCAATCAAATCGCGTTTCGCCGCTCTTGCCGAGAAGCACGGAGGCAGCACGTCGCAGCCTCCGGAACAGACCGGAGGGGACGGCTACCCGGCGAACACGAACGGATCGATGCCCGGGCCCGGCGCGATTGACGGTCAGGCAGGTGTTCAACCCGAGAGCTCCGGCGCCGACGAAGACGAGTACGATCCGGAGACGGATCTCGACGTCTCGGATGCTCCGCAGATCGGAGTGGCCGTGATCGCACGAGTCCTCGGCGGCGAAATCATTGATGAAAGAGAAGTATGAGCGCGGTTTACGAAGGTGCCCTGCAGGACCTGGTCGAGGAATTCGGCAAGCTTCCGGGCATCGGCCCGAAGTCCGCGCAGCGGCTGGCGTTCCACATCCTCCAATCCGAATCTGCTGATGTCAGCTCCTTGGCCCAGGCTCTGACCGAGGTGAAGAAGCGCGTGCGCTTCTGCGACATCTGCGGCAATGTCTCTGAGGAGACAGAGTGCACCGTCTGTCAGGATCCACGTCGGGATCGTTCGATGATCTGCGTCGTCGAAGAGCCGAAGGACGTCGTCGCCATCGAACGCACCCGCGAGTACAGGGGCCTCTATCACGTCCTCGGCGGCGCGATCGATCCGATGGCCGGAGTCGGGCCCGACAACCTGCGCATCAAGGAACTGATGTCGCGTTTGCAGAACGGTGAGGTCAAGGAATGCGTCATCGCCACCGACCCCAACCTCGAAGGTGAGGCAACGGCCACCTACCTCGTGCGGCTTCTCAGCACCATTGGCGTGACCGTCACCAGATTGGCGTCGGGGCTGCCCGTCGGGGGAGACCTCGAATATGCGGACGAGGTCACTCTCGGCCGTGCCTTCTCCGGTCGTCGCGAAATGGACTGATCCACTGCTTCAGCGCCGTGGTGCTGGGCAGCAACATGGTCTCGCACGACCTCGACAGCGCCGCTGAAGTCGGTCCCGGAGGCTTAGCCAAGCAGGCGTTCCGGGCGATCTGTTGACCGTCAACGTTCGATCTGACTGAATCTTCGGCCAATCTGAACGAATCTCAGGCCCCGCCAGCACGCGGATCCGCGGGGCTGCAACAGTGTCTGAATGACGGGCGAAGGTGAAGTGAGACGGCTGACCTCATACAATGGTCACGGTGCCGGAGAGCCGACACGGCTGAAATCCTGATCGATGCAAGCACGAGACCACCATGTTTGGAACCATGGAATCGATCCCCCGGCACGGAACTTATCAGCGATAAGGAAGAGACTGCAGTGAGCATAGTCGTCCAGAAGTTTGGCGGGTCCTCGGTAGCCGATGCGGAATCGGTGAAGCGGGTGGCCAAGCGAATTGTCGAGAATCGTCAGGCCGGTCACGAAGTAGTCGTGGTGGTGTCGGCGATGGGGGACAGCACCGACGATCTCATCGACTTGGCCCAACAGGTTTCTCCCATGCCGCCCGCTCGAGAGCTTGACATGCTTCTCACTGCAGGTGAGCGCATCTCCATGGCGGTTCTGGCCATGGCCATCGCCAACCTCGGCGAGGAAGCACAGTCGTTCACCGGGTCCCAGGCGGGCGTCATCACCGACGAACAGTTCGGCAAGGCCCGCATCATCGACGTCACGCCAGGCCGCATTCGGTCGGCGCTCGATCAGGGGTACGTGGCTATCGTGGCCGGATTCCAGGGAGTCAGTCAGACAGCGAAGAACATCACCACACTGGGACGCGGCGGATCGGATACAACAGCAGTTGCCCTCGCAGCTTCCCTGAACGCCGACGTGTGTGAGATCTATACCGACGTCGACGGAGTATTCACCGCCGACCCCCGCATCGTCTCAAACGCACGGAAGATCAACGAGATCGGCTACGAGGAGATGATGGAGATGGCGGCCTCGGGCGCCAAAGTCCTCATGCTCCGGTGCGTTGAGTACGCCCGCCGCTACAACGTGCCCGTGCACGTGCGGTCCTCATTCTCACGTAATCAAGGCACCTGGGTGACCGACTCACCCATTCCTGAAGCCTTCCGGTCGGTACGGGGATCAAAGTCCCCGGCAGAGGTATCAGAAACGGAGTCCAACATGGAACAGGCAATCATTTCCGGAGTCGCCCATGATCGCTCGGAGGCCAAGGTCACGATCGTCGGCGTTCCCGACGTTCCCGGCAAGGCTGCCGAGATCTTCAACACCATGGCCGCGACAGAGATCAACATCGACATGATCGTGCAGAACATCTCCACGCGCGAACCCGGCAAGACCGATATCTCGTTCACCCTGCCGATGGATGACGGCGCCAAGGCGCTCGAAGCCCTCGATGCGGTGAAGACCTCGATCGGCTTCGACCAGGTCCGCTACGACGACCAGATCGGCAAGCTCTCGGTCGTGGGCGCAGGGATGCGCTCTCACCCAGGCGTGACCGCTATCCTGTTCGAGGCCCTGAGCAACGCCCAGGTCAACATCGACATGATCTCCACCTCGGAGATCCGCATCAGCGTCGTCACACGCGCAGACATCCTCGACGACGCCGTCCGCGCCGCTCATGCCGCGTACGGACTTGACAGTGAAGACGACGAAGCAGTGGTTTACGGAGGTACAGGACGATGAGCGTCAATATCGGAGTAGTCGGAGCAACTGGCCAGGTGGGCGGCGTCATGCTCGACCTGCTGGCGGACAATCCCGGGTTCGAGATCAACAGCCTGAGGCTCTTCGCCTCGGCGAGGTCCGCGGGCAAGGTCATCGAATTCAATGGTCAGGACATCACCGTCGAAGACGCCGCCGAGGCGGACCCCAGCGGGCTCGACATCGCATTGTTCTCCGCCGGCGGGGCCACGTCCCGGGCGCAGGCGGAGCGTTTCGCTGCCGCCGGAGTCACCGTCGTCGACAATTCCTCGGCGTGGCGGTCCGACCCCGAGGTTCCACTCGTCGTCAGTGAGGTCAACCCCGAGGCTCTCGATGCTGTGGCCAAGGGCATCATCGCCAACCCGAACTGCACGACGATGGCGGCAATGCCGGTCCTCAAGGCGCTCGACTCCGCCGCTGGACTCAAGCGCCTCATCGTCAGCACCTACCAGGCAGTGTCCGGCTCGGGCGTGAGCGGAGTCGAAGAACTCGCCGGCCAGCTCGAAGCAGGAGTCGCCGACGCACGCAAGCTGGCTCGCGACGGCGGCGCGGTGGACCTGCCCGCGCCGGACAACTACGTCGAACCCATCGCGTTCAATGTCCTGCCCATGGCAGGGTCGATCGTCGACGACGGTGAACTCGAGACCGACGAAGAGAAGAAGCTGCGCAACGAGAGCCGCAAGATTCTCGGCAATCCGGATCTCCTGGTGTCGGGCACCTGTGTGCGTGTTCCTGTGTTCACCGGTCACAGCCTGAGCATCCATGCGGAGTTCGATTCCGACATCTACCCGGCCAAGGCCGCCGAGGTGCTTGCCGAGGCTCCGGGCGTCGAGCTTGATGACGTGCCCACCCCGCTGAAGGCGACAGGCAAGGATTCGAGCTTCGTCGGCCGCATCCGCGCCGACCAGTCGGCTCCGGAGGGCAAGGGGCTCGTCCTGTTCGTGACGAACGACAACCTGCGCAAGGGCGCTGCACTGAACACGGTGCAGATCGCCGCGCTTCTGGCGAAGAAGGTCGAGGCACAGGCGGCCTGACCTCCCAGCCGAAACGAGCTCAATCTGAGCTGCGCGAGAACCGCCCGAGGACCGCTGGTCCGCGGGCGGTTCTCGCACATACAGACATAAACAAGTTGCTATATATAAATATTTATATTAGTGGTGAGTCCTTGCGCTGAGTAGTGTGAACGTCGTTGACACACTGATCTTCGCTCATGCTTCGAAAGGCACACCATGCGCTCTCCTCAACTCGGCATCATGGCCGGTATGGCCGCTCTCAGCACTGTTGCCGCCCTGAGCGGTTGCGGGGGACAGGCGTCCGGGGCGGACTCCGAGGACGTCGATCTCTCTGTCGTCACCTCGACCAATGTGTACGCCGACATCGTGGTGCAGGTGGCAGGGGACTTCGCGACGGTCACAGCGGTCATCGACGACCCCAACCAGGACCCGCACTCCTACGAGGCGACGACCCAGGATCGGCTGAAGCTGTCGAAGGCCGACCTGGTCGTGCAGAACGGCGGCGGCTACGACTCGTTCATGACGACGATGCTCGAAGCCTCGGCCGCCGAAGTGGACACGATCGACACCGTCTCGATCTCGGCTCTGCCCGGATCCGAGGACGTCGGCAACGAGCCTCACGACCATGGCGAGCAGGCGGCCCACGGCGGAGGCCATGTCCACGAGCACGGCGATGAGGAAGACCACGAAGGCCACGAGCACGGCGAGTTCAACGAACATCTCTGGTACTCGGTGCCCACGATGACGAAACTCGTCGACGAGGTCGCGACCCACCTCGGCGAGGCTGAACCCGCACACAAGGACGAGTTCACCGCCAACGCCGATGAGTACAAGAAGACGCTGGAGAAGCTGCAGTCGCAGATCGACGCCGCGAAGAAGGAACACCAGGGTGATCCGGTTGCAGCAACTGAGCCTGTGCCGCTGTGGCTGTTCGAGGACATGGGGCTGGAGAACATCACCTCCGATGACTTCCTCGAAGCGGTGGAAGAGGGCAATGATGTGCCGCCTCTGGTGCTGAAGAAGGCCGAGGAGCAGATCTCGTCGGGTGACGCGGTGCTGCTTGGGTACAATACTCAAGCGGCAGGTCCACAGGCAGAGCAGCTGAAATCCACGGCTGAGAAATCCGACGTTCCGGTCGTCGACCTCGGCGAGACGATGCCGGCCGATGCGCACTATGCGGATTGGATGGGCGATTACATCACCGAAATCTCCACTGCGCTCGAAGGACATGAACACTGAGAATGGCCACTGATTCCGACGTTTCTCCCGAGCAGACCGCGTACCCTCCGGTGATCCGTCTGCGCGATGCCGAGCTGCGATTCGGTCAGCGCGTGCTCTGGCACGACCTCGATCTGGACGTCTCGCCGGGGGAGTTCGTGGCGGTGCTGGGCCCGAACGGGACCGGAAAGACCTCCCTGCTCAAAGTGCTGCTGGGGCAGCATTCGCTGTCGACGGGATCGGCGCAGGTAGGCGGCAGAAGCGTCCATGCGGGAAACTCGGCCATCGGCTATATCCCGCAGCAGCGCGGAATCGACCAGCACACCCCGATGCGCGGTCGTGATCTGGTTCGGATGGGGATCGATGGGCACCGCTGGGGGACAGGTCGCTTCTTGAAGCGTCGCCGCCAGCAGGTCGATGAGCTCCTCGCTTCCGTCGGCGCCCGCGACTACGCTGATGCCCCTGCCGGGACCCTGTCCGGTGGAGAACTGCAGCGGCTGCGAGTCGCCCAGGCCCTGGCCAATGACCCCTCGGTGCTTCTGTGCGACGAGCCGCTGCTGTCGCTGGACATCCACCATCAGAAGGTTGTGGCTTCTCTGCTCCACGAACAGCGAGTCGAGCGCAACACCGCCGTCCTCTTCGTCACCCATGAGATCAACCCGATCCTGCCGTACGTCGACAGGGTCCTCTACATCGTCGGCGGTCATTTCCTTGTCGGCACCCCTGCCGAGGTGATGACCACCGAATCGCTGAGCAGGCTGTATGGCTCCCCGGTCGAGGTGGTCCGGGTGGCCGGCCGGCTCATCGTGGTCGGCGGCGAGGCCGAATGCTTCGACCACCACGTCCACGAGGATGACATGAGCATGGACCGAGGTGCGATCTGATGTCAGCTGAGGAGATCTTCGGCAGCCTGTTCACCTTCGAAGACTACGGCGAACTCGTGGCGCTGCTGTCCAATTCGCTCATCGCCGCCGGGTTGCTCGGCATCGTCGGCGGTCTCATCAGTGTCTTCGTCATGGCCAGGGACATTCCCTTTGCCGTCCACGGCGTCTCCGAACTCTCGTTCGCCGGAGCTGCCTTCGCTCTCCTCGTCGGCTTCGACGTTGTGGGCGGCTCCATCATCGGCTCCATCATCGCCGCCCTCATCATCGGTGTCGGTGGCGCCAAGGCCTCGGAGAAGAACGCCATCATCGGTGTGCTCATGCCTTTCGGGCTCGGCCTCGCGATTCTCTTTCTCGCCCTCTACGACGGCCGCGCTGCGAGCAAATTCGGGCTCCTGACCGGCCAGATCGTCGCCATCACGCCGGGCCAGATCATGACCCTCGTCGTGTGTTCGCTGATCGTGCTCCTTGTGCTCGCCGTGATCTGGCGCCCCCTCATGTTCGCCAGTCTCGACCCCGAAGTGGCGCGGGCCAAGGGCGTGCCGGTGTCTGGGCTGACGATCGTATTCATGCTCGTCCTCGGTCTGGCCGTGGCATTGAGCGTGCAGGTCGTGGGCGTCCTTCTGGTGCTTGCTCTGCTCATCACTCCGGCCGCGGCGGCGACCCAGCTCTCGGCGTCGCCTGTGTGGGTTCCGGTACTGAGCGTGATCTTCGCGGTGACGGCCTCCGTCGGCGGCATTCTCGTCGCTCTGGGCTCGCCGGTGGTTCCGATCAGTCCGTTCGTCACGACGATCTCCTTCCTCATCTACCTCGTCTGTCGCCTCGTGGGGCAGCGCAGGATGAAGCATCTGCATCGCCGCCGCACGGCCCGCGCCGCCGGCGAACACGAAAAGCCCGTGTCTTTCCCCGCCTGAGCCGCCGCGGTCGGACCGTCATAGTGGACTCGCGGTCGAGAATGAGGGATTTATCGCACGGGAATCCACAACGTGAGGCAGGACTTCGGGATGAGGCCGGGTCAGGCAGGGCCCAACAGGCCGGATAGAGTTGGTCGAATGAAGAAGCGTGCACTTTTCGCCGGCGCCCTCGCGGCTCCCGCAGCTGCCGGAATCTGGGGTGCGGTCATCGAGCCGCATCTCTTCGCCATCCGTCGCCATACAGTGCCGATCCTGCCGGCAGGGGCACAGAGCATCAGGATGCTGCACGTCTCCGATCTGCATCTGGCTCCCTGGCAGAAGCACAGGGCCTCATGGGTCAAGGCGCTGACACGGCTGGAGCCGGACGTCGTCGTCAACACCGGGGACAACCTCTCTGCCGACATTGTGCCCACCGTCCTCGACGTCTTCGACGGACTTCTCGATGTTCCCGGCGTCTTCGTTCTCGGGTCCAACGACTTCTTCTCGCCCAAGGCGAAGAACCCGGCCACGTATCTGCGTTCGCCTTCCGAGGTGAAGCATCGCACAGAGCCAGATCTCGACGTCAGGGCCCTGATCCGCGGTTTCGAAGCCCGTGACACTCCCACCCGTGACACGCCGGGCCAGACGCGTGGTTGGCACTTCCTCGACAACGCCGAGGCTAGCCTGACGATCCGTGGGACCCGCATCGACTTCTGTGGGCTGGGGGACTCCCACATCGACCGTGACCGGATCCGAATGAATGCCGACGCCGAGTCACGCGGGACTGACGCTCTCGACTACCCTCGATTCGATCCTGACGCAGGGGTGAGCGTGGGTGTCACACATGCGCCGTATTCGCGCACACTGGAGGCGCTCACCTCGGCGGGGGCCGATCTCATCATGACCGGGCACACCCACGGGGGACAGATCCGGGTGCCCTTCTGGGGTGCACCGGTGACGAACTGCGACCTCGATCGGACACGCGCGAGAGGCCTGTTTCCCTACCGGAAGTCCCTCGTCGAGATCTCCGCAGGATTGGGATTCTCACCTTTCTCACCGGTGCGTTTCGCATGCCGTCCCGAGGTCAGCCTGGTGACACTCGTGTCCAAGAAGTGACGTTCTCATCGATTTTTGAGAATTTGCACAAGTCGGATTAGTTAAACTGGGTTTCATGGTGTCTCCTGAGTCAAATCCGAATCCGACCAAGACAGGTGCGTTTCTCCAGTTCGTCGCCGTGAGCGCGGTGGCGGGGGTCGTCGCAGCCGGTCTTGCCATCCCCGGAGTCGGTGTAGCTACTGCCAGCGCAAACAGTGCCGTCGAGATCTTCAACTCACTCCCCGCCACCCTGGAGATCCAGGATCTGGGGGAGAAGTCGACGATGCTGGCCTCCGACGGATCGGAGATCGCGGAGTTCTATTGGCAGAACCGCGTCGAGGTGCCCCTCGATGAGATCTCGCAGGAGATGCAGGACGCGACGATTTCGGTCGAGGACTACCGGTACTTCGAACACGGCGGTGTCGACATCGAGGGCATCGCCCGTGCTGCCGTGCACAACATGGTGTCCTCAACGACTCAGGGCGGCTCGACGCTGACTCAGCAGTACGTGAAGAACGTGCTGGCGGAGAACGCCCACGCCAAAGGCAACGAGGAGGGTGTCGACGCGGCCAAGGAGTCCGAGGGCACGGCCGGCTATGCGCGCAAGCTGCGCGAGGCCAAACTCGCTGTTGCGGTTGAGAAGAAGTACGACAAGAAGGACATCCTCAACCGGTACATGAACATCAACAACTACTCGGGTTCGCCCAATGTGTACGGTGTTCAGGCCGCTGCACACAAATACTGGGGCATCGATGCGAAGGATCTGAATATCCCACAGTCGGCGATGCTCGCCGGTATCGTGCAGAATCCCTCCGCGTTCAACCCGCAGCGATTCCCTGATCAGGTGAAGAAGCGCCGCAACACCGTGCTGGGGCAGATGCTCAAATATGATCACATCACCCAGAAGGAATACGACAAGGCGGTCAAGACCGACCTCGACCTCGACCTGCATGCGACTCCGAATGGGTGTACCTCGGCGAAGAGCAACGCGGAGTTCTTCTGCGACTATGTTGAGAACGTCATCAAGAACGACAAGACCTTCGGCGAGACCGTCGAGGAGCGCCTTGCCTTCCTGCAGCGTGGCGGGCTGACGATCAAGACGAGTCTCAATCCCGACATCCAGAAGATCGCCGACAAACAGATCAAAAAGCGTGTTCCCGTGGGTGATCCCTCCGGCGCCGGACACGCCCTGGTCACGATCGAACCCGGCACGGGTGAAGTCATCGCCATGGCCGAGAACCGCGAATACACGGTCGGCAAGGTCAAAGACAACGAGAAGAACAAGAAGACCAACATCAACTACACCGTTGACAGGAAGCACAACGGCGGCGGCGGTTTCCAGGTCGGTTCGACATGGAAGCCCTTCGTGCTGGCCACGTGGCTGAAGTCCGGCCGAGGCCTCAACACCACGGTCAACGCTACGAAGCGCAACTTCCCGGCGAGTTCATGGAAGTACGACGGTTGTCCGGCCATGGGCGGTGACTGGGATCCGAACAACGCCGGCGATGGGCCGGGCAAGGGCTCGATGACCGCGCTGGAAGCCACGAAGCATTCCGTGAACACCGGTTACGCAGCGATGGGTAACCAGCTCAACATGTGCAAGATCATGGACACCGCCATGGACTTGGGCATTCGCTACGGCAGTGGCGAGAAACTCGACTACGAGAACGAGAACGGCTTCATCCAGGCGCTGTCGCCCTCGTCGATCCTGGGTACGACGGAGACGACCCCGATCGCCATGGCTGCGGCCTTCGCCACCTTTGCCAATGAGGGGGAGTTCTGCGGCCCGAAGCCGATCCTCGAGATCAAGGATCGTAACGGCAAGAAGCTCGAAGTGCCTGGCGAAGGCTGCAAGCAGGTCCTCGACAAGGAAGTGGCCAAGGGGGTCGCCTACGCTCTGACCCAGACGTTCAAGGGCGGTACGACGACCGGCCTGGGCATCGGTGTTCCAGCGGGCGCCAAGACCGGTACGACGAACTTCGACGTCGGCCACACCTGGCTGCTCGGATTCACCAAGACCCTGTCGACCGCAGTCTGGACCGGTGATCCGGCCAGAACGCGTGACTGGCGCACCAACAGTGAGGGCGCGGTCCGCGGACATGTCTACGGTGCAACGATCTCCGGCAAGACCTGGCAGGCCTACATGAGTCAGGCAGTCAAAGAGACGAAGGGCAACACCGGGTTCTCCAAGCCGAGCAGCAAGTACTTCAAGGGCGGCGGCTCCGGAGGTGGCAGCGGCTCCGGCGGAGGAGGAAACGGCGGCGGTGGAAACGGCGGCACCGGCGGAAACGGCGGCGGTGGAAACGGCGGCACCGGCGGAAACGGCGGCGGCGGTGGAAACGGCGACGGCGGCACCGGCGGCGGCAATGGCGGTGACGGCGGTGGAGACGGCGGAGACGGCGGCGAAGCGCCGAGCCTCGGCGGAAACTGAGAGCCGGACATCCTGAGAGACAACGGGGTGGGACGATCATTGCGATCGCCCACCCCACTCTCGTCTGTCTGCGGCTCTCACGCTGGGGCATGGCAGGTGATGGGAGCACTGGTTCTCGGCTAGTGTTGGCAACGACAATGATTGCCGGTCGCACTCGCGCAGAACGACCGGCTGTCGGTCCATGCAGAAGCTCGGTCCGATGACGCATCGGGGACTCGGGCAGACAGAGACTCAAGGAGAATCATGACCAAGTGGGAATACGTCACAGTGCCGCTCATCGTCCACGCGACGAAGCAGATCCTCGACCAGTGGGGCGAAGACGGCTACGAGCTCGTCCAGGTCGTTCCGGGTCCCGACAACAACGGACTCGTGGCCTACCTCAAGCGCCCGAAAGCCTGAAGCGGCAGAGTCTGAGCACTCACCTGACCTGAAACCCTGACCTGAAACACCCTCGTCGAAGGACAAACCATGTCGAAGACCCTTGACCGCATTGCTGAACTCGGTCTCACTCTGCCCGATATCGCCGCCCCCGCCGGTGCCTACGTCCCGGCGCTGCGGGCCGGCAACTACGTCTACACCTCGGGCCAGCTGCCTGTCGTCGACGGGAAGCTGCCTGCGACGGGGCACATCGGCTCCGACGTCGATCTGGAGACCGGCTATGAACTGGCGCGGACTGCAGGGCTCAATGCTCTGGCGGCGATTGCTGGTGTCATCGGCGACCTTGACAAAATCGTGCGTGTCGTCAAGGTGACCGGGTTCGTCAACTCGGCGGATGACTTCACACAGCAGCCGTCCGTCATCAACGGAGTCTCCGAGCTCTACGGTGAGATCTTCGGCGATCGCGGCCAGCACACGCGCAGCGCCGTGGGTGTGAACACTCTTCCTCTCGGCACTCCGGTCGAGGTTGAGGTCGTCGTCGAGGTTGAGGACGATGCCGCTTAGCGGACGCACTCTGCCTGTCTCGTCGGAGCTGCGTTGGCTTTTGGACCAATGGCAGTCCGACGGACGGTTTCCGGTCCCGGAAGCTCCACGACCTGCCTCGGCAATCGTGTTGATCAGGGACTCGCTGGAGGGCTTGGAAACCTTCATCACCAGGCAGCTTGATGCCAGAGGAGTCGACGATCGCAATCGCCTGGCCTACCCGGTCAGCAATCTGCGTCCCGGCGACCTGCGCAACCTGCCTCTGGCCGGATGGAATTCGGCCCGCTGCGCGAGGACTCTGAGCATCGAGAACAAGTCACGAGCTCTGCACCACTTCTCGGCTGCTGCCCGCATCTCGTTCGCCGCGGCCGGAGTGCTGCTGGCTGAGGACGTCGACCGAGACATTGTGGCCGCCCCGCAGACGGATTGGCGAGGAACACGGTCACGACTGTTCTCCAGCGAGATCTCCTGGTCGCAGATCCTGCGCGACCGCGACCTCAGACTGCGCCCGGATCTGTGTAAACCCTGGCTGCGCTGGATCAACACGGGAACCCAGCTGCACCGCTTCGACACAACCTACTTTGTGGCCACAGTGCCTTTCGGCCAATCCGTCGACTTCCTCTCCCCGAATGAGACCTCGGGAGGGTGGAAACGGCCCGAGGAGATCCTCGCCGACGTCGGCGAGGATCCCGACAGGATCAGTGCGAGCACACGTCTCATCGCCGAGAGCCTGGTCAACGTGCCGAGCGTCGGAGCGGCCATGGCCCAGGTCCGTGACCTGCATCCGCTGCGGCCCGAGGTCACCAATCTGGACGGTGAATGGCGGGTCGTCATCCATCCCGGACGCGACCTCTACCGCAAAGGCACTCTGCGCGACTACGCGGTGGCCGTCGGCGACGACGAGAACGACCAGAGCCCGGGGTTCCTGACACTGAGCGACGATGACAATAACGCCGAAACCGGCGAGGAGGAGATCGAGGAATCATGAAGATCCGTGCGAACAACCCATCCCCGATGACACTGACGGGCACGAACACCTACGTCATCGCCTCGGCGGACGACACCTCGGCGGTGCTCATCGACCCAGGCCCTGAGATGACAGAACACCGCGAGAACTTCCTGGCCGAAGTCGGTGACCGGGCGCTGTCGGCCATCATCCTCACCCACCAACATGCCGATCACTCGGAGATGCTCGGCAGCGTGGAGCAATGGGCGCCCGAAGTGCCCGTGTACGCGGTCCTCGAGAAGTTCTCCCGCCTGAGCCCTCCTGTGGCCGATGGTGACAGGATCGCATTCGGCACTGACACGGCCGATGTCATGGAGGTCATCGCGACTCCGGGACACACGATGGACAGCATCAGCCTCGTCCACGATCATGTGCTCTACAGCGGCGATACCGTCCTCGGGGAGGGGACGACCATCGTCACCCATCCGGAAGGGTCGCTGCGCGACTACCTTCACACCCTCGACCGGTTGCTGCAGCTGCTCGATGAGGGCGCCTATTCGACGATCGAGCCCGCCCATGGTCCCAGCATCGACTCTCCTGCCCAAGTGCTCGAGCACTACCGCAGCCACCGGCTCGAACGCATCGAGCAGGTCAGAGCGGCCCTGTCGCAGGGCGCAACCAGTGCCGCCGAGGTCTGCGACATCGTCTACCACGACGTCGACCCGAGCGTCCGCGGTGCCGCCGAGCAGATCGTGCGTGCGCAACTGAGCTACCTGGGAGCCCTCGCCGCCGACGACCAGGGGTGATGCCTCGCCTCGCCGACGATCAGCGAACGCACGGACACAGCACGAACGCCCGGACGCGCATTGTGTCCGGGCGTTTCTGTGACGTATGAGTTCAGTGGTGCGGCAGCTGCCGAGGACTGATCAGCGGGCGCGATTGCGCATGCGCTCCATGTCGAGGATGACGACGGAGCGAGCTTCGAGGCGGATGAAGCCGCGGGCAGCGAAATCGGCCAGGGCCTTATTCACGGTTTCTCGCGAGGCACCGACGAGCTGCGCGAGCTCTTCCTGGGTGAGGTCGTGCGCAACGAGGACACCGTCGGGTGCAGGCTTCGAGAAGCGGGAGGCGAGGTCCAGCAATGCTTTGGCAACACGGCCGGGAACATCGGAGAACACGAGGTCGCCTACGGTCTCGTTGGTCCGGCGCAGACGCTGAGCAAGGGCCTTGAGCAGGTTCATCGCGGCGCGCGGGCGCTCATCGAGCCACGTCGTGAGGTCCTCGTGCTTGAGGCTGAGCAGCTCGGACTGAGAGACAGCAGTGACGGAGGTTGAACGTGGGCCCGGATCGAAGAGGCTGAGCTCGCCGATGATCTCGCCCGGACCGATGACCGAGAGCAGATTCTCGCGGCCGTCGGAGGACTCACGGCCGATCTTGAGCTTGCCGCTGGAGACGATGTAGAGCTCGTCACCGGCATCGCCCTCGTGGAAAAGCACGGTTCCCCGACGGAGACTCCGCGGGTTCATGAACTTCATCAATGCGCTTGTCGCTTCATCGTCCAAACCTGCGAAGAGCGTTGCGCCCCGCACAACTTCAATATCCACTGTGTCCTCCTTGTCGTGGTAATCACAGATAAATCTACCTGGTCAACGGTGCTGATACCAGCAAAGGCGCGGGAGTTTGCGGCATTAGTGCAAAACAGGGGGTTTTGCTGGCGTTTCCTCCACCCCCGCCGAGGTGGGCCACGATTGCGTACGGACGATCCCGTTCGACGGGCAATTGCAGGGCCACCTCGGCGATGTGAGGGACGCAACTGCGGAAAAGCGGGGCACGGATTAGGATGGTGAGTCGTGTTGACGGTGGCAGAGAAGAGCGCGCGGAAGTTCGCCAAGGAAACCCCATTGGGCCGGACCCGACGGGCGCGGAAGATCAATCGCATCCTCGCCGAGGTGTACCCGAATGCGAAATGCGAGCTCGACTTCGAGACCCCGTTCCAACTCCTCATCGCCACCGTCCTGTCAGCGCAGACCACGGACATCCGCGTCAACGCGGTGACACCGGGCCTGTTCTCCGCCTTCCCTGATGCGCACAGCCTCGCGGTGGCCAACCTCATCGAGGTCGAGGAGCTCATTCACTCGACCGGGTTCTACCGGGCCAAGGCTCGCAACATCGTCAAGCTCGCCAACGAACTCGTCGACACCTATGACGGTGAAGTCCCCAACTCCCTGGACGGCCTCGTCAAACTCGCCGGAGTCGGGCGGAAGACTGCGAATGTGGTGCTCGGCAACGCCTTCGACACTCCGGGCCTGACCGTCGATACGCACATGGGCAGGCTGGCACGCAGGCTGGGGTGGACCGATGAAGATGACCCGGTCAAGGCCGAGCATGACATTGCGGCGCTGTTCCCGAAGAAGGAACTGACCCTGCTCTCCCACCGCGTCATCTTCCACGGACGGCGCATCTGCCACTCGCGCAGACCCGCCTGCGGGGTGTGCCCTCTGATGGCATTGTGTCCCTCGTTCGGGACCGGGGAACTGGATCCGGAGAAGGCGCGGGCGATGCTCAGGTTCGAAATGGCGCCCCAAGCATGAGCGCCGAGGCGTGTGAGCACCGACCGGTCAGGCACGGCTCGGCGCAACAGGGGCCAGAAGGTCATGGTTCTGTCGGCCACGACCAGACTCTGCGGACGCAGCTCGAGAACCTCGCGGCCTCGAACGGCTCGCCCGAATGGCTGCGGCGTGCGAAAGCTCCTGGCGATTCCCCGGTGCGAGACGCCGCGGTCCTCATGCTCTTCGGCAGGGGCGGTCGGCCGCGCACGGATGCTGGCCGGATCGAGGTCTCGCGTTTGGCAGACTTAGGCGTCGATGACGTCGACATCGTTCTCTTGCAGAGGGCGAGCACACTGCGCAATCACCCCGGTCAGGTGGCGTTCCCCGGCGGTGGGCGAGACCCAGAAGATGATTCACTGGTCGCGGCTGCTCTGCGTGAGGCACAGGAGGAGGCCGGGATCGTGCCCTCGTCGGTCGATGTGCTCGGGCAGATGGATCCGCTCTACATCCCTGTCAGCAAGTTCCAGGTCACGCCAGTCATCGGCTACTGGGCCCAGCCGGGTGCGGTGCGGGTGATGGACAAGTCGGAGTCGTATTCCGTTTACCGGATCTCGGCCGCTGACCTGGTGGCAGCGGACAACCGCGGCACCTTCGCGCGACCGGACCTGGAGATCACCACGCCGGCATTTGATGTTGGGGTGCTCAAAGTGTGGGGCTTCACCGCGGGCATCCTCGACTTTGCTCTCGACCACCTCGGCTGGGCCGGGGACTGGGATCGCGACGCACATATCGAGATCGACTTCTGAGCGGTCTGGGGTCCCTGACACAGGAGCGCCACTGAATCGGCGACGCGACTGAAAAGCGCAGCGCCACTGAATCCGCGACGAAAGCGATTCGGATCGCCTGCCGGGAGTTCGAGCTATGAGCGTCTGACCTCGTCTGATGTCCCGGGTAAATGTCGTGTCAGTGGCGAGTACTAGCCTTATTGGTATGGAAGCGCAGACGGTTCCCGACGTGATCACCGAGATCCACCGGTGGCATGAAGTGCTGTCGAGTCTGCCTCCGGCCCTCAGCGAGGCCGAGGCCATTGACCGCATCACCGCGCTCGAGGAGCTGACGTCCGCGGCGGCCGCTGCTCAGGCCAGGGAAACCCTGACGTTCGACATGCGCCGGCGCAATCGCGAGGCCGAAGACGGAGTGTCGAGCAAGAAGCAGGGCAAGGGCATAGGGGCCGAGGTTGCCCTCGCCCGCAAGGTCTCCCGCGCCCGCGGCAGCAGGCTCCTCAAGTTCTCCCGCTCGCTGCTCATCGACCTGCCCCAGACGTACTCAGCGCTGAAGACCGGTCGTATATCCGAAGAGAAGGCCCGTGCCGTCGCAAAGGAGACCGACTGGCTGCCCAGGGACAAACGTCGTCAGGTGGATGAGCGCATGGCCGACCGCCTCGCCGAGGTGGGCGTCGGGAGGCTGGGCAATGAGGTCAGGGCGCTGGCTCAGCAGGTCGATCAGAAGGCCGCTGTGGAGCACCTGGAGAGATGCACGGAGGAGCGTGCGGTGTCGGTTCGTCCTGCCCCGGGCAACATGGCCTACCTGTCCGCGCTGTTGCCCATGCCCCAAGCGGTGGCCGTCTACGCGAATCTGAAGAAGTCTGCGGCCTCCCTCATCAGCACAGGGGAATCAGGACAACGAACACAGTCTCGGGTCATGGCGGATCTGCTCGTCGAACGGGCCACAGGCCAGGACAAAGCAGAGGCCGTGCCGACTGAGATCCATCTTGTGATGAACGATGACAGCCTGGTCGCTCCGGGAGACACCCCCGCATGGCTTCCCGGATTCGGCCCACTGCCGGCAGGGGGTGCTCGCGAGTTCGTGGCTGAGAACGAGGCGACGGTCTTCCTCCGCAGGCTCTACGTTCGCCCTGAGGACGGCCAGCTGGTGCGCATGGACTCGAACCGCAGAGAATTCTCGGGACTGCTGCGACGCATGATTGTCATCCGAGACGATGTCTGCCGCTCACCGTATTGCGATGCCCAGATCAAGCACGCCGACCATGCTACGGCCTTCGCGACCGGTGGCGATACCAATTGGGACAATGCCTCGGGCCTGTGCGCCGCCTGCAACTTCGCTAAAGAGCTCACTGGCTGGAAGCACGAATCGACCCCCGAGAAGCTGATTGTGAAAACTCCGACGGGCCACCGCTACGAGACGCGGACCAAGCCCATCGACGCCCGCGTCAGTGAGAACGATGCAGGTGAGAACGATGCAGTTGAGAGCCAGCCCGAGCTGGCGAAGCGAGGACGCTACCGAGAAACCGGTCAGGCACACAGTCCGCCGCTGAAACGAAGACAGCCAAATGACAAGCCGCTCTCCCGTCGCGATGCAAGTGCTGTCGAGTATCTCTTCGGCGAGCAGATCCGCACGTTCCTCACCACGAAGCCAGCCGGGTGAATGCACCGGTGGCGTCGGGCTGAGCCCGACGCCACCGATGTATGGAGCTGTTCTGCTGTCCTCAGCTGCGAGGTCTGTCAGTACCGCGGGCCTGAGGGGTTCTTCACCGCGCGCTTGACCGCGGCGACCAGGGACTTGGCCGAATCGATCGCAGTGCCCGGAACAGGGTTGCCCTTCTTGAACAGTGGCAGAGCAATGAGGACGAGGATGATCGCGAGCACCGCGAGGATGCCGAAGACGATGAGGAAGCTTCCCCACCACGGCCATCCCAGTCCTTCGTGGAATGCGGCGGCCCCGGCGAAAATCACCATGAACGACGACAAGAACAGGAAGAACAGGGCTACGACGGCAAGCGCCGAACCGATGCCCAAGTTCTTCGCACCGGCTGTGGCCTCAGCCTTGGCCAGTGCAATTTCTTCCTCGGCGATCGCTTTGGAATCGTCGCCGATGCCTTTGATCAGTTCGCTGATCGACCTCTCAGCCATGAGTGCTCCTATCGACAAAAACTTGGACAATCTTTCTTAAGAGTAGTCTGAACGCGGCCGGTGGCCAAAGAAGAACTGGCAACAAAGCGAGAAAAACCCGCCAGATGAATCCCGAATGGCTTTCTGGCAGCATCCGTTCTCACCGGCGGGTTCGTCTCAGCGCAGGATCAGGACTTCGCCACCGAATCCTCGATGAGGTCCATGACCGACGAGTCGGCCAAAGTCGAGGAGTCTCCCACCTTGCGGTGTTCGGCGACATCCTTGAGCAGACGACGCATGATCTTGCCCGAACGGGTCTTCGGCAGCTCCGTCACGATATGGACCTTCTTCGGCTTCGCAATCGGTCCGATGTCCTTGCCGACGTGCTGGCGCAGCTCCTCGGAGGATTCGGGGGAGTCTTCGACATCGTTGCCCACGATGACGAAGGCGACGACGGCCTGACCGGACGTGTCGTCTGCTGCTCCGACCACAGCCGCCTCGGCGACATAGGGGTGAGCAACCAAGGACGACTCGATCTCGGTGGTTGACAGGCGATGTCCGGACACGTTCATCACGTCATCGACACGGCCGAGGAACCAGATGTCCCCGTCCTCATCGCGTCTGGCACCGTCACCGGCGAAGTATGTCTCATCGAACCGTGACCAGTAGGTCTCCTTGAAGCGCTCGGGATCTTTCCAAATGCCGCGCAGCATGGACGGCCACGGCTGGCGAATGACGAGCAGTCCACCCTCGGGACCCGCCGGGCTGTTGCCTTCGTCGTCGACGACGTCGACGGAGATGCCGGGAATCGGGCGCTGCGAAGAGCCTGGCTTCGTCGACATCACACCGGGCAGTGGAGCGATCATGTGCGCGCCGGTCTCCGTCTGCCACCAGGTGTCGACGATGGGGCAACGCTCACCGCCGATGACGCGGTGGTACCAGCGCCAGGCCTCCGGGTTGATCGGTTCGCCGACGCTGCCGAGCAGACGCAGGCTGGACAGATCGTACTTCTCCGGAATCTCCTCACCCCACTTCATGCAGGTGCGGATGGCAGTTGGAGCGGCGTAGAGGATAGTTGCCTTGTACTTCTCGATGATCTCCCACCAGCGGCCCTGGTGGGGTGTGTCGGGCGTGCCCTCATAGACGATCTGGGAAACGCCGGCGGCCAAAGGACCGTAAGTGACGTAAGAGTGTCCGGTGACCCAGCCGACGTCGGCCGTGCACCAGAACACATCGGATTCGGGCTTGATGTCGAACACGGACTTCATCGAGTACAGAACCTGGGTGAGGTAGCCGCCGGAAGTGTGCAGAATGCCCTTCGGCCTGCCCGTCGTGCCCGAGGTGTAGAGGATGAACAGCGGGTTCTCGGAATCGAAGAATTCGCATTCGTGCTCGGGGCTCGCCGACGCCACGGTCTCGTCCCACCACTGGTCCCGTCCATCGACCATCTCGACGTCCTGACCGGTCCGGCGGACCACGAGAACGGACTCAACGGGAGTGTCCCCGTGAGACAGAGCCTCGTCGACGGCCGGTTTGAGGCTCGTGGCCTTGGTGCGACGGTAGCTGCCAT
The DNA here is from genome assembly GCA_030457025.1 of Brevibacterium sp. Classification (GTDB taxonomy): domain Bacteria; phylum Actinomycetota; class Actinomycetes; order Actinomycetales; family Brevibacteriaceae; genus Brevibacterium. The sequence goes on along the minus strand of JAKDSA010000005.1, from coordinate 37,744 downwards.
CTGCGGTGATGACCACACGTGCTTCGGCATCGATGATGCGTGAGCGCAACGCGTCGGACGAGAAGCCGCCGAAGACGACTGAATGAGCCGCGCCCAGGCGGGCGCAGGCCAACATTGAGATCATCGCTTCGGGAATCATGGGCAGGTAGATGGCCACGCGGTCCCCGGCCTTGACTCCGAGATCGGTGAGGGTATTGGCGGCCTTGGACACCTCGGCGAGCAGTTCGGCAAAAGTGAAGGAGCGGGAGTCGCCGGGCTCACCTTCGAAGTTGATGGCCACACGATCACCATTGCCGGCGATGACATGCCGGTCGAGGCAGTTGTAGGCGACATTGAGCTTGCCGCCGATGAACCATTTCGCGAACGGTGGGTGGGTCCAGTCGAGAACTTCGCCGAAGTCTTCCTTCCAATCGACGAGTTCGCGAGACTGCTCGGCCCAGAAGCTCAGGTAGTCGGCATCGGCACGCTCGTAATCGTCGGCATTGACATTGGCGGCAGCGGCAAACTCCGCTGGTGGAGCATAGACCTCGTTGTGCCCGGCTGTGCTGTCGGTCATTTTTCCCTCCGGCTTCTTTGATGGATCGAAAATTCTAGTTGCACTGTATACCCGCGACGTAGGCCTGAGGCACCGTCGTTCGCTCGATGAACGGTGGCCGCCGGGGGTAGCAGTCGTGTAGAGACTGTGCTAAAGAACACACACTGCGGGCCGAGTGCAACCTGAGGGCCGAGTGCAACCTGAGGGATTCCTGTTCGCGGGTTCGCCCGCACCTGTCAGGCGGCACAGAAGGAGTGCACAGGGGGTGCTGTTCTGCAAGGATGGGGCCGGAGTCTGTCAGGATGGAAACCAGACAGACACATGAAGTTTGACACCCTGTCCCCGAGAGCGACTGGAGTAAGCGATGAGTTCGCCGCAGCATCCCACTGGATCAGGACCACAGCAGTGGCATGATCCGCATGCGCAGAATCCTGGGCCGAGCAACCAACCACAGTTCGGCCAGGGGCCGGCAAACGGATCAGGGCCTGCCTTCGGCGCGGCACCCGAGTCGCAAGCGCGCGGACCTGGCGGGTACGGCGGGGGTCCTGTCGGTTCGGCAGGACCGGGCCCCTATGGTTCCGGGCCGGGCCCTTATGGTTCCGGGCCGGGCCCTTATGGTTCCGGGCCGGGCCCACAGCACGCAGGGTCCGCTCCCGGCCCGGGGCAATACGGCTCAGCACCGGGCCCATATGGTTCGGCGGGCCCCGGACCTTATGGTTCTGCACCGAGCCCGTATGGATCTGCGCCCGGTCCGCAAGGCGCGCCCCCGGGGCAATTCGGTTCCGCAGGACCAGCAGCGCAGAAGCGTCCCCGCACCGGTCCGGGGCTTCTCGGGCCGCTGACACTGCGCGACCTGTTCCTGCTCTTCGCAGGATTCCTCTCGCTGTTCGTCCTCTTCGTGCCCTTCAAGACGGATGGGTTCCTCTCTTGGTCGCTGTGGCGTTGGACCATCGACGCTATGGGCACTCTGACATTCGACGTTTTCGGAATCTGGCTGATCGTGGCGGCAGTCTTCGTCAGCAAATTCGGCAACGGCGGCCTCAAAGTCGGTTCGCTCAGTCTTGATCAGGCGATTTCGGTTCTGTCCGGTGCTTCATTCACCTTCGCAGTCGTGCATCTGCTGACCTCAGTCCAGTACTGGCACGTTGGAGCGTACCTCGCTTTCCTCGCGGCGCTGATTGCCTTCTTCGCAGGCGTATTCACGATTATTCCCTTCTTCGGCAAGGAATTCGCGGTTCGCGACGAGGTTGCCGCACATCCGAAGGCACGCCCCGTGACCAAGCGCTCACCGTACCCCGCACCCGTAGCGAATATGCCGGGCGCCCACAATGGTCCAGGCGGATTCGGTGCACCCTACGGGGACCAGCCCAACGGACCGATCGGTTCACAGGGCCAGCCAGGAGCACCCGGTCATCCGGGACAGCCCGGAAACCCCGGACAGTTCGGCCAGCCGAGTGGGCCGGTTCAGTTCGGTCAGCCAGGCCAGTTCGGTCAACCGGGCCAGCAGCCTCAGCCCGGTCAGCCGGGACAGTTCGCTGCGCCCGGACAGCCGGCACCGGCTGGTCAATTCTCTGCACAGAACCAGAATGGTCAGCCCGGCGGGCCAGGCCAGGTCGGGGGACCAGACCAGCCTGATGGGCAGGACCAGTTCGGTCAGCCCATCGGAGCCGAGCAGAACAGCCCGTATGCTCCACCGGAGCAGCAGGCACAGGAATCGCCGTTCGATTCCGCAACGGCTGCTGATGACTCGGCCGACCAGGCAGTGCAGAGCACAGGGACAGGTCAGACCTACCTCGGCGCTCAGCACTCGCAGGATCCCCAGCACACGCAGAGCGAACCGACCCAGACCTTCGGCTTCGGCGCTCACCGCGAAGAATCGCCGTGGAGCAACGACGGTGAGACAGCAGTTCAGGCTCCGGTGCCTGCTGACAGTTCAAGCGCCAGCGACTCGAGTGACTCCAGCGGCACCAGCGTGGACAGCCGGAGCGCCGCCGAGTCGAACTCGGGCCTCGGGGACGAGGATTCGTATGGAGCGGGTATGACCGCAGCAGTCGCAGGCGCGGGTGCTGTCGGCGCCGGTGCAGCAGTTGCCGGAGCCGCCTCGGCGGACTCGGAATCCGAGCCCCGTCGTGGACGCCATGCCGCTCCTGATTCAGACACCGAATCCGAAACAACCGACAGCCATGACGACCGGACAGCAGATGACTCCGGTCGCGCAGCAGACGACGATGACCACACAGCCGACGACTCCGATCGCTCCGTGAGCCCCGGCCACGAGGAGTTCGCCGATCGTGCCGATCGTGCCGGGCGTGTGGAGAATGCCTCGGGCGTGGCTGCGACGTCGACGGAGGGTGACTCCTCAGCGCCGACCGATGAGGACTCCGCATCTCCTGCGGAGAGCAGTTCGTTTGCCACGAAGGTCAATGCACATGACTCGGACACCAACGTTCGTGCCTCCGAGGGGGTTGCGCTGAAGCCGGAGGACAACTCAACCGACTCGGTTGACTCAGCTGGCTCATCTGGCTCAGCTGGCTCGGACAATGCCGAACGCACGGAGGGAAGCTCGACCGCCGACGACGTTCGCGGAAACGGCTCGGATGGTGCAGGGCCCCACGCTGGAGGCGCGGCCGACGAAGCCACCGTCGTCAGCGGGCCTGCCGCGACTGGCCCCGTCGCGACCGGTGCCGCCGCAGCCGGGCCCGCGGAACCCGGTTCGGAACGCACCACGCACCCGGAAGCAGACGAACCGACGCAGTATGTGCCGGTGGCCAGTTACGGCACCAGCGGCTCGGGAACCGGAGAGGCGAGAGGCCGCGGCGCAGACAACGCCGAGAATGCGCCTTCGGCCCCGCGGTTCGGAGCCTCGAACGACTCCTCAAACGACCCCGCGGTCGACGAACAGGAAACGGTCGTTCAGAGTGCAGTTCAGCCGGGCAACAGTCTGGATGACCGCGACGACCAATCGGGTGGGGATCGGAACGACGCCAATCAGGACGGTTCCAACCGGACCGCCGGACACAATGTCATCCAGGCGTTCTGGTTCGCCGTTCCCGAACCGCGCGAAGCCGTGGACGCGACCACCGGAATGCCGGTGTTCACGATCTATCCCGGCGACTGGTTCCTCGGTCTCGAGGACAACGGTTCCTGGTTCAGAGTCCGTGATTCGGATGGTCGTGAAGGACTCCTGCGCAATACCGAAGGTGTCCAGCGCGGCTGAATCCACAACGGCCGACTGGTGTGCTCGGGCTGTGGACAACTGTCCGAGCACACGAGGTCTGACGAACGGAGTTGAATCCGTCGGTCTGTGTCCATGAGGGCTCTGACCGGGGGAGATGTACAGGCCGAACGAGAGGGGGCGGCTCCTGTGACTTGAGTGCACAGGAGCCGCCCTTTCTGGAATTTGTCCACAGCCCGCTCGCCGGCATTGTCCTGACCGCACACGGCAGGTTCATGCTGTCACCATGCAGGTAGCACTCATCACCGACCTCGGCGCCATCACCGACGAATGCGCACGAGTCGCCGAAAGCATCGGCATCTCGCTCAAGGTTCTGCCCCCGGACTCGGGCGGCTGGCAGAACGCTTCTCTCGTTCTCCTCGGCGAGGATGTTCGCGAAGCTCCGGCCACTGACCATGCGGACAGAATCCTCGTCGTCCTCGACGGGGACGAACCGAGCTCGGCATGGAAACGCGCCGCCCACCTCGGCGTCGAACAGCTGGCGGTTCTGCCCTCAGCCGCGGAATGGCTGAGCGGTCGCATGATCGCAGCCGTCGAACCACCCGTGGCCCCCGGAGTCACTGTCGGCGTCGTCGCCGGCTGTGGCGGGGCGGGCGCCTCGGTGCTCTCCTGCGCCCTCGCCCGCCGCGCCGGACCGGATGTGAGCACGGTCCTCGTCGACGCCGATCCACTGGGCGGTGGACTCGACCTCGTGCTCGGTGCAGAGCAGGTCCCGGGGCCCCGCTGGGCCGACCTCAGTGCCTCCCGCGGCCAACTTCGGCCCTCAACACTGAGTCAGGCACTGCCCCGTCACGAGGGTCTGGCGATCCTCTCCTGGGGCCGGGACGACATCCTCGACCTCGACCCGGACGTGTTCGACGACTTCCTGACCGCCGCCGGACAGGCATTCGACCTCGTCATCGTCGATCTTCCCCGCCACGCCCCACCGCAGTGGACGCGCCGGTGCCATCACGTGCTCCTCGTCTCCCCGGCCCGGGTCCGCTCCGCCGTCGCAGCCTCCCAAGTCGCCAAACGCCTGTCCCAATCCCACCCCGACGTTCGTCTCGTCGTCCGCGACACCGGTGCCGGTGGGCTCGACGCCGAACTCCTCGCCGAATCTATTGGACTCGACCTTGCCGGCAGCATTCGCGATGACCGTGGCCTGTCCGCGGCCGTCGACCGAGGCGAAGGCATTCCGGGCGGAGCCCGACTGGGCAAGCTCGTCGATCGACTCTTGGGGGAGTGGGTGGAGTGAGCGAATGGCTCGACGCCTCACTCGTGGCAGAGGTTCGCAAGACCCTGCTCGATAAGCCGGGGCCGGTGACCACAGCAGCCGTCGCCGAGGCTGTTCAACGCACCGGTCGGGTGCTCGGTTCCAGCGCGCTCCTCGAACTCGTGAATCGACTGTCTGCGCAGCTCTCCGGTGCCGGTCCACTCCAATCCGTGCTCGAGGTCGCCGACACCACCGACGTGTTCGTCAACGGCCCACGTGAGATCTTCGCTGACGTCGGAAACGGACCCCAGCTTCTCGACCTGTCATTGGGCTCCGAAGACGAAGTGCGGTCCTTGGCCGTGCGACTGGCGGCCCTGGGCGGCCGCCGTCTCGACGATTCGAGTCCATTCGTCGATGTCAGGCTGCCCGACGGCGTGCGCATGAATGCGATCGTGCCGCCCATCGCCGGTGAGTACACGACGATCTCCTTCCGTGTTCCCCGGCACGCCGGCTTCACCTTCGAACAGCTGCTCACCGACGGTTTCGTCCCCGAGGATGTGCACGAAGTCCTCACCGAGGCGGTCCGATCCCGCGCGAACGTCCTCATCTCCGGCGGCACCGGAACCGGAAAGACTGTCCTCCTCGGCGCACTTCTGGGCCTCGTCGATCCCGGCCACCGCATCGTCATCGTCGAAGACTCACGCGAACTCATCGTCGGCCACTCCCACGTCGTCCAGCTCGCCGCCCGCCAGGCCAACGTCGAAGGCGGCGGTGAAGTGACGCTGACCGACCTCGTCCGCAACGCCCTGCGGATGCGACCTGACCGCCTCGTCGTCGGAGAATGTCGCGGCGCCGAGGTCAGGGACATGCTCACAGCGCTGAACACCGGGCACGAGGGCGGCAGCGCCACGATCCATGCGAACACCGCTGATGCCGTTCCCAGCCGCTTGGCAGCGTTGGGAGCTCTGGCGAACATGAGCCCACAGGCAGTGTTCTCACAATTCTCGACCGCCATCGACCTCGTCATCCACCTCCGCCGGGTCGGCGCCGACCGAGGAATCACGGAACTGGCCATCCCCACGCGGGAGAGCAGCAATGGAGTGAGAATGGAACCTGTCTGGGGCCGATCATCTCCGCTGTCCGAGGGGACTTTCAACCGTCGGGCGCTGAGCCGATTCGAGGCAGTGCTCGAGCAGAAGGCCGCCTGATGATCACCGTCATCGCCGTGCTCGTGGCGCTCAGCATCATCCTCAGCGCACCGCTGGCCCCTGCCTCCCGACTGCAGGATCTGCTCCGCACCCGTCCGGACAGAGGCGGCCCTCGCCGGGGTGGCGGGCAGACGACGAAGGATCCTGAGCAGGAGAAGCTGTGGGCCATCTCCGCAGTGGAGAACTGTGCGCACCTGCTCAAGGTGGGAATGACTCCGCAGGCAGTGATGTCCACTCTGAGCAGGCAGAACGCACAACTGATCCCGATTTCACGTGCGATCTCACTGGGCGAGGAACCCGGGCGAGCCATTGCCACCAGGGGAACAGAACTGCCACCGCCTGCCGTCGACGTGTTCGCCGGAATGTCTGCCGTTTGGACCGTTTCGGAACGTTCGGGCGCACCCGCCGCCGACATGATTCTGCGCTACGCAAGGGCACAGCGCAGTGCCCTCGATGCCGATCGGGAGAGGCGCATTGCGATGGCAGGGCCACGAGCGACCGTCCGGGTGCTCAGCTGGCTGCCATTGATCGGTGTCGGTCTCGGCCTGCTCATCGGCGTTCAACCCGTTGAACTGTTCTCGGGGCTGCCGGGCCGGCTGAGCATCGGTGGCGGCCTTGCCCTCTATCTTCTCGGTCGCTGGTGGATGAGACGGATGATGGTGCGGGCGGAGCGCTGATCGACATGACTGCACTCCTGGTGGGAGCCCTGATCGCGACCGGAGTCCTGCTGTGGTCGGGCAGATCCGACGGGCGGTTGAGACGTCTGCTGAACGGGCAGGGAACACGTCAGTACGACACCGGTGGTCGAGGCTCCGATGTCTACGGCACATCCGCGCCACAGCCTCGGGCGGTTGACGACCTGCTTGCCTTCGACCTTGATCTCGTGGCTATCTGTCTGACTTCGGGGTTGCCGATCCCAGTGGCTCTGACACTGACCGCCGAGGCGACGGAGGACCGATCCGGCCTGGGACGCATCGCGCGTTCCATGACGATCGGGGGCCAAGACCTGTCCGAGGATGACCGGCTCGCCCCGGTCCTCGAGGTGTTCGAATTTTCCGAACACACCGGTGTCGGACCCGCACCACTCATCGAGTCCGTCGCACAGGAGCTCCGGGATTCCTCGCGCAGACGCAGGCAGGAGGCGGCTGCGGCTCTCGGGGTCAAACTCGTCGTGCCGCTTGGAGTCTGTATCCTTCCGGCCTTCCTGCTGCTCTCGGTCGTCCCTGTGGTCATCTCGCTGCTGTCGGACCTGACGACGGTCTTCTTCTGACAACCTTGGGTTCGGAGACAGCCTCGAGCGGGTTTCGACCGGCTGATCAGCTGGCCTTGGTAGGGTCGGGGGATGGCACCGGTTACGCCCTTCAATCAACTGTCCAATGTCGAACAAGCCGAAGAATACGCCGACAATCTCTTCACAGGTCGGCACGTGCGACTTCGTCCGCTGCAGCAGGAGGATCTTCCCTACCTGGAGCAGTGGTGGTTCGATCCCTCGATCGTGGTCCTGCAGAATCACACTGTCCTGCCACGCCCTGAAGGCGGGGTGTCCGAACAGTTCGCGCTCTGGAGCGCGAACAAGAACACCGACGCCGTCGGCTTCAGCATCGAGCTGCTCGAGACGGAGGAATTCGTCGGCCATGTGACACTCTACGGTCGCAATTCGATCAACCAATCCGCCACCCTGGCCATTATCCTCGGCCCGGAGTTCCACGGCCGTGGTTACGGCTCCGACGCTGTGCGGCTGGGCATCAAATACGGTTTCCTGCAGTTGGGACTCAATCGTATCGAGCTGCAGACATGGGCGTTCAACACCCGCGGAATCGCCTCCTACACAAAGGCCGGTTTCGTCGAAGAAGGGCGCCGTCGTGAGGCTGTCTTCTTCAACGGTCGCCGTCACGACGAGGTCATCATGGCGATCCTCAAGGAAGATTGGGCCGGCAGAGGCTGACTCGGATCCCCCTGACTCGTGTGCCGAATCCTGTGGATCCCGGTTCGACTCGCGTGCGTGCCGGTTGTGGACGCTGACCCTGTTTCCACAAGCCGATCTTCTGCCCTGGACTCACGCCACGGTCTCATCCAACACTGAAACTCCCTTCGCAGACCGCGAATGAGGGCTTCAATGAGGAGGAGACTATGAGCATAGGAACAAAGGCGAACGACTGCGACGGTCCGCTCTACCCGCAATGGGGCGAGTCGCGGCGCGTCGGCGCCGGTGATGGCGACTGGGCGGGGCTCGCTCAGTACTCCGGTGCCGACACCGACATCGACGGTGCCGACACCGACATTGACGGTGCCGACACCGACACCGACATCGACACTGATTCGGTTGTCGCTGCGATGGATGCTGTTGCGGATGCCATCAACAGTGCTGAACCGCAGCGAGATGACGGCATCCCGGAGTCATGGGGCCCTGACGCCGGGGCAACGACTGCAGAATATGCGATCACCACGCTCGCTGCCTGTGGATTCGCAGCCTTGCTGGTCATCATTCTGAAATCGGAACCGATCAAAGAACTCGTCACCGGTGTCATCGAGACCGCCCTCGGCCTCGGAGTCTGACATGGCGACCGGATGCTCCTGTGAGCCACGAGAACACAAGCAGCACCAGGATGCGGGAACGGCCACCGCCGAGTTCGCCGTTGTCATGCCCGCCATCGTGCTTCTCATCATCGTGCTCACAGGGGCAGCCGCGGTCGGCTTCTCCCAGCTGAGAGCCTTCGACGCAGCCAGATCAGCCGCCCGGGAGATCTCCCGCGGCGAACCTCAGACAGCGGTTGTGACCGAAGCGAAGAAGCACGCCGGAGATACATCCGAGGTGCTGGTCCGCTCCGAAGGCGGATATTCGACGGTGACCGTCACAATCGAACTCCCGGCGGCGATCATCTTCCTCAACGAGGTCGAAGCAGCCGCGACGGCGCGAACGGAGGGAACCCGGTCCAGTGCTGGTCAGGCTTTGGGGCAGCACAGCTCAGGTGGACTGCCATGACGAACATTGTCGTCGGACTGTGCTCAATGATTCTGGTCCTCGTCACCGCCATCGGCGGACTCAGTCAAGCCTTCGCAGCCCACAGCACCGCCCAGAGTGCCGCCGACTTTGCGGCCCTCGCCGCAGCTGACGCCGTTCGCGGACTCGCCACTGGAGAACCCTGTGACATTGCGAAGCAGGTTGCCAAACGCAACGGTGCAGTGGTCAACGACTGTCGAGCATCGATATCGGAGCAGAGTGCTTATGTGCAGGTCGCGGTTGAAATCCCGGGACCGCTGCCGGAAGTGAAGGAGAGAGCCGTGGCCGGGAAGTAGACCACCACCTCGTCAGACCAGCACCGCCCGCAGCAGCCGCAGAGCAGCATCCTTCTCCAGCGGTTCGTTGCCGTTGCCGCACTTCGGGGACTGCACGCATGAAGGACAGCCGTCGACGCATTCGCACGCGGAAATGGCATCACGGGTCGCAGCCAACCACTCTTCGATGACGTCGTAGCCGCGCTCGGCGAATCCGGCACCGCCGGCGAGACCGTCATAGACGAAGACGGTGGCCATCCCGGTGTCGGCATGGCCGGCGGTGGAGACACCGCCGATGTCCCAACGATCGCAGCCGGCAAACAGCGGCAGAAGACCGATTGACGCGTGTTCGGCAGCATGGACGGCACCGGGCAGGTCAGCAGCAACGATTTCAGCTTCGTCCAACAGTGTCTGTGGAATCGTCCACCACACGGCCTTGGTCTGCAGGGTGCGTTCGGGCAGATCGAGCTCGTGCTCGGCGATGATCGCCCCACCGCGCTTGGCTCGCATCCGGTAGGCGATGACATGGTCCTTGACGTCGACGGTGCCGCTGCACACCGTGACTCCAGAGGCCAGCGCCCGCTGCCTGTCGGTGTCGACGATGTCGATCTCGGTCTGTGATCTGGCCTGCGTCGTGTAGTCGACCTCGGCACGCTCCACGAGCGCAACATGGTCCTCGAGATCAAGATCGAGCACAGTGAAATCCGCACCCTGATGCGTATAGACCGCGCCGGGGTGGGCGCCGGTGAATGCCCCGGACTCGTCGACAGTGCCCAGCAGTGCTCCGGTGCTGGCCTCAACGAGACGGAACTGGCCGCCCCCGCTGCCACGGATATCGGACATGTCCGCTGCAGGCTCGTCCTTCGCCCAGAACCACCCGGTGGGGCGGGCCCGCAGGAGTTTGCGGTCGACCAGGTCGGCGAGCACCTCGGCGGAGTTGTCGGGGAAGTGAACGAGATCCGATTCCTTCAGTGGCACCTCCGCAGCCGCAGCACACAGGTGACCACCCAGCACATGCGGATTGCCGGGGTGGATGACGCCGGCATCGACGGGAGCATCGAAGATGACCTCTGGATGGTTGACGACATAGGTGTCCAACGGATCATCACGGGCGATGAACACGGCCATCCACCGCTGGCCCGCACGTCCGGCGCGACCAGCCTGCTGCCACAGGGACGCCAGGGTTCCGGGCCACCCGGAGATGATGACGAGGTCGAGGCCGGAGATGTCGATCCCGAGTTCAAGGGCATTCGTCGACGCCACCGCCAGCAGACGTCCCGATCGCAGTGCCGACTCGAGGAGTCTGCGCTCCTCGGCGAGATAACCTCCGCGATAGGCCGCGACCTTGTCCTTCAACGAGTCATCGACCTGTCCGACCTGGTCACGCACGGTCGACGCCAGGGCCTCGGTGCCGCGGCGGGAGGCGATGAACCCGATCGAACGATACCCGGCGCACATCGCGTCGGTGAGGATATCGGCCGCTTCGACCAGACCGCTGCGGCGCTCGCCGCCGGGGGAGACCGGGGGCTCCCAGAGGGCGAAGCTGCCCGAGGCACGAGGTGAGGAGTCCTCGCTCACCGCATGCACGTCACGTCCGGTGAGTTTGGCAAACGCCTCATCCGGGTTCGCCATCGTCGCCGACGCACCGATGACCACAGGGTGGGCCCCATAGTGTGCGGCGATGCGCAGCAGACGGCGCAGGATCAGGGCGACGTGGGAGCCGAAGACGCCACGGTAGCGGTGGGCTTCGTCGATGACGATGAAGCGCAGCGATTTGAACAGTCGAGAGAACCGTTCGTGCTGCGGCAGGATCCCCCGGTGGAGCATGTCGGGGTTGGTGAACACGATGTTCGCATGTCGCCTGGCCCAATCCTTCGAGGCCTGAGAAGTGTCGCCGTCATAGGTCGCAGGCCGCATCCCCTGAACGATGAGCTTCTCCAGGTTCGCCATCTGATCCGCGGCCAGCGCCTTGGTCGGTGCGATGTAGATCGCCGAGGAGGTGCGCAGTTTCGTCCGGGTGCTCTGAATGGATTCGAGGACCGGAAGCCAGAACCCCAGGGACTTCCCCGATGCCGTCGGAGTGGCGATGACGACGTCGGATCCGTCCCGTGCAGACTGTGCAGCTTCGAGTTGGTGGTCCCACAGCGCATCGACGCCGATGGCGTGGCAGGCGTGTTTGAGTTCCTCGTCGATCCACTCCGGCCAGTCCGACTCATGTTCGAACCGCTGTGGAACATCGCGCACATGGACGATCCGGTCATCTCTGGCACCGAATCCGGTGACGATGTCGAGAAGAGCAGAAGAGGCCATGGCCCCAATTATGGCGCAGTCAGGATCATTGGGGTGCAGTCGTTAGGATTTGTGTGTGATCGAACAAGATATGACCCTCGTGGCAGACCGACTCTACCGGGCCGGGTACACCGAGCCCCGACTCCGCCAGTTCTGGGGCGGGCCCATCGCCTCTGCCCTGGTGCGCAACAATGCGGCACCGGCGATCCACTTCTGCGAAAAGATCCTCGACACCGTCGAGACGCAGACTTCATTCGACCAGCACCTGGCAGCACTGGCCATACTCTTCCACTTCCGCCGTGAGGTCAGCACCGAGATCGTGCGTGCCGCCCTCGGCGAGAGCGCCTTCGATGTGGCCGTCGACAGCGGCCTGATCGTGACCGGCAGCGGTGACGAAACGAAAAGCGGTGACGAGGTCAGCAGCACTGACGCAGCGACGCCCGCCGAGGTGGCGGATTCGGGATGGGTGTGCGCACCGTTCGCGGTGATCCCCTATGACCTGCCGATCGGCGTCCCGCGCGGTTTCCGGCCCGGGGACGAGAACCTCTACCTCGTCAGCGACCACGGAACACTGATCAATCCCGATGTCCTCGACGGCGACTTCGTGCTCGGACTCGGCGGAGCAGGGCGCACACTCGTGTCGCTGACGCCCCGCGAGCATGTCGGGGTCTCCGCCGATATCGGCACCGGTTGCGGCATCCAGGCCCTCCTTCTGGCCCGCCACAGCGACCGCGTCATCGCCACCGACATCTCGGAGCGGGCTCTGCACCTGACCGGGCTCAGCGCTGGACTCAACGGAGTGACGAACATTGAGCTTCGCGCAGGATCGATGCTTCAACCACTGACCGAACCCGTCGATCTGCTCGTGTCCAACCCACCTTTCGTCATCACCCCGCGCACCACCGTGGCCACCTTCGAATACCGCGACGGCGGGATGACCGGTGACCGCCTGGTCCGGTCACTGTTCACCGCGATCCCCGATCATCTCCAACCGGGAGGTCGCTCCGTGTGCCTCGGAAACTGGGAGACCACCTCGGCGGCCGACAGCGGACCGGAGGGCTGGGTCACCGACCCCGGCACCTCGGTGCTCGTCATCGAACGCGAAGCACTCGATCCGATCGCCTATGCGGAGACCTGGATCCGTGACGGCGGCATCCCTCGTGCCAGCGCTGAATGGAACCAGGCCACCGCGGCCTGGATGGACGACTTCGAAACCCGCTCGGTCAGTGAGGTCGTCTTCGGATACGTCATCATGGGCAAGTCGGAGAGCGCGAGCGATCGGGAGTCAGATAACGATGTCCCAACGATTGCGGGCACCGCGACCGTCGCTGAGGCGGGTCAGCAGTCTCCGACGTTCAAGACCAGGGTCCGGATCACCTCGGCGATCGCGAGCAATCCGCAAGGCCTCGGACAGTTCGTCGCGACGAACTTCGCACTGCGGTCTTGGCTCGAAAACGCAACGACCGAAGAGCTCGCAGACACCGTCTTCACCCGGTCACCGGACCTCGTCGAGCACCGCCACCACGTTCCCGGGGAATCAGATCCAAGCTCGATCACGCTGGAACAGGGGATCGGATTCGGACAGGTCTTCGACCTCGATACGGCCTTGGCCGGTTTCGTCTCAGTCGCCGACGGCAGCCTGTCCCTGCGGCAGACAGCGGTGGCTCTGGCACAGCTGCTCGACGTCAATCCGACCGCGCTCGAAGACCAGCTCATCGCTCAGGTCAGGCAGCTCGTCGCCGCCGGTGCAGTGCTGCCTGGGACAGAGCAACCGGCAGAATGACGGTAGTATCGAAAACCGTTGTCGCCAGAGTTCGCCCGATCAACCCGATGCAGGGCGAGCATGAACATCAGTGTTACATTGGGCCGGATCGTCCGTTTATTCGATCAACCGGCGCCGTGAGAGGAATGTGAAACCGTGACCACAACCGAGAAGCAGCCCCGCCGTCTCGTCATCGTCGAGTCCCCGACGAAGGCGCGAACGATCGTTGGGTACCTCGGAGAGGGTTACGACGTCGAGGCGTCGGTCGGCCATATCCGCGACCTTCCGACCCCGTCCGAGCTCCCGGCAGACATGAAGAAGGGGCCGTACGGAAAGTTCGCTGTCGACGTCGACAACGGCTTCGATCCGTACTACCGCGTCGACCCCGGCAAGAAGAAGAAGGTCACCGAACTCAAGCGCCTCCTCAAGGACGCCGACGAACTCTATCTCGCAACAGATGAGGACCGGGAAGGTGAGGCAATCGCCTGGCACCTTCTCGAAGTCCTCAAGCCGAAGATCCCCGTCAAACGCATGGTCTTCCACGAGATCACCCAGGAAGCCATCGAACGGGCGCTGGAGAACACCCGCGAGATCGACGTCGCCCTGGTCGACGCACAGGAGACTCGGCGAATCCTCGACCGCCTCTACGGTTACGAAATCTCGCCTGTCCTGTGGCGCAAGATCCGGGCTGGTCTCTCCGCCGGTCGTGTTCAGTCGGTGACGACCCGCCTCGTCGTCGAACGCGAACGCGAACGCATGGCCTTCGTCGCCGCCGATTACTGGGACCTCGACGTCGACCTGGGACTGCCCGACGGCAGCAGCGCCTTCGCCGCGAACCTCTCAACCCTCGACGGCGCTCGAGTCGCCTCGGGCAGGGATTTCAACGACAAGGGCGAACTGAAGAACTCGTCCGCCACCGTCGTCGACCAAGCGAGAGCCGAAGAGCTGGCGACACAGCTCAACGGCACCGCGAAGAACGCGCTGACGGTCACGGCCGTCGAATCGAAGCCGTACTCACGCAAACCGGCCGCTCCGTTCACGACTTCGACCCTGCAGCAGGAAGCCGGCCGCAAGCTGCGCATGAGCGCTCGTCAGGCCATGCGCACCGCCCAGTCGCTGTACGAGCACGGCTACATCACGTATATGCGTACCGACTCTTCGGCACTGTCGGGCCAGGCGGTCTCCGCGGCGAGGAAGCAGGTGACCGAGCTCTACGGTCCCGAATTCGTCCCGCAGTCGCCTCGCAGCTACTCGGGCAAGCAGAAGTCCGCGCAGGAGGCTCACGAGGCGATCAGGCCCTCAGGCGACTCCTTCCGCACACCCGCCCAGGTGTCGAAGTCACTCAGCGGTGACGAATTCCGTCTCTATGACTTAATCTGGAAGCGCACCGTTGCCAGCCAGATGGCCGATGCCAAGGGCAAGACCGCAACGATCAAGGTTCGCGCCGCCCTCGCCGACGGTCATGATGCCGGCTTCAGCGCCAGCGGCACCGTCATCACCTTCCGTGGGTTCCTCGCAGCCTATGAAGAGGGAACCGACGCCGGACGCTATGACACGAAGTCCGGTGAGTCACGTCTTCCCCAGGTCGACGAAGGTCAGGCTCTGTCCGTGGTCAAGGCCGAAGCCGATGGTCACACGACGGCCCCGCCACCTCGCTTCACGGAAGCCAGCCTGGTCAAGCAGCTCGAAGAGCTCGGCATCGGCCGACCTTCGACCTACGCGGCCACGATCTCCGTCATCCAGGACCGCGGCTACGTCACCACGCGCGGCAACGCTCTGGTGCCCAGCTGGTTGGCGTTCTCGGTCGTCCGTCTTCTCGAAGAGCACTTCACAAGACTCGTCGACTACGCGTTCACCGCTGACCTGGAGTCCGAACTCGACCGGATCGCCATGGGTGAGGAAGACCGCAAGGCGTGGTTGGCTCGGTTCTACTTCGGCGCGAAGTCTCAGGATCGCGAAGGACTCAGGGAAGTCGTCGACGACCTCGGCGACATCGACGCCCGCGAGGTCAACACCGTTGTCATCAGCGAGGGTGTGAACCTGCGTGTGGGTCGCTATGGCCCGTATCTGGAGGTTCCCGCCTCTGAAGAAGGAGGGGATCCGAAGCGCGTCTCGGTTCCCGACGACCTCGCTCCCGATGAGCTGACTGCGGCCAAGGCCGCCGAGCTCATCGAATCGCAGGGCGAGGGGGACCGTGAACTCGGTGTCGATCCCGAGTCAGGTCACACGATCGTAGCGAAGAACGGACGTTTCGGACCCTACGTCTCCGAGATCCTGCCCGAGCCCGAGGAGAAGCCCAAACGCGGCGCGAAGAAGCCGAAACCTCGCACCGGCTCACTGTTCAAGTCCATGGACCTGAACTCGATCGACCTCGAGACGGCACTGACGCTGCTCAGCCTTCCCCGAGTCGTCGGCCAGGACGAAGAGGGCACCGACATCACTGCCCAGAACGGCCGCTACGGCCCGTACCTGAAGAAGGGCACTGACTCGCGGTCGCTGACCGAGGAAGATCAGATCTTCAACATCACCTTGGATGAGGCGCTGAAGATCTACGCTCAGCCGAAGCAGCGGGGCGGCCGCCAAGCGGCAGCACCGCTGAAGGAACTGGGCGAGGATCCCATTTCGAAGAAGCCTGTCGTCGTCAAGGACGGTCGCTTCGGCCCCTACGTCACCGATGGTGAGTTCAACGCCACTCTGCGCAAGGACGATTCGGTCGAGTCGATGGACATCAGCCGTGCCGCCGAGCTCCTGGCGGAGAAGCGTGCCAAGGGACCAGCCAAGAAGAAGGCGCCCGCTAAGAAGGCGCCAGCGAAGAAGGCTCCTGCGAAGAAGTCGACTGCAGCGAAGACGAGTGCTGCGAAGGCTCCGGCGAAGACTGCGGCCAAGTCGACGACTGCCAAGTCGACCACGGCCAAGAAGACGACCGCCAAGTCGACGACCGCAGCGAAGAAGTCCACCACGGCGAAGCCGAAGACTCCCTAGGGTCGGGACCCTGGCGCCGAATTGAGGAACTTTTGGTTCGATTTCTCTGCCGAGAATCGGTCCAAAAGTTCCTCAATCCTCATCGGCCCGTCCGGGCCGCACGGCGTAAGTGCCCGTTGGGAGCACAGCACGTGAGATATCACCGGGTGTCTGCTGTGGATGCCTCGTCGGCGAAGGCTTCCAGCGCCTCACCATCGAGGCGGAAGGTCTCCCACTCATCCTGAGCCTTCGCCCCCAGTGAGCGGTAGAACCCGATCGAAGGTTCGTTCCATTTGAGAACACACCACTCGAGCCTGGTCAGTCCTCGCTCCTGACAGATCTGGGCCAATCGTCCCAGCAGGGCTTTTCCTGCTCCGTTGCCGCGATGGTTCGGGTCGACGAAGAGATCCTCGAGCCAGATCCCGTTCTTTCCCGTCCACGTGGAGAACGAGTAGAACCAGATCGCGATGCCGATGATCTGCCCATCCGCCTCGGCGACGAGGCCGTAGGTGTTCGGCTGCCCATCGCTGGGGAACATCACCGCAGCGAAGTCGTCCTCGGTCGCTTCGACCGCATCTGGTTCCTTCTCGTACATGGCCAGGGCATGGACCAGTCGGAGGATGTCCGGCAGATCGTTCTTGGTCGCCTCGCGGACAGTCGCCTCGTGCACATTCATGAGGTCATGGTCTCCAATGGTCTTCGGGGTCTTGAAGCAAGGGGTTGTCACAGAACAGGTTGAGTCACAGGATGTGTGTCTCAGCCTTCTCCGGCAGCGCCGCGAGCTCGTCCGCGGTGGGTTCACCGGGCGAGTGCGGATCGGCGTCGGCATAGTAGGAGGCGAACGCCTCGGCGACGGTGTCGATCGTGACCTCGGGATGGGCTTCACTGATCGAACCGCCTGTGGCCGGATCCCACTGGATGCCCAGAGCGGCCTCGACGTCGGTGAGCACGGACCGGATGGGATCGGGATCCTCGACGATCACGGAAGACGAGAACAGCCACGCGCCGGAGACCACTCGCTGCGCGGTTCCGATCGCCTTGATCCGACCGGCCACGTTGACGCTGTATTCCCCGGGACAGTACTCACCGGGAATCTCGCCGAGGCGGGCGTCGACTCCGATGCCCCGCAGCACCTCGACGTAGTCCTGCCCGAATCCGGAGAACCTGGCGGTCGTGTCCTTGATGAAGGAGTCGCTGGGTTCGATGTGATCGATGACCAGCGAGCCCCGATGATAGGCTGCGGCGCGCCCACCGAGGCTGCGCAGGGCAGGCGTGAATCCGTGGTCCCGGGCGGCTTCGATGGCTGTGGAGAACCCCGGGAGGAAGCGGTCCCTGGCGCCGAAGGCCAGCGTCGGTGCAGGCCGGTACATCCTCAGCGTCGCTCCTCGGGTGCTGTGCTTGACCGAGTCGAGGAGGACACGGGCCAAGGCGAGTTCTTCGATCGGGCCCAGCCCGGTTGTCGCGACTGCCGACATGGATGTCTTCATTGTTTGCACGCAATCAAGAGTAGAGGATCAGACATCGGTGAGAAGAGATCCGGTCGGTTCCAAGAGATATGTCAGTCGCGGCAGATATCGTAGGGCTGTGAGCATGTTGACGACTACAGGACATCGACTTCCCGGAGCCCCTGGCCGGTTGGTTGCCGAGACCGCTGCCTGGGGCGCACTGATCGTACTCGTGGCGATCAGCTATATCGTGGCGGGCACCAGCGGGTTCTTCGCCACGATCCGCGGTCGAGCCTTCACAGCAACGGCCGACAGTCTTGGTGCGGGAGGTTTCGACAACCAGTTGGGAAGTCTGTCTCTTCTCATTGTCTTCGTCCTCGCCGGAGCCGGCCTCTTCATTCCGCAGAAGGTCCTCGCGTCCAAAGGGCCGGCCGTACGCAAGCTGGCACTGAGCATTGCCGCCGTTGTCGAGGCGGGTCTGCTCATCGTCCTCAGTCTCGCGCCGAGCGCCTGGCTGACCTGGGTCGCAGCAGTGTTCCTCGGGGCCGTCGTCGGCCTCCTGATGAGCATCAGTCCCTTCACGAACGAGAAGCCGTGGCGTCGCGTCGGCATTCCCGCAGCGGTCCTCGTCTTCGTCTCCTTCGCCTTCCAGATCATGGGTGGTCCTGCCGCCGGCACACGGGCACTGGGGTGGATGAGCCTCCTGGTGGGCATCGCCATGGCCGTCGGCGCCGTGATCATCTTCCTCACACCGGAACGCGCTCTCCACGCCGAATCCGCGACCACGGGTGCATTTCCCTCGATCAAGGCGCGCGTGGCCAGACCTGCCGCCACTATTGAGAAACCATGGGTCTGCATCGCCTTGTTCGCGGTGCTGGGAACCACGGTCATCCTGGCACAGCCGACTGCCGTTGAGCACAGCTTCGGCCAAGCCGGCTTCGCCCTCATGATTGCGTGTTGCCTGGTGGGATGGGCCATCGGCTTCGAAATGGGGCCAACCTTCGCCCCCGGAATGTCGAGGCCGCGCGTCTCTGCGTTCGCACTGACCGTATCCGGAATCCTGCTGATCGCCACCGGAGCCATCAGCGAGCTCTCCGGCAAGGTCGTCCTGTCTGCTGTCATTGCGTTCCTCGTCGGAGTCGGCGTGCGCTCACAGCCCTACGATTTCTCTCGGCGGATCGGGGCCGTCGGCGGCGCGGTCATCGCCCTCATCCTCAACTCCATCGACTTCGGCATCACCATCCCTGTCGGCTCGGCCATGGAATGGCTGCTGGCCCCCAGCGACGTTGCGTTCGGTCTCATGGGACTGGCCGCTCTGGTCGCCGGAATCATCGGACTCTTCATCTTCGACCCGCATGGTCTCCAGGGACTGTCCGTCGACATCGTGCACGGATTCCGTCCGCCCAGCACCGCCGAGAACGGGGCGAGCGACGGCATCGGAAACTCCGCGGAACGCCTGGGAACCGGATTCTTCATCGCCATCGAAGGCGGTGACGGTTCAGGCAAGAGCACACAGATCAAACGGATCTCACAAGCCCTGGCCGACGAAGGACACAACGTCGAATCGACGCGCGAGCCAGGTGGAACAGAACTGGGGCGCCAGATTCGTTCGGTGCTCTTCGACTCCGAACCTCCGAGCCCCCGCACAGAGGCACTGCTCTTCGCCGCTGACCGCGCCCACCATGTGGCCTCCCTTGTGGATCCGAGTCTCGACGGTGGGAACATCGTCATCACCGACAGGTACATCGATTCGACGATCGCCTACCAGGCAGCGGGGCGCAATTTCGACCCGAAGACGATCCTGGCGCTGAGCAAGTGGGCGACTCAGGGGCTCGTCCCGCACCTGACGATCGTCCTCGACATCGACCCCGAGACCGCTGCGGCGCGGATGGGCAAGCGCGGCGAGAACAACTACCTCGACGAAGAGAACCAACAGTTCCACCAGCGGGTCCGTCAGACCTACCTCACCCGTGCGCACAAAGAGCCTGGCCGATACGTCGTCCTCGATGCGTCGGTGACGGAGGACGAGCTGACCGCCGAAATCCTCACCGCCATCCGTACTCGCTTGTCGCGGCAACTGGGCAACATGTCCGCATCCGGTGCCGGTGCAGGTGCGGCTGTCGATGCCGACACGTCAGCCGCCGAGGTGGCCGGAAGCCATCCGTCTGCAGCTGTCATCGGCGGGGCATCCGAGGAAACAGACGCCCCCCGTTCACCGGAGCCCCGGAAAGGCGAGTCGACCGAGGGCGTTTCGACAGCCGACGAGGATTTCACTCCCGAACCCGGGGGCCGGTTCGTGCCGCTGTCGGGCGAACGGTTCATCCCAGAATCTGGGGGCCGTCGGGAATCCGAAGAGCGCAATGACGGAGTGGAGACGGAACGAGTCGACCTCGGTGCCGATCTGCGACAGGCGGATGAGCCAGAACGGTCGGAGACAGAGCCAGAACAGTCGAAGACACGAGGCCAGTTCGCCACAAGAGACGAGTTCGAGGGCCGAGACACATCGGACGATAACACCGAAGCCGAGCCCGACGAAGAGGCTGCCACCACAGTTCTGCCGGCGCGCGGCTTCACGCCGAGTACACCATTGCCTGACAGCGACAACGACAGCGACGGTGACGGCGACAGCGACGGTGACGGCGACGGTGACGGCGTGCCGACGGACGTGATCGAGACACGTTCCTCGGAAGAAGCGCAGACCCGAGCCGTCAAGCAGGTTGACAGTCGCAGCGATGAGCCTGCCGCGGGAGACAGCTCCCGATCCGAGGATGAGGACGCAGACACAACGGTTCTGCCCGTGCGCAGCGCCCGGCAGATGAGCCGAGAGCGGCTTCAGGCCCAGGCAGAGATCGAACGTCAGGCCCGCGAACGGCTGCGCAAACAGCGTGAACGCAACCATCAGCGCTTCAACAACCCGGAAGGTCACTGAGTGAGCGTCTTCAATGAGCTCGTCGGTCAGGACGACGTCATCACCCAGCTCAAGTACGCCCTGCATTCGCCGGGAGCGATGACCCACGCCTGGCTATTCACCGGACCTCCGGGCTCCGGCCGGTCCAATGCAGCGCGAGCTTTCGCTGCGGCGCTGATCTCCGGCGGTGAAGACGCCGATGATGTCACCGCACGGGTACTCAAAGGCCATCACGAATCGCTGACGATCATGTCGACCCAGAAGTCGGTGATCGCCATTGACGAAGTGCGGGAACTGGTGACGAGAGCGCAGTCAGCCCCGGTCAACTCCCCGTGGCGGGTCGTCATCATCGAAGACGCGGACCGGATGAGTGAGCGAACGGCCAACGTCCTGCTCAAGGCCATCGAGGAGCCGCCTCCTCACACAGTGTGGCTGCTGTGCGCACCGAGCCCCATCGATGTCCTCACTACGATCCGCTCCCGGTGTCGCCCCGTTCGCCTGCGCATTCCCTCTCGGGATGCCGTGGCGCAGCTCCTCATCGAACGTGACCACGTCGATGAGGACAGAGCCAAGTGGGCAGCCGCAGTGGCGCAGAACCACATCGGGCGCGCCAAGTACATGGCACTCAACGAATCCGCCGGTGAGGAGCGCAAACAGATCCTCGCGATCCCGGGCAAGCTGACCTCGGTCGGGGCGACGATCCGCCTGGCAGGTCGCATCGTCGACGAAGCCGCGGAAACCGCGAAGTCTCGCGTCGAGGAACGCAACGCTGCGGAGCGGGGCGAACTGATGGCGACCCTGGGCATCGAAGCGGAGAAGTCCATCCCACCCTCGGCACGATCCCAGATCAGGAAGCTCGAGGAGGAGCAGAAGCGCCGATCGGTGCGCGCCCGCAACGACGAACTCGACCGGATCTTCCTCGAACTCATGAGCCTCTACCGCGACATCCTCATGCACCAGCTGGGCATCCGCGAAGGGTGGATCAATGCTGGGGAAGTCGATCTCATCGCCGAACAGGCGAACAGGGACGGACCCGATACGACTCTGCTGCGCATCGACGCCATCACCGAAGCGAGACGACGACTGCAGACGAACATGTCGCCCGTGCTCATCGTCGAATCGGCGTTCGTGCTGCTGTCGAACCCCTGGCTGCTCGAGGACCGCTCCGGCGCGCTCTGAGGGGTCGGCCGCGCCTCGTCCACGACGGCTCTGCCTTGGACGGTTCTTCAGTCCTCGGCGAGGAGCTCGCCCACCAGCGCAGTGGTGAGTTCGACCCGGCGGGGGATCCACACCTGCAGTGCGTGTTCCGTCCTTGCGTGCGAACCGCCCCCGACAGTGCCGAGCCCGTCAATGGTCGGAGTGCCGGCTCCGGCCGTGAAATTGCCGTCCGATCCACCGCCGACGGCAACGGACCGCAACGGCGGGTGCCCGAGGCGAGAGCTCAGACGCTGGGCTCGAGCGTAGAGCCCCATCGCCATCTTCTCCTCCAGCGGTGCCCGGTTGATCCCGCCTCTGACATCGACCTCCGCTCCTGCCACAGTGGGGGTCAGCGAGCTGAGGATCCCGTCGATGCGTTCCTGCTCTGCCACCGAGGCAGCACGGGAATCGACACCGACAACGGCTTTGGCGGGCACGGTGTTCGTCGTGGAGCCGCTGTGCATGACAGTGGGCACAACCGAGGTTCCCACGGATGGGTCATGCAGGGCGGCGATCGCAACAACCTGATTGGCCACCTCGATCGTGGCGTTGATGCCCTTCTCCGGTTCCACACCCGCATGGGCGGCCAAGCCGGTGACTTCGAGGGAGTAGATGGCGACGCCTTTGCGTGCGATCTTCACCGATCCGTCGGGTGCGCCGCTTTCGAAGACCAGCGCCGCCTTGGCGCCACGGGCTTCGTCCTCGATGATCTGGCGTGAGCCGGGGGAGCCGAGCTCCTCATCCGCGGTCATGAGGATGCTGACACCGTCGAGATCGCCGCGCTCTTCGCGCAGACGCGCCATCGCATAGAGAGCGATGAGCAGACCGCCCTTCATATCGTCCGCTCCGGGACCGCGAACGACTCCGTCCGCGACCGAATAGGGGAAATCCGCGAGCGTGCCGGTCGGCCACACGGTGTCATGGTGGCCGATGAGGACGACCTTGCGCGGCCCGGTGCCGAAGCGCCACAGCACGTGCGGATGCGAATCGGTTTCGATGATGCGGGGAGCTGCGCCCAGCAAACCCGTACCGATCCGAGAGACGAGCTGTGCGCTGCGGGCCAGGGATTCAGGGTCATGCGAGAACGACTCACATTCGATGAGCGCCTTGAAATCACTCATGAAGTCCTTCGAGTCGAACTCGACCACGTATGTCACCCTTTTCTGTGCTGAAATGTCTGTCTCCACCAGGTTAGCTGGTGACGTGCCACGGACAGGCCACGGCGGCAGGGCAACAGGGCTTCACTTGGGACGGCGAAGATCCCTCACCTCGGCGCGGGGAATGAAACCGGCGGCGGCGTAGGCAGCGACAGCGCCGGTGTTCGCGCTTTCGGCAGCGACGGAAGCTGCCGACGATCCCATCTGCTGCAGGTTCTTCGCGGCGGCGATTGCCATGGCCTTTCCGAACCCACGGCCGTGGTGGTCGCGGTGAACCGCGAGGGGTTCGAGGAGCCCGGGACGTGCGGGACCTGCGGACCAGACCGTGGCCGCTGCGACCGACCGGCCGGAGTCGTCATATCCCAGCAGGCTCCGTGCGCGGGAGGAGAACGGACCGGTCGACATCGTTTCCCAACGGCCGATGAACTTCGCAGCGTCGTCCGCGGTGTACGGAGTGCCCCGGAACGCTGACCAGTGGACGGAGGTCCATGCCCCGTCATCGCTCTGCCACTGCCCGAGCGCATTGCCGATCTCGGTCAGATCTGGGACCTGTGGAATCGCGATCTGGGCCATGAGGGTTCTGTCTCCTGAGCTGTGAACGACGACAGTCATGGGGCCCGGGGGATGTGAGATGGGCGACGTTCTGATCTTCGCTGAATCACGTCGACCCCGCAAGCTTCTTGCCCGCCGCAATGCGTGTGCTGATCGAAGCGGGCCTCTGGTAGCGCTCCTTTTGACCAGGAGCCCCAGCTTTGGCTAGAGTTAGCTCGGTTGCCGCCTTAGCTCAGTCGGTAGAGCGATTCACTCGTAATGAATAGGTCGGGAGTTCGATTCTCCCAGGCGGCTCGGCACAGAACCCCTGTGCTCGGTGGAACCCCATCGGGCGCAGGGGTTCGCTCATTTTGCCGAGAGTCCTTCAGCCTAGGATTGGTTGATCTGAGTGCTGAATCGTCGGTCGTAGGCAGCAGTCGCGGCGAGGCTTCCGAGTAATGCTGAGACAAGGATGGCCAGCAGAACGACGACTGTCGGCACCAGCTCGACAATGATCTGTCTGTTCCCGCCGATGAGTAGCTGAATATTGCCCCACAGTCCCGAGCGGCTCGGACCGAGAAGGCTTGCCAGAGGGCTCCAAACGGTTCCCCAGGCGATGGTTCCGGCGGCGACCGCGGCTCCGACGAGCGCCCCCAGGGCATCGGACACAGCGAGGATGACGATAGCCGCAGTCAGGCAGATCAGGCACAGGAAGCCGATGAGCGCGAGCACGCGCAGACTGGGGTAGGCGCCGAGGCTGTCGAGGATGTTCCGGCCCGGCCAGATAGAACTGATGCCGGCAGTCATCGTCAGGGGCAGGGCCCCTGCGGCAGCCAATCCGAACTTCTGGCTCAGCACAGTTCGCCTGGGGAAAGGCCTCTGCGGCGACAGTGACCGCCACGGTCCGATGATGACGAGCTGAAGGCCTGCCGCCCGATTGACAGCCCCCGATGACAGCATGGCCAGAGTGACTGCACCGAGGACGAGCGCGCTGAGGAGTGCGGAGATCTTGGCATTCAGCGACAGCTGTGGGGCAGGCGGCGTGGACGGCGGCGTGGCCTGTGGTGCTGCAGCGGGGGACTGCGTGGTCGGTCGGGGGCCCTGACTCTGCGTCCCGTTGCTGAAGTAGTCGACAGGCGGGGGACCACTGACGTCGTCAACCCTGACGTCGAAGGATCGCTCGAAGGCACGCTCAGCATCCTGCTGAGACCGTGGGCAGTTCTGCTGGGCACCGTCTTCGCAGCCGAACTTGTGGGCCACGATTCGAATCTGCTCGGAGACGTGCTCTTCTGCCTGGCGGATGACCTGGTCCTGATATTGGTCGAGGATGAATGTGTCTTCGTTCAGGGCCTGGGGGCTGGCCAGGACCGTGATCGTATAGCTCGGGGCGTCGATGTCGCCGCGATAGTACCCCCTGATGTCGCCCATGACCTGAGGAGTGAGGTCCTTCGGCAGCAGCACGGCGAGGACCGAGGTCCCATCTTCTACCTGTGCACGGGCGGACTCGGGAGAGAGTTCGCGTTCACTGGTGGAGAAGTCGGGTGCGACTGCACCTTGCTTGAGCCTGGTGAAGAACTCATCGGAAAACGACAGATAGTCCGTCATTGCGCTTTGGATCGCCGGCATCTCCTGCGCCTCGTCATCCGTGCCGACAGCAATCGAGAAGTTCGGAGGAACGCCGTGGGGCTGTTCCTGCGTCGTGGTGGCTGGAGTCGGGGCCGAGGGCAGTGCACCCTCATTGCTGCCCGACCTTTCGGCGAGGCCGAACAGCGGAACGAGAATGGACAGTGCAATGACATACACGCACAGCGAAGCCAGGATGGGCCAGAGATACATCCGGCCTGTCCGTCCGCGGGACAGAATCGCAGCCACTGCGAAGAAACGACGCATACCGCATTCTCTCATTCCGTGACGAATACGCTGCGCCGGCAACACGTCGGCAGCAGTATGTCTGCCACGGTGCGTCTGTTCCGGCGTGGCTTCGGCTGCACAGGTCTTCTCTCCGTGCATGTGGTGGCACCCGCCGATTTCGTGTTGACCATCACAACGATCTGGTATTGAATGGGGAAGTGAATGTTACTGAACGATCGATCAGCTAAACTGGCTGAGCGGTCGCCATTGACGTATCCACGGCTGAGATCACGAACGCGATCCTCGGCCGTTCCCTAGGACTGTGAGGAACAGATGAGCGAAGCGTACATCTACGACGCAGTGCGCACGCCGCGCGGAAAGAACCGCGGCGGAGCCCTGCACAGCGTCAAGCCAATCGATCTCGTGACAGGGCTCATCGACGCCCTGCGCGAACGCAATCCCGATCTCGACGACAAAGCCATCGACGACATGGTCTTGGGCGTCGTCTCACCCGTCGGAGAACAGGGCGGAGACATCGCTCGCACCGCAGCGCTCGTCGCGGGCCTCGATGAATCCGTCGCCGGCGTTCAGGTCAACCGGTTCTGTGCATCCGGGCTCGAAGCGGTCAACATCGCCGCACAGAAGGTCGGCAGCGGATTCGAGAACCTCGTCCTGGCCGGCGGCGTCGAATCGATGTCCCGTGTTCCCCTCGGCTCCGACGGAGGTGCGTGGGCACAGGACCCGACAACGAACTACGACACGTACTTCGTGCCCCAGGGCATCAGCGCCGACCTCATCGCGACCACCG
This sequence comes from Brevibacterium sp., assembly GCA_030457025.1. GTDB lineage: Bacteria > Actinomycetota > Actinomycetes > Actinomycetales > Brevibacteriaceae > Brevibacterium. Next base: position 11,389 of record JAKDSA010000005.1, on the reverse strand, counting down.
AGGGAATCAGCCGCACCGATATCGACGAATTCGCCGAGGAGTCGCAGAAGCGCGCCGCAAACGCCTGGGAGAACGGCTACTTCGAGAAGTCGATCGTCCCCGTCAAGGACATCAACGGTGTGACCCTGCTCGACACCGATGAGCACATGCGTCCCGGTTCGACGGTGGAGTCGCTGGCTAAGCTGTCCCCGGCCTTCACCAAGGTCGCTGAGCAGGCAGGATTCGACGAGGTCGCGCTCCAGAAGTACCACTGGGTCGAAGAGATCGATCACGTCCACACCGCTGCGAACTCCTCGGGCATCGTCGACGGAGCCAGCCTCGTCATCATCGGCGACGCCGAGGTGGGTGAGACGATGAATATGAAGCCGCGGGCTCGCATCATCTCCACCGCCGTCACCGGATCCGAGCCGACGATCATGCTCACCGGCCCCACCCCCGCGACGCAGAAGGCGCTGGACAAGGCTGGTCTGAGCGTTGACGACATCGACCTGTTCGAACTCAATGAAGCCTTCGGTGCAGTGGTCCTGAAATGGATGAGGGACCTCAACATTCCGCATGACAAGGTCAACGTCAACGGCGGAGCAATTGCCATGGGACACCCGCTGGGTGCCACCGGTGCCATGATTCTCGGGACCGTCCTCGACGAGCTCGAACGTCGCGATCTCAAGCGTGGTCTCGTCACGCTGTGCATCGGCGGCGGAATGGGCATTGCGACGATCATCGAAAGGGTCTGACATGACGAACACTGAAACGACTTACTCCCATTCCACCGACTCCGACGGAATCGTCACCGTCGTCATCGACGACCCGAATTCCAAGGTCAACACGATGAACGACCATTTCAAGGAGGCCTTCGAGGCCACCGTGGAATGGCTCGAAGCGAACGTCGATGACATCTCCGGCGTCGTCCTCACCTCGGCGAAGAAGACCTTCTTCGCCGGCGGAGACCTCAACAAGCTGCGAGCGGCCGATCCTGAGAACTCGGAAGCCGAAGCCGCACTGACCAACCACATGAAGACGGTCATGCGCCGCGTCGAGACGCTGGGCAAGCCCGTCGTGGCAGCCATCAACGGTGCCGCACTCGGAGGTGGCCTCGAGGTTGCCCTCGTCGCACATCACCGCATTGCAGCAGAGGACGTCTCCAGCCTGCGCGTCGGATTCCCCGAAGTCTCCCTGGGCCTCCTGCCCGGTGGCGGCGGTGTCGCAAGAGCCGTGCGCCTGATGGGCCTCCAGAATGCGCTGCAGAAGGCCATCCTGCCGTCGACGAAGTTCAAGGCGGCCGACGCTCTCAAGCTCGGCCTCATCGACGAGCTTGCCCCCGTGGCTGAACTCGAAGCACGCGCCAAGACGTGGATCAAGGCCAATCCCGAGGCGACCCAGCCCTGGGACGTCAAGGGCTTCAAGATCCCCGGCGGATCACCCACCTCACCATCGCTGGGTGCGATGCTGCCCGCACTGCCGGCGCTCCTGCGTCGTCAGACCAAGGGTGCGCCGATGCCCGCTCCTCGCGCGGCCATCGCTGCCGCCGTCGAGGGTGCCCACGTCGACATCGACACGGCACTGGCCGTCGAGACCCGCTACTTCGTCCACCTCACCCACACACCTGTGGCGAAGAACATGATCAAGGCGTTCTTCTTCGACCTCGGACACATCAACTCGGGCGGATCCCGCCCGGACGGCTTCGAGCCGCGTCAGGTGAAGAAGCTCGGTGTCCTCGGCGCCGGCATGATGGGTGCAGGCATCGCCTACACCGCAGCGAAGGCCGGCATCGACGTCGTCCTCAAGGACGTCGAGATCGAAGCCGCCGAACGCGGCAAGGCCTATGCGCGCAAGCGTGAGGAATCGGCGCTGGCCAAGGGCAAGACGAGCGAAGAGAAGAGCAAGGCTGTTCTCGACCGGATCACCCCGAGCGCCTCGGTCGAGGACTTCGCCGGAGTCGACTTCGTCATCGAAGCAGTCTTCGAGTCCGTGCCCGTCAAGCAGCAGGTCTTCAGTGAGATCCAGGACATCGTCGAGTCCGACGCAGTCCTTGGTTCCAACACCTCGACCCTGCCGATCACGGAACTGGCCACAGGTGTGAAGCGCGATTCCGACTTCATCGGCGTCCACTTCTTCTCACCCGCTGACAAGATGCCCCTAGTCGAGATCATCCGTGGCGAGAACACCTCGGATGAGACCCTCGCGCGTACCTTCGACCTCGTCCAGCAGATCAAGAAGACCCCGATCGTCGTCACCGACTCTCGCGGATTCTTCACTTCCCGAGTGATCGGAACCTTCATCGCCGAGGCTGTCGCCGCCGTCGGTGAGGGAGTGGAGCCGGCCACGGTGGAGCAGGCAGCACTGCAGGCCGGTTACCCGACCGGCGCCCTGCAGCTGCTCGATGAGCTGACGCTGACGCTGTCGCAGAACATCCGGAAGGAAACTGAGGATGCAATCGCAGCCGCAGGCGGAACGCCAGAAGGCCACCCCTCGGATGGCGTCTTCGACTGGATGATCGAGCAGGGACGCACCGGACGCAAGGACGGACGCGGCTTCTACGACTACGACGAGAACGGCAAGCGCGCCAAGCTGTGGCCCGGTGTGCGTGAGCACTTCAACTCCGGTTCGACGACGCAGCCCTTCGAGGACCTGCAGGAGCGGATGCTCTTCGCTGAGGCGATCGAGACGATCAAGTGCCTCGACGAGGGTGTGCTCACCTCGGTGCCGGACGCGAACATCGGTTCGATCTTCGGAATCGGCTTCCCGGCCTGGACGGGTGGTGTGCTCCAGTACGTCAACCAGTACGAGGGCGGTCTGAACGGATTCGTCGAACGTGCCAAGGCACTTGCCGCGACGTATGGCGATCGTTTCGCGCCACCTGCCTCACTCGTTGAGCGTGCGGCAGCGAACAACACGTACGAATAGGACTGTCAGCGGGTTATTGCGCTGACACAGTCACGGCACTGGGCCGGGTCGGAATCAACCGACCCGGCCCAGTGCCGTTGATCGACAGCAGCAGGTGAGAAGGAATAGCGGTGCGCGAGATCGTGTTCACTTCGGCACAGGCCGGTGACGGTCTGACCCAGAACATTCCGTCCCTTCGAAAGGTCCTCACACATGCGTGCAGCAGTCTATGACCAGTACACCGATGACTTCAGCGACATCACGGTTCGCGACGTCGAGGATCCGAAGGTTCCGCCGGCTTCCGTGCTCATCGAGGTCCGCGCCGCCGGGGTGAATCCGGTCGACTGGAAACTCGTCGGTGGTCATCTCGATCCGGTCATGCCGACCCAGTTTCCAGTCACTCCCGGCTGGGATGTGGCCGGCGTCGTCATCGACCTCGGATTCGACACCCCCGAATTTGAGATCGGCGATGAGGTCATCGCCTACGCCCGCAAGGATGTGCTCGGCGGGGGCACCTTCGCCGAGAAGGTCGCGGTGCCCGTGCACGCGGTCACCGCGAAGCCGAAGAGCCTGAGCTGGGAGCAGGCGGGGGGACTGCCCTTGGCGAGCGGCACCGCCCTGCGCACCCTTGAGACTCTGGGTGACCTCAACGGCAGAACCGTTCTCGTCCACGGAGCCTCCGGGGGAGTGGGCAGCTTCGCCGTACAGATCGCGAAGTCCTTCGGCGCCCGAGTCATCGGCACCGCGTCCGAGGCCAACCACGATTACCTGCGCCGCCTCGGCGCCGAACCGGTCACCTACGGGGACGGGCTCAGCGACCGCGTCCTCGAGATCGCAGGCGGACCGATCGATGGCGTCGTCGACTTCGTCGGAGAGATGCTCGAGACCACCCTCGCGGTGCTGAAGGATGGCGGGACTCATGCCTCCGTTGCAGATCCCTCGGTGGCCGAACACGGCGGACGCTACATCTGGGTCCGCCCCTACGGTTCACAGACCGCACGCCTGGCCGAGCTCGTCGACTCCGGCGAACTGAGCGTCGAGGTTGCCCAGACCTTCAGCCTCGATCAGGTGCCCGAAGCGTTCCGCACCAGCGCGGAGGGGCACACACGAGGAAAGCTTGTCATCGTCCCCTGACGTCGGGCAGCTGACTGCAGCGTCAGCCGATGCCCGGTGAGATCACGCGATCTCCAGTGCCGCGCGAGCAGCGGCACGCAGTTCGACCCCGACCACCTCGGCGCTTGAGCGTCGGGCTTGGTACGGGGTCGAATTGATCATGCCGAAGACTGCATGCACACGCACCGTTGCTGCATCGAGCGACCATTCCGGATTGGCCCGCGTCACGACCTCGGCCCAGTGGCTGACGTAGCTTCTCTGCAGGCGGCGAACGGTGCGCCGAGAGGTCTCGGGCAGGGCGGCCAGGTCTCGATCCTGAATCCGAATCAGTTCGGGCTCGCTCATTGCGAAGGCGACATGGAAGTCGATGAGCTCGATGAGCGCCGAGGCGGCCGCGTCGTTCTCGTGACGAGTGATGATCGCGTCCCCACCCGAGTTCAGATACTCGGAGATCCCGACGAGGAGCTCTTCGAGGACCGCTTCCTTCGACTCGAAGTGACGATAGACCGCCGGTGCGGAGATGCCTGCGCCCTTGCCCAGGTCATCGAGACGGACTCCGTGGAAGCCATGTTGGGCATAGAGGTTCTTCGCCACCGACAACAGCTGTTCACGGCGCGCGGCCTTGGCTTCTGCTCGTGTCGTCCCAGTCGCCACCAGACCTGCCTCCCTTTCGTGCCGAGTGCACGCATCTTCTGAACTTGATCGTGCGCATTGTCACAAATGCCTTTGGGCAGTATCATAGCAGTCAGTTAACAAATATTAACTGAAATGGGGAGTGGAATGAGAGCAGTGGGAACTGCGGTCAGTCCGGCGACGGGGCAGGCGAATGCTGAAGCCCATGCCGAACTCATCGCTGAACTCCGGGAACGGATCCAGGTCTCGGCCCTGGGCGGTCCCGAGAAATCACGACAGCGCCATATCGATCGCGGCAAGCTGCTGCCCCGGGACCGTGTGGAACATCTGCTCGACCCCGGGACTCCCTTCCTCGAGCTCTCGCCCCTCGCCGCCAACGGCATGTATGACGATGCCAGCCCCGGTGCTGGCATCATCACCGGCATCGGCCGCGTCAATGGGCGCGAATGCGTGATCGTGGCCAACGACGCGACCGCCAAGGGCGGCACCTACTACCCCGTCACCGTGAAGAAGCACCTGCGGGCCCAGGAGGTCGCCAAGGAGAACAGTCTTCCGTGCATCTACCTCGTCGACTCCGGCGGAGCCAACCTGCCCAACCAGGACGATGTCTTTCCAGACCGTGAGCACTTCGGCCGCATCTTCTACAACCAGGCCACACTCTCGGCTGCAGGCATCCCGCAGCTGGCAGCGGTCCTGGGCTCCTGCACCGCCGGAGGCGCCTACGTGCCCGCCATGGCCGATGAATCGATCATCGTGTCTGAACAGGGCACGATCTTTCTCGGCGGTCCACCCCTGGTCAAGGCCGCCACGGGTGAGGAAGTCAGTGCCGAGGACCTCGGCGGTGGAGCACTGCACTCACGCGTCTCCGGCGTCACCGATCACCTCGCGGCCAATGACTCACACGCTTTGGAGATCATGCGCGACATCGCCTCCACTCTGGGGCCGAAACCGCAGCCGAACTGGGACGTCGTTGAAACCCGCGCACCGCTGCACTCTCCCGAGGAGCTCACCTCGGTGGTGCCCGTCGACTCGAGGACTCCCTACGATGTCCACGAAGTCATCGCCCGCCTCGTCGACGGTTCAGAATTCCACGAGTTCAAGGCCGAATACGGCACCACCCTCGTCACCGGCTTCGCCCACCTCGACGGACACCCCGTGGGCATCGTTGCGAACAACGGCATCCTCTTCGGCGAATCCGCGCAGAAGGGCGCCCACTTCATCGAACTCTGCGACCAGCGCAGCGTGCCCCTGATCTTCCTGCAGAACATCTCCGGCTTCATGGTGGGACGCGATTACGAAGCAGGCGGCATCGCCAAACACGGAGCGAAGATGGTCAACGCCGTCGCCACCGCCCGCGTGCCCAAGTTCACCATTGTCATCGGCGGATCCTTCGGTGCCGGCAACTACTCGATGTGCGGCCGCGCCTACTCACCCCGCTTCCTGTGGATGTGGCCCAACGCCCGCATCTCCGTGATGGGCGGCGAACAGGCCGCCAGCGTGCTCTCGACGGTCAAGCGAGACCAGATCGAAGGCCGCGGCGAAACTTGGAGTGCCGAGGACGAGGACACGTTCAAGCAGCCCGTCCGCGACCAGTACGAAGCCCAAGGCAATCCGTACTACTCCACGGCCCGCCTGTGGGACGACGGAATCATCGAACCCACCGACACTCGCCAGGTTTTGTCCCTGGCCCTCGAACTCGCCCGTTTCGGACCCATGGAACGCCCGCTGAATGCCAGCGGCTACGGCGTTTTCAGAATGTGAGCTCATCCATGTTCAATACCGTACTCATCGCCAACCGCGGCGAAATCGCACTCCGCGTCATCCGCACCTGCCGCCGACTGGGCATCCGAACTGTCGCCGTCTACTCCGATGCCGACGCCCACGCCGCCCACGTCAAGGCCGCCGACACCGCCGTTCACTTGGGACCGGCACAGGCTTCCGAGTCCTATCTGCGCATCGATAAGGTCATCGCCGCGGCCCAGGCCACCGGCGCCGAGGCGATCCACCCCGGCTACGGCTTCCTGTCCGAAAACGCGGACTTCTCCGCTGCCTGCGAGACGGAAGGAATCGTCTTCCTGGGCCCCGGCGCCGAGGCGATCCGGACCATGGGCGACAAGATCACGGCCAAGAACGCCGTCTCCCAACGCGGCGTGCCCTTGGTCCCCGGGACCAAGGACGCGGCCATGTCCAAGGAATCACTGATCACCGCGGCCGAAGACATCGGCTTCCCGGTGCTCATCAAACCCTCCGCCGGTGGCGGAGGCAAGGGCATGCACGCGGTCTTCGAACCCTCCGAGCTGCCCGCAGCGCTGGATACAGCACGCCGAGAGGCCGCGAGTTCCTTCGGCGATGACACACTGTTCCTCGAGCGCCTCGTGGCCACCCCGCGTCACATCGAGGTCCAGGTGATGGCCGATGCGCACGGCAACGTCATCCACCTCGGCGAACGTGAGTGCTCGCTGCAGCGCCGCCACCAGAAGGTCATCGAGGAGGCCCCGTCGGCACTGCTCGACGAGGCGACCCGTGCCCGGATCGGCCAAGCCGCCTGTGAGACCGCGAAGTCCGTGGGCTACCGCGGTGCCGGCACAGTCGAGTTCATCGTCGGTGCCGACCGCCCCGACGAGTTCTTCTTCATGGAGATGAACACCCGCCTGCAGGTCGAGCATCCCGTCACCGAAGAGGTCACCGGAGTCGATCTCGTCGAACTCCAGCTGCGCGTGGGCGCCGGTGAAGAACTGCCGCTGGCCCAAGAAGACATCACGATGACCGGCCACTCGATCGAGGCCCGCATCTACGCCGAGGACCCCTCGCGCGGATTCCTGCCCACCGGCGGACGCGCCCTCGACGTGGTGTTCCCTGAAGGTGAGGGCATTCGCGTCGATTCCGGCCTCGACGCCGGACAGACCATTGCCTCGGACTACGACCCGATGATCGCCAAACTCATCGTCCACGCCCCCGACCGGGCGGCCGCGATCGCTCGCCTCGACGCCGCACTGGCTGCTTCGGCGGTGCCCGGGATCGTGACGAACATCGACTTCCTGCGCACACTCATCAACCTCGACGCAGTGGTCTCCGGCGATCTCGACACCTCACTCATCGACAACCTCGGCGAGGATCAGCTGGCCCACACCGCGAGCGTGATCGACTGGCAGATTGCGGCCGCCGCTGTGCTCGTCACAGCCGGCCGCGCCGGTACCGGACTCACCGGCGCGCTCACGAAATCGGATCTCTCGGGCGCTGCCGGGAACCCAGCGGCTGCCGGAAACTCAGCGGCAGCCTCGGCGTGGGGGAAGCCCTCTGCCTGGCGAACCTCACGTCCGGACTTCCGCCCTGGTGTGAAGCTGAACTTCGGGGGAGACGTCGCCAAGGTCGAAACTATCGTCGACGATGTCACGGTCGATGACAGCGGCCTGTGGCATGTTCTCGTCGCCGATACTCAGTACACGGCCCGCGTGTTCTCCGACGCTCGGGACCGCAGCATCTGGGTCAGCAGCGACCGCGGGGTCTACGCATTCACCCGTCCCCAGGCCGATACGTCTCTGACCCCGGGCCTCGACGGCGCCGAGGTGCTTGCCCCGATGCCCGGATCCGTCGTCGAGGTCAAGGTCGAGTCTGGAGACCATGTTGAACAGGGCGATCCGATCGTCGTCGTCGAAGCGATGAAGATGGAGCACATGCTCACTGCACCGGCGACCGGATCCGTCACCGTCACCGCAGTCCAAGGCGCCCAGGTCGGACTCGACGAGGTGCTCGCCACCGTCGTCGACGAAGCCGCCGCAGAAGCAGCCGACGCGACCGCCGAGACCACCACAGCAGCAGAATCAGCCAACTGACCACGAGAAATTCATTGACCACGCGTACAGCGGGGAGGAAATCATGACAGCTTTCGTTCCGGGCATGCTGCCCGAAGAATACGAAGACCTACGACTCGGCGTTGCGAAGTTCGCCGACGAAGAAGTCGCACCCGTGTCCGCCGAACTCGATGCCAAGCACGAGTTCCCCTATGACCTGGTAGCGAAGATGGGCGAGATGGGCCTGTTCGGCCTGCCCTTCGAAGAAGAGTACGGCGGCATGGGCGGCGACTACTTCGCCCTGACCCTGGCCATCGAGGAGATCGCCCGAGTCAACCAGTCGCTGGCCATCACCTTGGAGGCCGGCGTCTCCCTGGGCGCCATGCCGATCTACCGCTTCGGCACCGAGGAGCAGAAGCGCGAATGGCTGCCCAAGCTCACCGACGCCTCCGGATTGGGCGCCTTCGGCCTGACCGAGCCTGAAGCAGGCTCCGATGCCGGTGGCACGAGGACCAAGGCCACGCTGGATGGCGGCACCTGGACGGTCAACGGCTCCAAATGCTTCATCACGAACTCGGGCACCGACATCACCCGCCTGGTCACGGCCACCGCGGTGACCGGAACACGGACCTCGCAGTCCGGCCGCGAAGTCCCCGAGATCTCGACCATCATGATCCCCACCGGAACACCAGGCTTCACCGCCGAGCCGGCGTATGACAAAGTCGGCTGGAACTCCTCGGACACGCACCCGCTGACCTTCGACAATGTCCAGGTGCCGGAAGCGAACCTGCTGGGTGAGCGGGGTCGCGGCTACGCGAACTTCCTGCGCATCCTCGACGAGGGACGCATCGCAGTCGGAGCGCTCTCGGTCGGTGCCGCGCAGGGATGCGTCGACGAATCCGTGAAGTACGCGAAGGAACGCCGTGCCTTCGGGCAGCCGATCTCCGACTTCCAGGGAATCTCGTTCAAGATCGCTCGCATGGAAGCGCGTGTGGTCGCCGCCCGCTCGGCCTACTACCTCGCGGCATCGCGCATGATGGCGGGACTGTCCTTCAAGAAGGAAGCTGCGATTGCGAAGATGGTTGCCGGTGAGGCCGCGATGGATAATGCTCGTGACGCCACACAGATCCACGGCGGCTACGGCTTCATGAACGAATACCTCGTCGCTCGCCACTACCGCGATTCGAAGATCCTCGAAGTCGGCGAGGGCACCACCGAGGTCCAGCTCATGCTCATCGCCCGCGAACTCGGTATCTGAGTCAGTCTCGTTGATCGGTTCCCTGCGACATCCGGGATCCGACCCGCACCGCCCGCCGAGGTGGTCCCGCGCTTCCGTACGGACGTGCAGGGCCACCTCGGCGGGCGGTGCTGTCGTCTGCCGCAGGCAGGCTCCGTTAGTCTGGGGCAGAGGAAAATCCGAGGGCAGGGAGGGCACTGGTGGATCTCAGCGTCGTGACGTCGGTTCTGGGCGTGAGCCTGATCGTCATCGAGTACGCGGTGAAGATCATCGCCGTCGGCGTCGTTCCCGAAGACCGGAGACCCTCCTCGTCTTCGGCCTGGCTGCTGCTGATCCTGTTCGTCCCCCTCGTCGGGATCCCGCTGTTCCTCATGCTCGGCAGCCCCTATATCAACCGGCGCCGGGCACGCATCCAAGCACAGGCCGATGAGCTCATGCATGAGGGCGCCGACGATCTGCCCGACGTGCCCCCATCGCTGCAGACCTCGGCTGGATTCGTCTCTATCGCTCAGCTCGGCCGGCGACTCACGGCCCTGCCGATGGTCACCGGCGACAACCACGGCGTCACCAGCGACTACAGGGCCAGCATCGAACGGATGTCCGAACTCGTCGACGAAGCCCACGAATACGTGCATGTCGAGATCTACATCATGGCCTGGGATTGGACGACCGACATCTTCTTCCATGCCCTCGAGCGCGCAGCAGACCGGGGGGTGAAGGTCAAGGTCCTCTTCGACCACATCGGTTCCCGCAAGTATCCGGGATTCCACCGCCTCGGCAAGCGACTGACCAAGGCCGGCATCGACTGGCACCTCATGCTCCCCTTCATCCCCTGGCGCGGGAAACTGCGCCGCATCGACTTGCGCAACCACCGCAAACTGCTCGTCGTCGACGGGAAGAAGGCGATGATGGGTTCGCAGAACATGATCGACTCCTCGTACCTGAAGAAGGCGAACGTGAAGATCGGCCGAGCTTGGCACGACATCATGGTCGAGCTCTCCGGCCCCATCGTCGCCGCAGTCGAGGCCGTCTTCGCCACCGACTGGTACACCGAATGCGGAGAATCACTGGGAATCAGGTCCTATGATCGCGACGCATATGAACCCGATGTAGGCGGTCAGACGAGCGCCATGCAGCTCGTCCCCTCCGGCCCCGGCTTCACCACCGAACCGAACCTCAAGGTCTTCACCTCGTTGATGTATTTGGCTCAGGCTCGTCTGGTGATCGTGAGCCCGTACTTCGTGCCCGACGAATCCCTGTTGGCCGCCGTCGTCACTGCAGCCGAGCGCGGGGTCGCCGTCGAACTCTACGTCAGCGAGCAGGCCGACCAATTCATGGTCGACTACGCCCAATCCTCGTACTACCGGATGCTGCTCGAGGCGGGAGTGCAGATCTTCCTCTACCCGAAGCCGCAAGTTCTGCACACGAAGTGCCTCATCGTCGACGACGAGTACGCGGTGATGGGATCGTCGAATCTGGACATGCGCTCATTCGGCCTCAACTACGAGATCAGCCTGCTGGCGACCGGGGGAGACCTGGTCGACGACATCGCCGAGGTGGTCGTGGACTACCAGCGCACAAGCCGTGAGCTCTCCCTCGAGGAATGGGAGAAGCGGCCCTACATCCGCCGGTACCTGGAATCAGTCATGAGGTTGACCTCGTCCCTGCAGTGAGTCTGTGGCGGGGTGTGGCGGCCCTAACCACGGGCAAGAGCGATGATGCCCCCAGCCCC
>JAKDSA010000035.1 GCA_030457025.1 Brevibacterium sp. | reverse complement strand
GGCGCCGCTGAACCGGGCGGCGCCGCTGAACCGGGCGGCGCCGCTGAACCGGGCGAGGCTCGTGGGTATTTCATCCGTCTGGCAAATGGAGCGGTCGAGTCCTCGTATTCTCGACCACTGGGAGTGGTGATCTTCAGGCCCTCGGCGGTTGCTTCGTGTTTCCACCCAGGATGTTCCTTCGTATAGTTGCACGCAGCGCACAGTCCTGAGCCGTTCTCCCACGAGGTCGCACCGCCGGAGGCATATCCATCGGCATGGTCGGCATGCCTGATCCGCGCGTCGCACCACGGGGTCCTGCATAAATCGTCACGATAGACGACCATCTGCCTCAGTTGTCCGGTGAACGTACGACCGCGAGATTCCATCCCCACCAGCTGGCCGTCGGTGGCGCGAGTGAACATGCGGCGGATGAAGACTTCGGCTTCGTTGGCGGCGATGAAATTCCGAGCTGTTCGGGCCGGGAGAGGACCGAAGCCGGGCAGCCAGGCGGGAACCAGCCCATCGGAGAGCAGCGTTTCTGCTTCGACGATGAGGTGCACCTCGGTCGGCACAGCTTCGGCCCTCACCTGTCCCGTCAGCCGTTCGACGAATGTGTCGGCCATCAGCTGATTGTGTCTGCGGCCCTTCGCGCCTCCGGCCGCTGATGCCGATTCGGCCGCGCCCTTCAGCCCCTCGTAGACGGCAACGGCCTGCTGGATCGGGATGATCGCGGAGACTCGTCCCATTCCGTCGTCGAGCGCGGTCATGGTCACACGTCGATTCGCCGTCGCCTTCTTCACCCGTTCAGCAGACGCCTCGGCGTTCATCTCCTCTGCCAGACCCCGCGCTTCCATGCGCAGGCTCCGCAGCCCTGCCGGTCCCATGCTCATCTTCATCCGGGTGTCGACCTTGCGCCGGTCGGCACTGGGCAGCGTGGCAGTCTCGTCGGCCATGACGCGCGCTTTGTCCTCGGAGATCTCCCCGCAGGCGAGCGCCTTGAATGTATTCGGCATCTCTCCCACGATTGCGCGAGAGGTGGTCAGAAACTTCCGCCCGGAGCCCGGCGAGACCTTCTTCGCAAGGGCGATCTCCTCTGCAGAGCGGATTCCGCAATCACGTGCGGGGACCTGGTTGAGAGCGTCTCGCCGAGTGCGCAGGGCCTCGAATGCCACGGCCTCGGCGGACTGTGCGGACACGAGGGTCGCCTTCAGGCCCTCGAAGGCGGCGATCCGGGCCAATGTCTCGGCTTCGGTCGCAGCGGGCTCCTCGGCACGCAGCATGGAGGCGAAGCGGTCGATCTCTGCGATGAGATCATGATCCGCCGGTGATGCCTCCGGGACTGTCTCCGTGTCCATGCAAACACTCTATAAGTCGCCCATGACACGAGCCTCCCGAGCGTCTGCGGCGAGGCTCCCCGAACCGAGAACCGATCAGACGAAGTACTAGCCCACGTCCCTCTGGATTCGGTTGAGGACCATGTCCATGGCCACGATATTGTGCCCGCCATCAGGGATGATGATGTCCGCGTTGCGTTTCGAGGGCTCGACGTACAGCTCGTGCATCGGCTTCACTGTTCCCAGGTACTGGTCCTCGACCGACTGCAGTGTCCGCCCCCGTTCGACGACATCGCGTTTGATCCGCCGCAGCAGTCGAACATCGGCGTCCGTGTCGACGAAGAGCTTGATGTCGAGCAATTCACAGATCCGCGGTTCAGCTAAGATGAGGATCCCCTCGACGATGATCACCGGCGACGGTTCGACGAGCGTCGTACGATCGCTGCGATTGTGGATCGCGAAGTCATAGACGGGGCTCTCGACCGGCTGCGAGGAGCGCAGGGCGCGAAGGTGTTCGACGAAGAGGTCGTTGTCGAAGGCGTCGAGGTCGTCGTAGTTGACCTTCTCCCGCTCCTCGTAGGTCAGCTCGTCCCGCCGCCGGTAGTAGTTATCGTGGAACAGCACCGAGGGTGGACCCGCGCACTTGTCCAACAACGCCTGGGTCAGAGTCGTCTTCCCGCTCCCGGTTCCGCCGGCCACGCCTACAATCAAGGTCTCCACGGTTCAATAATCCCTTTCGGCTCTGCGGACTCAAACACTGACTTTCCCCAAAGTTATACCAGTCGCCCTCGCCGAGGCTGTCCGAGGGGTCCGTTCATCCCCGACGGGTGAGCTGTGCCCAGAGATCCTGGTCGAACCGACGTCGGGCGAACAGCCCTGCCATGTGTCTGACCGCGTTGTCGACCTTCCCCCGCCAGGCGTCCACAGCGGTCTCCGCGTCCCCGAGCGCCAGCGCCCTGAAGATGGCACGGTCATCGATGAGGATGCGATCGCTGGCCGGCGAGTAGTCGAGCTGCAGCACCGAGATGAACAGACGCAGACGCAGAGTCAGGGCCTCAAAGGATCGAGCACTCTGCCTCAGCCCCGAGGCTCGAGCCAGTTCCTGCTGGAAGTGGAGGTCGGCATCCTCGACATCGATGCCGCTCTTCGTCGCCGCCGATGCCTCCACCTGGCGCAGAGCCAGCTGCACGGGCACGAAATAGCGCTTCGGCCGCAGCGCCAGAGACCGCAGAAGAACTCCGCCCACGGCCATGCGTCCGGCATAGAGATCGAGGACGTCGAGGGTCGTGATGAGCGGAATCCTCGAGCCACCGCGGGAGCCGTCGAGCAGCTTGTCGTCGACCATGCGCCGCAGCGCGGCATCGACCGAGGAGCGCGGCACCTGCATCCTGCGTGACAGGAGACGCGGATTGATTCGATCTCCGGGCTGATACCCGGAATCGATGATCTCCTCACGCAGAGCGATCGCCAGATGCTCGGTGATGGACCGTGTCCCCTTCGGCAGCCACGATGAGATCTCCATTGAGTCAGAAGAAATGGAACTTCTTCGGGCCTCGGTGTGACTCGACTGCCGCCACAGGACGCCCTCGAAGCCGTGGCGCACGCGGGCGGCGAGAATATCGAGCAGAGATCCGGGAATGTCGCGGCAGCCGGCGAGTGCGGATTTCGCATCGTCGAGGAACTCCGCAAACTCGCTGTGAACCGCGATGGTCGCACCCGCATCCCGGTCGCGCGCCGCCAGATCACCTGCCTCGCCGAACAGACCTTTCGTCTCCCCGAATGGATCGAACACGACGAAGCGTTCACGATCTCCACCGGTCCGAAGCAGTTCGAGAGTCGCCGAGGCATCGGCCTGGCGATGCTCGCTGTCGAAGCGCTGCGGCCAGTGCTGGACCCCGGACGAACGCAGCGCCGCCGCGATTCCGGCAATGCGACGCTGCACCCGTCGCGCCGAGACCGCCCCCGCACCCTCAACTCCGCCAACGCGCAGACCAACGCCTCCACCAGCACCTTCACCAGCGCTGCGATCACCTGCAGCGCGAATGCCGATGACGACCAACGGGAACCCTCCCGCAACGACAGTGACCTCATCACGACCGAGCAGAAGGTTCGACGGCACCGTCATCCCTCGCATCGCGCGGGAGACGATGCTCTGGCTCAGTCCCGTCGCCTCGGCCAGCGCCCGGGTCGAATAGTCCTTCCCCGAGATCCTCGCCCCCGCGGTGCTCACCAGAGCTTCGACGACCTGATCGGCCGTGCGCTGGATCTGGGGGCGGCCGCTGCGCGGACGATCCTCGAGGTCGGATCGCGACATCCACCGACGCAGACTCGACGGTGAGACGTCGAACTGCGCAGCCACCTCGGCGATGGAGGACGAAGCCGTCCTGGCAACAGCGGCACGACGCATCTCTGAGGAATACATCACGCCATCCTAATACTTCTGACTCAACGATGCCTGCAATCGGCAGCGACCCCTTCACCCCTGATTTCGTCCGGCGCATACTGGTCTCAACGATCCCGTCAACGGTCAATGGCGACGTGGGAACGCCGCACACCGAGTCCACCCAGACTCATCCAGAGTTCGTCCAACAGAAAAGGAACGAGCAATTGCTGCACACAGACTCCGATCTCGATCAGCTCACCAGTCGCTCCATCGACACAGTCCGCAAGTGGCTGCGCGTGGCAACGAGCAAGACCACGGCGAAGAACCCTGCCGCCGAACGCCTCTCGGCAGTGCTCTCCGACCCCAACGGCCTCGACTTCACCGTCGGGTTCGTCGATCGAGTCGTGCGCACCGATGACGTGCACGCCGCCGCCGATGCCCTGACAGAGGTCGCCAAACTCGCGCCCGAGACGATGTCGGCCCTCGACCGCGCCCAGATCAAGACCGGCGCCGCCTTGGCCCCCGTGCTGCCTCACATCGTCGTTCCCGCAGCTAGGACCCGCCTGCGCCAGATGGTCGGTCACATGGTCGTCGACGCCCGCGACAAGCAGTTCGGCAAGGCCGTGGCGGCACTGTCCGCCGACGGACACCGGCTCAACATCAACCTCCTCGGCGAAGCCGTCCTCGGTGATTCGGAAGCCGACCACCACCTCGAAGAGACCCACCGACTGCTGGCTCGCGAGGATGTCGACTACGTCTCCGTCAAGGTCTCCTCGGTCGCCTCCCAGATCTCGATGTGGGCCTTCGACGAGACCGTCGACTACGTCGCCGAACGCCTGCGCCCGCTCTACAGGCAAGCGGCGAAGGCACCGACCGGGGCGAAGTTCGTCAACCTCGACATGGAAGAGTACCAGGACCTCGAACTCACGATCGCAGTCTTCACCCGCCTGCTCGCCGAACCCGAGTTCAAGAACCTCGAGGCCGGCATCGTGATCCAGGGCTACCAGCCCGACGCACTGGGTGCCGTCCAGCGCCTGAGCGAGTTCGCCAATGAACGCGTCGCCAACGGCGGAGTCGGAATCAAAGTTCGTCTCGTCAAGGGCGCGAACCTGGCGATGGAGACCGTCCACGCGGAGATCGCCGGCTGGCCCGCGACCATATGTGATTCGAAGCAGTCCACCGACGCGAACTACAAGCGCGTCCTCCACTGGCTATTCACCCCCGAGCGGATGAAGGGCCTGCGCATCGGCGTGGCCGGCCACAACCTCTTCGACATCGCCTTCGCCCACCACCTGTCCGTCGACCGCGAGGTCACCGACCGGGTGGAATTCGAGATGCTGCAGGGCATGGCCTCGGAACAGGCCGCCGCTGTGACCGAGGACGTCGGGGATCTCCTCCTCTACGTCCCCGCCGTGCACCCGAAGGAATTCGACGTCGCGATCTCCTACCTCGTGCGCAGGCTCGAGGAGAACTCGTCCTCGGAGAACTTCATGTCAGGCATCTTCGACCTGGCCAACGGCAACGAGGTCTTCGTTCGGGAGGCAGACCGGTTCCAGGACTCCGTCAAGCAGCTCGAGGACATCCTCGAAGAAGACGGGGAGTCCGCGCCGGCGCCGAACCGGTCGCAGGACCGTTCGGCCGAACGCGATGTCCCAGGGACTCCCCCGACCGAGTTCTTCAACGAACCGGATACCGATCCGTCTCTGCCGGCGAACCAGAAGTGGGCCAAGGAGATCATCGCCGAGGCGACCGCCCCCGGATACCTCGACGATCGCCCGAAGACGCCGAAGGTTGACTCAGCTGCGAAGCTCGATGAGATGATCGCCGACGGCCGCAATGCCGCGGAGGCCTGGCGCGAGCTGGGATCGACCGGCCGCGGCGAGATCCTCCACCGGGCCGCCGAGGTCTTCGCCGCCCGTCGCGGTGAGTTCATCGCCGTCGCGGCCGCCGAGGTGGGCAAGATGCCCTCCCAGTCCGACCCGGAGATCTCCGAGGCCATCGACTTCATCCGCTACTACGCGCTCAATGCCGCGGAGCTGGAGAACCTCGAAGGGGCGAACTTCGTCCCCGACCAGATGGTCGTCGTCACCCCGCCGTGGAACTTCCCCATCGCCATCCCCACCGGCGGCACCGTGGCAGCACTTGCGGCAGGTTCGGCCGTCATCCACAAACCGTCGAAGCCGGCCCAGCACTGCTCGGCGCTCATCACCGACTGCCTGTGGGAAGCCGGCGTACCCAAGGACGTGCTGCAACTGTGCACACCCTCCGACAGAGATCTCAGCCGTCATCTCGTCGCCCACCCGGACGTCGATCGCGTCATCCTCACAGGTGCCTCCGAGACTGCCGCCCTGTTCCAGTCCTTCCGACCCGACCTGCATGTCAATGCAGAGACCTCCGGCAAGAACGCCCTGCTCATCACACCGGCGGCCGATCGTGATCTGGCCGTTGCCGACCTCGTGCACTCGGCCTTCGGGCATGCCGGGCAGAAGTGCTCGGCCGCCTCGCTGGGCATCATGGTCGGGTCGACCTACGATTCCGAGCGCTACCGCAAACAGCTCATTGACGCAGCGTCGACCATGGTCGTCGACTGGCCATCGAACATGTCGGCGACGATGGGACCTCTGACCGAGGATCCTTCCGACAAACTCGAACGTGCCCTGACCTCCCTCGAGCCGGGTGAGTCCTGGCTCCTCGAGCCCAAGGCGCTCGATGACACGGGACGACTGTGGAGCCCGGGAATCAAGGAAGGCGTCAAGCCGGGATCGTTCTTCCACCTCACCGAGGTGTTCGGGCCCGTGCTCGGCCTCATGCACGCTCGCGACCTCGACGAGGCGATCGAGTTCCAGAACGCTGTGGACTTCGGTCTCACCGGTGGCATCCACTCCCTCGACCCCGAGGAAGTGCGCACCTGGCTCGACCGTGTTCAGGTCGGCAACGCCTACGTCAACCGCGGCATCACCGGCGCGATCGTCAGGCGCCAGTCCTTCGGCGGCTGGAAGCAGTCCTCCGTGGGGCTCGGTTCGAAGGCCGGCGGTCCGAACTACCTCATGCTCTTCGGCCACTACACCGACGATCCCTCGACTCTGCCAGGCGCCACCGACGCGAGCCAGAACCTCGAGCTCGCCAAGGCCGACGACGAACGCTGGCTGGCGCGCGAGTTCGGGGCGGCGAAGGACCACACGGGTCTGCGTGGGGAAGCCAACATCTTCCGCTACCGGCCGCGTCCCGTCACCCTGCGAGTGACCTCGGCATCATCGCTGTTCGACCTGGAGAGGTCGATCCACGCAGCGAAGTCCGTCGGGTCGAGCGTGCAGCTGTCCGTCGCCGAGGATGTCGCCTCCGAGGTGAAGATCGCCGTCACGAATGCTTCAGTTGCAGCCCGCACCGAATCCGCATCGACGTTCGCCGATATGGTCGCTCAGGGTCGCTACGACGACTCCGTCGGTGCCCGCATCCGCGTGCTCGGACCGCAGGAGCCCGAGCTGCTGGCCGCGAGCGCACCACGTCCAGAGGTTGCTGTCATCGATGAGCCGGTCACCTCCTCGGCGCGGGTGGAGATGCGGTACTACGTGCAGGAACAGGCCGTGTCTATGACACTGCACCGCTTCGGCAATCCCAGCCGTGCCTTCCACGAGCTGGCCGCCGAGCTCAAGGCCTGAGCATGTCGGGCAGCTGACTGCTGACTGCTGGAAAGCGCCCCAGAACGACCTGTCACCAGGCTTTTCTGGGGCGCTTTCGACATTTTGCGCTGCTGCCGCTGCCCCTTCCACCGGATGGGTCAGCGGCAGCCTCAGAACCAGTCCTGCTCGTCGGCAGTGAGCCAGCTGATGGGGTTGACATTGCGGCCGTTGGACATCGCCACCGACAGAAAGTTGGCGAGATAGCGGTCTTCGGAGATCTCCAGTGGACTCCCTGCGCCGTCGCGGCTGCGGCGCAGGTGGCGCAGCAGCGGCCTCCCCCGGGAGACCTCGAGCAGAGCTGCATCCTGCTGACTGCAGACCGTCGCGGAGAAGACGTGGTCGGCACCTGCGAAAACGATCCCGTGCTCCTGTTCGAGCCAGCGACTGACAGATGCAGCGTCGCCGGGGACCTTCTCGACCAGCTCTCCGAGCTGCTCCGGGTAGCTGGTCCGCTCGACCATGACCTTCTCCCCGTCAAGCAAACGAACGCGCAGCACGCGCAGCACGCGTGCACGCGGGTCGACATTGAGGGCAGCGGCATTCTCCTTGCCTGCGATGTGCCACCCCTGTTCGATGACGTGGCCGCCGGGGGTGCGACCATGCGCGCTGGCCCACTGTGCAAAACTGCGGAACTCCTCGGCCACAGCGGCCGGCCGCGGTGTGCGCAGCACTGTCTTCCGGGCACCGCGCCGACCGCCCAAGGTGCCTTCGCTGACGAGCAGGCGCAGGGCCTCCCGCACTGTGCCGGGGGCGACTGCGTATTCAGCGGCCAGCGCCGCCTCGGATTCAAGGCTCTGCCCTGTCTGCCGCGCACCGCTGCGAATAGAATCGCGGATCTGCTCCGCGATCTGCTCATACCGTGCCTCGCTCACTCCTGCGATCCCCTCATGGTCGTCCTTCCCATCCAGTCGGCTGTCCCATCACCGCATACAGTCACATGCACCTACGCTACCGCACACTATGAGGCGCGATTGACAGTGATATCTCGGGCGGCACCATCTGCCGAGAGCCGATCACACCGACTGCAGAAGCCAATACTTCACTAGTGACGTGTGATTGCATATCGAAACCTCACTAGTCATCTAGTTTGGAATTATCGATTCGATTCTCTATCGTGGACGTAGCTTGAACGATCCCAAGAGCCATTGCAAAGCGCGTGCGCACAGATCTGCGCACAAGTCCGAAAGGCGATTACACCGATGTTCAGACATACGAAGAAGCTCACTGCCGCCCTCACCCTGGGCACTATGGCAGTCCTGTCCGGTTGTGGCGGAGCCGGGGAATCCGAGTCATCGGCCGACTGGCGTGCAGCAACTTCAGCCGAAGACGGCGGAGGCATGGACGCTCTGGTCGAAGCTGCTCAGGCCGAAGGCACCCTCAATGTCATGGGGCTCTTCCCCGACTGGGCGAACTACGGCGGACTGCTCAAGGCGTTCTCGGACAAGTACGACATCGAGGTCAACAACGACACTTCGACCGGCGCCAGCCAGGATCTCATCAACGCCGTCAAGAACAGGCAGGGCCAGGAGAGTTCGCTCGACTACCTCGACACCGGCGAGTCCTTCGCCGTCGATGCCTCAGAGCAAGGCCTGCTCGCGAAGTACCGCCCGGCCACGGCCGATGATCTTCCCGAGAACATGCAGTCCGAGGACGGCACCTGGTTCAACCACCTCGGTGGGACCATGGCCATCGGCTGCGACACCGAAGCTGTGAAGACATGCCCGACGACCTTCGGAGAGCTCCTCGATTCCGACTACAAGGGCAAGATCGCCATTCGCGGCAATCCGACGACGGGCGAGGCCGGCTTCATGACGGTCATGGCCGCATCCCTGGCCAATGACGGCACGCTCGATGACATCCAGCCGGGAATCGACTACTTCGCGCAGCTCTCCGACAAGGGCAATCTCGTGCCCACGGAGGCCGAAGCCGGAACGATCGAGACCGGAGAGACCCCGATCGTCATCAACTGGGACTACCTGCTGCTGCAGTGGGCCGATGATCTGGCCGACGGCGGAGTCGATCTGTCGATCGAGATCCCTTCCGACGGGACCGTCGCCTCCTACTACGCCGCATCGGTCAATGACGACGCACCGCATCCGGCCGTCGCCCGCCTCTGGCAGGAATTCATCTTCAGCGATGAGGGCCAGAACCTTCTGCTCGAGGGTTATGTGCTCCCCGGTCGCCTCGACAGCATGGTCGAAGACGGCGCAGCCGATGAGAAGGCGCTCTCGCAGTTGCTCGACGATGCAGTGGACAACGAAGCACCTCAGCCCACACAGGAGCAGCGTGACTCGCAGGCCGAGGTCCTCGCCGACAACTGGGCGAAAGCGGTCGGATGATTTCTGCTCCAACCGATACCCGACGTCGATCGAGCCTGTCGCCGGCA
Organism: Brevibacterium sp.; assembly: GCA_030457025.1. Lineage (GTDB taxonomy): Bacteria > Actinomycetota > Actinomycetes > Actinomycetales > Brevibacteriaceae > Brevibacterium. Next base: position 16,655 of record JAKDSA010000035.1, on the reverse strand, counting down.
TGGGCCGCACTGGCCCCGCTGACTATCATCCTCGCGCTCTTCTTCGTCGTCCCGATCGGCGGAATGGTCGTGACCTCCCTGCTCGTCACCGGCAGCTCACCAGGGACCTCGGCCTTCAGCACAGACAACTTCACCGCCCTGGGGTCCGGCTCCCGGTCCATGGCGCTGAAGAACAGTCTGCTTCTGTCGTTCACGGCTGCGAGCGTCGCAGCCGTGTTCGGCGGCATCTGCGCATGGGCGATCTCAACAGTGAAGTCCACGGTCGTCGACTCCCTCACGGCAGTGATCTCCAGTGTTCTGGCCAACGACGGAGGGGTGCCTCTGGCGTTCTCTTTCATCGTCGCCGTCGGCAACACCGGCTACTTCACGGCGCTGATCACCGCGGTCGACTCCACCTTCACGCTCTACAGCGTCAAGGGCCTCATCCTCATGTACCAGTACTTCCTCATCCCGACGATGATTCTGCTGACGCTGCCCAGCTTCGTCGCACTCAAGCAGCAGTGGCGGGAGGCCAACACCTCGCTGGGAGGAAACAGCTGGACCTTCTGGCGCCGTGTCGGCCTGCCCGTGATCAGCCCGGCACTGCTCGGTGCCTGGCTGCTGATGTTCGGCTCGGCCTTCGGCACCCACGCCTCGGCCGCCGTGCTCATCGGCACCGGCGCCTTCCCCCTCATCCCCCTCGAGATCGCCGGGCAGCTCGCCGGCTCGGCTGCCACCGGCGGCGAAGGCGTGGCGATGGCTCTGGGTGTGACCACCGGCGTGATCGCGGTGATCGTGCTCATCGCCTTCAATGCACTGACGAAGAGGAGCGCAAAGTGGCTCAACAGCTAAAGCCCGGCAACCGTGAGCGCCACGGGGTGACGAAATTCTTCGCCTGGCTCCCGCTCGTCGCCTTGGCGATCTTCATCCTCACCCCGCTGCTGAGCTCGCTGACCTACTCGTTCTTCCGCTCCGATGGCAGCTTCACGACTTCGGGGCTGACCGGTCTCGCGGACTCCGGGCGGATCGTCGCTCCTCTGACTCGCAGCCTCATCGTGTCCGTGCTCGCAGCCGTCGTCCTCATCGCCACAGTCGTACCCGCGGTGGTCGCGGTCCATCTGTGGGCGCCGAAGATGCGCTCCGTCCTCAGCATCCTCTGCACTCTCCCGCTCGTGGTTCCCGCGATTGCGATCGTGGCCGGCCTCTCGGCGGTGCTGCGCAACCTGGCCTCCCACGGCCGAGGCAGCCTGGGCATGGAGCTGAACGCGATTCTGCAGTCACAGGATCTCCCCCTCGTCCTTGTGGGCACGTATGTCGTGTTGTGTCTGCCCTTCACCTACCGGTCGATCGATGCGGGTCTGTCGACGCTGCCGCTGCGCACACTCTACGAGTCCTCCTCCATCCTCGGCGCGCGCATGGGCACAACTCTGTGGCAGGTGGTGATGCCGAACATCCGCGGCCCGATCATGTTCTCTGCGTTCTTTACGTTCGCTCTCTCGATCGCCGAGTACACCGTGGCCGCGACCCTGTCGATCAATACGCTCCCGGTGTTCCTCAACACCCTCTCCAGCACGAACTTCCGTGGCTCGATCACGCTGTCCGTGCTTCTCAACCTCACGACATGGCTGCTGCTGGCCTCAGCGACTCTGAGCGCATCGCGCTTCGGACACCGCTCCACGGCAGAGCCCGAAGCGAACGTGGCGAACGAGCCTCGAAAGGAAGCCGAAATCTCATGAGCACAGCAGCGAAGAGCCCACCGCTCCAGGCAGCAGCCGAACGTCGGGACGAGTCGATGTCAGTCCGCTTCGACCAGGTCGGCAAATCATATGGCGACACCGAGGTGCTGCGTGATTTCAGCATCGACATCGCCGCAGGCAGCATGGTCAGCTTCCTCGGCCCCTCGGGCTGCGGGAAGACGACGACCCTACGCATCCTCGCCGGGTTCGAGCCCGTCAACAGCGGTGACGTCATCGTCGGCGGCGATTCCGTTCTGCAGCTGCCACCCAACCAGCGCAGCATGGGAATGGTCTTCCAGAGCTACAGTCTCTTCCCCAACCTCAGCGTCTTCGACAACATCGAGTACGGGCTGCGCATTCGCAAGGTCGACGGCGGGGCCCGGCGCCGTCGTTCCGAAGAGCTGCTCGAGATCTGCGGACTCACCGAGATGGGTACGCGCTACCCGCATCAGCTCTCCGGCGGGCAGCAGCAGCGTGTAGCTCTGGCCCGTGCCCTGGCCACACAGCCGAAGGTGCTCCTGCTCGATGAGCCGCTGTCGGCTCTCGACGCCTCGGTGCGCTCCTCGCTGCGAGACGAGATCCGTCGAGTGCAGCAGACCCTGGGCACCACCACGGTCTTCATCACCCACGATCAGGGCGAGGCCCTGGCCATCGCCGACAGGGTGGCAGTGATGAACGCGGGCAGGATCGAACAGTACTCGGCACCGCACGAGATCTATTCGCGCCCTGCCACAGCGTTCGTCGCCCGCTTCGTCGGGTCGATCAATGAATTCGCCGTGCCCGCGAACTGGGCGACCGGTGACCGCCTCCCGATCGCTTCGGGCGCCGATGACGTCATCTTCGTTCGCCCCGAGAATCTCAGCATCGCTGCCAGAGATGACGGTTTCCTCCAGGTCAAACGCCAAACCTACACGGGTGAACGGACCATGCTCCACCTCGGCCGGCCCGGCAGTGAGAATGCCCAATGGTCCGCATCCATCTCCTCTGCCGATGCCGACGCCCTGCAGACGGGCACCCGAGTCGAGGCCGCGGTGACGGCCGATGCCGCTCTGCGCCTACCTCGCGGTGAAGCCGAAGGAGCCACACCATGATCGTCTCCGACGTCGAGGGCGCGATCTTCGACTGCGATGGAATCCTCGTTGACTCCGAACAGCCGTGGATCGACCTCATGACGGCTTATCTGCGCCGCATCGGAGCCTCTGAAATCCCGGCCGAACAGCTGCGCGGGCTCACCGCCGCCGAGGCGGTCACCTCGCTGGGCGAGATCCATGAGAGCCTCGGCTCCCTCGCGGATGCGGCCCCGCCGGCAGCCGCCGAGGTGGACGCCGCCTACAGCCACGCGCTGGCAGATCTGAGCGCGCCCATGCCAGGGGCGCTGGAGTTCGTCACATCGATGTCGGGAGCCATCCCTGTGGCAGTGGCCAGCAACGGGAGAGCCGAGGACGTTCGGGGGCTGCTCAAACGTGCCGGAATGCTTGATCTCTTCGACGTCATCGTCACCATCGACGATGTCGAGCATGGCAAACCCGACCCTGCCCCGTACCTCCTTGCCGCACAACGCCTCGGTCTGGCCGCCTCGGCGGTGGTCGCCTTCGAGGACTCCCCCGTCGGGTCACGGGCCGCCGCAGACGCAGGCTGCATCGTGGTCGGCATCAACGATGATCCAGATGTCGAGCTGGCCGGGAACGTGCGTCTGGCCGACTTCGGGCAGCTGCGCTTCGACCGTGCTGCGCGCTCACTTCACCTGCTCCGATGAGCAGCCGACCGAAACAGGAGACCACCATGGCCACATTCACACTGCAGACCTGGAACCTCTGGTACGGGGGCCGCGAGGTCGACTTCGGCCAGGAGAAGCAGTACGCAATAGCCGCCCAGTTTCCCGCGGACGTGCTCGCGCTCCAGGAATGCTGGGGAAGCGCCGCGGAGAATCTGGCCCCGAAGATCGAAGCGGCCTGTGCGCAGTCCGGCTTCGACAACGCCGTGCTCAGCGCCGGTGAGCTGAGCGCGGTGAACACGGATACCATGCCCTATGCTCAGGCTGCCGTGGTTCGACCTGTCCCGGGCTCCGCTCCGATCCTGGTGTGGTCGGTGCACCTGGCGCCCTACCCCTACGCCGTCTACCGTGCACTGCAGGGAAGTGGTCAGTCGGTCGCCGATGAGGAGGAAGCGCCACGTGTGAGTCAGATCGAGCAGATCCTTGCCGAGACCGACCGCATCTGCACCGAACTGGGGAATCCGGAGCTGCCCGTGGTGATCTGCGGTGACTTCAACACGCCCGCCACAGGTGACTGGGTGGAACGGTCAGACCGGCCCGACATCGCCTGGGGTGCACCGGATGCACTGCTCGACGCTGGCTTCGTCGACTCCTTCCGGCAGATCCACCCTGATCCGTCCCTCGTTCCGGCCGACACCTGGTCACCGATCGAGCCTCTCACCCATGCAGGGCACGCAGAGAAGCCGGAATCCGGGCGCACCGACGGCGCAGAGCCGCGTGACCGCCTCGACTTCATCTTCTCCAGAGGGCTGAGCATCGTCGACAGCGTGGTCCGCGGGTGCAGCGCTGAGGGGCTCGTCGAGCCGGGGTTCGTCGATGTCGGCGGGCGCTGCGAACACATTCCCGATCAGCGCCGGAACCGGTTCCCCTCCGATCATCAGCTGGTTGAGACCGTCTTCGCCTGCCCGGAGGACTGAGCCAGGTCACTGTGTCGCGACTTCGTGTCCGGACCGTGTAGTAGTCTCGAGTTCACCAGTGCACCCAGCGTTCATTCGCAGAGTTCACATCTCGTTCACATGGAGGATGTCGCCTCCGAGGTGAAGATCGCCGTCACGAATGCTTCAGTTGCAGCCCGCACCGAATCCGCATCGACGTTCGCCGATATGGTCGCTCAGGGTCGCTACGACGACTCCGTCGGTGCCCGCATCCGCGTGCTCGGACCGCAGGAGCCCGAGCTGCTGGCCGCGAGCGCACCACGTCCAGAGGTTGCTGTCATCGATGAGCCGGTCACCTCCTCGGCGCGGGTGGAGATGCGGTACTACGTGCAGGAACAGGCCGTGTCTATGACACTGCACCGCTTCGGCAATCCCAGCCGTGCCTTCCACGAGCTGGCCGCCGAGCTCAGGACCCCGGCCACGTTGGGAGCTTGATCGGGTCTCGCAGACTGCGTCCCATGGCGAGGTTCGCGACGGGCGGGAATCCCATGAACCTCATCATGGTGGTGCGCAGCATGAGGTGCAGGCGGCTCGGCGGGGCGAATGCCGTGCCGAGCCCCTTCGCCGCGTCCTGTTTGCTGCGCAGCATCGGCATGAGGCGGCGTTCATAGGCCTCGAACGCTCGGCGATGGTCCGCAGGCGTGGCAGTCAGTTCAGTCGCGAGCACGTAGGCTTCGACCATCGCCAGCGCTGATCCCTGACCGGCCAACAATGACGGGCTCGCCGCCGCATCGCCGATGAGTGCGACCCTGCCGCTGGTCCACGAGGGCATCCGGATTTGGTTCGCCCGGTCAAGGTAGAGCGTCCGTGCCTGGGGCAGCTGATCAAGGATCGCCGGAATCTCCCATCCCGCCCTCGCCAGGCTGGTGCGCACCACCTTCTGTTGGGCCCCAACGTCATCGATGGGGACAGAACCATGATGGCGGAAGGTCAGCATGAACATCGTCAGGTCGTCTTGCAGCGCGACACGGATCGCCTGGAACCCGACTTCAGCATGCATGACGGCGACGAGCTCATCTCGTGGACGGTAGCTTGCAACGTCGAACGCCGCGACAGCGATGCCGAGGTCACGTTCGAATCGCGATTCCTCGCCGAAGACGAGTTCACGGACCCTGGAGTGCAGTCCGTCTGCACCGACGACGAGGTCGAATTCGCGTTCACCACCCTGCTCGAATTCGACGTGGACGCTCCGCTCCCCTTCGATGAGTCGGGCAACGGTGTCTCCGAAGATGGTTTCGACACCTTCTTCGAGCGCGTCGTAGATCGCGGTGGCGAGGTCTGCGCGCAGGATGCTGACGTATCGGCCGCTGGCTCCCGCGACGAGGCGCTGGGGATCGAGCGAAGCGAGCTGATGCCCGTCCGAGGCGACATCGCGAGCCTCCGTGAGCTGATACCCCTCATGCAGGAGCCGAGGCACGATCCCCATCCGCTCCGCGACGTCGAATCCGGTGCCCCAGAAGTCGATCAGGTACCCGCCTCTGCGAAGGGCCGGCGCTCGTTCGAGGAGCGTGGGCTCATGCCCCGCCCTCTGCAGCCAGTAGGCCAGGGTCGAACCGGCGATTCCGGCCCCAACGATGAGCACGCGCATCTTCTGCCTCCCTGCAGATTGATGATCAGACCACCAGTGTAGGACTCGCGGCACCAGCGACATCACCCCTCGACGAGACCTACGAAAAGCGCCCGCGTCTTCGGACCGCGTCCACGGACCGTGCTCGTGTCAGCAATTCACCGTTCCCACGTCATTGGGTCGTAGTACAGTCAGTTCACACCGTGTTCACAAGGTCGTCACCGATGTCGACCTCTCGCTGTATAGGGTGCATACGTCTGCGCCGTCATCTCCCGCGGTGCTCAAGAACCCGAAAGGCTCCTATGACAGTATCCAAGACGGCCTCATCGTGCGCGGCGCTCAGCCTCGTCGCGGCAATCGGCCTCACCCTTCCTGCAACACCGGCAGTCGCCGCCGAAGATCCGCACATCAGCGAAATCGGATACGCGCTCGACACCGACTTCATCGAGATCGCAGCCGAGCCCGGCACCGACGTCTCGGGCTGGACGATCGGGTCCGTGACTCGCGGCGGCAGCGTCCATGCCGCGCAGAACACGACGACCATTCCCGACGGCACAACCGTCGGCGACTCCGGAGCTCTGGCGATCGACGTGTCGATCACGAACTCCGTGAAGTCCGGAAATGCCGCCGACGGCAGCTATGGCTCCTCGGCCTTCGCCATCGACGATGACGGCGTGCTCGTCGGCTTCGAGCAGATCGGCGGAGTCATCGACGGCACGGGAGTCACGGGCACGTCGAACAAGCACACCCCGGAGGCCGTCGTCGGCGAAGAAGCCTCCCCCACAGGAGCCACCGCCTCGGGTGGACAGACCATCCAACTCGTCGACGGCACCTGGACATCCGCAGCCCCCACCCCGGATGCGCTGCCCGATGACGACGGAGGCGAGGACGGCGGGGACACCCCTGTGCCCGAGGATGTCACCCCGGTCGCCGATATCCAGGGCACCGGCGATGAAAGTCCGCTGCAGGGTGCGACCGTCAAAACCCAGGGCGTCGTCACGGCTTCTTACCCGAGCGGCGGCCTGAACGGCTACTACGTGCAGACGCCGGGCACAGGCGGTGCCGATGATGAGACTCCCGGTGCCTCGGATGGCATCTTCGTCTACTCGCCCGACACCGTCGCCGAAGTCAGCATCGGCGACTATCTCGAGCTGACAGGCTCGGTCTCGGAGCACTATGGACAGACTCAGGTCTCCGTCAGCGGCACGGCCCTGACGACCGTGAATGAGCCCGCCGAGGCGATCAAACCCGTCGAAGATGCGTTCCCAGACGACGCTGCCGCCCGGGAAGCCCTCGAGGGCATGCTGCTGCAGCCCAGCAGCGAGCTGACCGTGGCCGACAACTACAACACGAACACCTACGGCGAAGTGGTGTTGGCCACCGGCGAAGGAACCCTCCCGCAGCCCACCGACGTCGAGCGTCCCGGGTCAGCTGAGGCCAAGGCCCTGGAAGCGAAGAACCTCGAACGCGAGGTCGTCCTCGACGACGGTGCGACCGTGAACTATCTCGAGAACGACAAGGACACTGTCCTGCCATACGTCTCAAACGATGAGCCTGTGCGGGTCGGTGCCAAGGCAACGATCACCTCGCCGGTGGTGCTCGGTTTCGATCACGAGAAATGGCGCTTCCAGCCCACCACCCGCCTGACCGGGGACAACGCCGAGGCGATCCAGCCTGCCAGCTTCTCCGACACCCGCACCGCGGCTCCGGAGGAGGTCGGCGGTCGGGTCAGCCTGGCCAGCTTCAACGTCCTCAACTACTTCACCACCACCGGCGACCAGCTCGACGGATGCAGCTACTACGATGACCGGGAGGGCAATCACATCACCGTCCGTGGCGGCTGCGCTGCCCGTGGCGCGGCGAACGCAGAGAGCCTCAAGCGCCAGGAGACGAAGATCGTCACGGCCATCAATGAGCTCGACGCTTCGGTTGTCTCCCTCATGGAGATCGAGAACTCCGCCGTCTTCGGCGACGATCGCGATGCCGCCCTGGAGACGTTGGTCGAACGCCTCAACGAGGCTGCCGGAGACGAGAAGTGGGATTTCGTTCCCTCCCCCGAAGAGGTGCCGGCAGATGAGGATGTCATCCGCACCGCTCTGATCTATCAGCCCGCCGAGGTGGCCACACAGGAGGAGTCCACGATCCTTGACGATGAGGATGCGTTCTCCAACGCCCGCGAACCCCTGTCGCAGGCATTCACACCGAAAGACGAGTCCGGTGGGCTCGACGCCGACAAGACCTTCGTGACGATCTCGAACCACTTCAAGTCCAAGGGCTCGGGTGAAGGACCGGGCAACGAGGACAACGGTGACGGGCAGGGCAACTCGAATGCGGACCGGGTGAAGCAGGCGAAGTCCCTGGTGGAATTTGCCGGCGAGCAGCAGGAAGCCGCCGACAGCGACTTCGTCTATCTGCTCGGCGACTTCAATTCCTACACGCAGGAGGACCCGATGCAGGTCTTCTACGGGGCCGGGTTCAAGGATGTCGCCTCGGAGATGACGGACGAGTCGACCTATGTGTTCAAATCCCGCACCGGCAGCCTCGACCACGTGCTGGCGCTGGATGCTTCGGGCGGGCCGAGCGCCTTCGATGCGATCAGCGGCGCCGATGTCTGGAACATCAACTCGGTCGAAGCACTGGCACTCGAATACAGCCGCTTCAACTACAACGCGGGTGACTTCTATGCTCCCGACCAGTTCCGGGCCTCAGATCACGATCCCGTGGTCGTTGGACTCTTCGAGCCCGACGACCCGGATGGAAACGACGATGCAGGGCCTGATGATGCTGAAGCCGACGCAGAGGCCGGTGCTGGTGCTGACGGTGGAGAAGACAACGCTTCATCCGGTGCTGACTCGGATGCTTCCGTGGGCGCAGGCGGATCCTCGGACTCAGCCGCAGATTCCGGCAGCTCTGAGGATAATGCCGGTTCAGACAGTGATGCCGGCGGCGATCTGCCACGTACAGGCCTCGATCCGACGCTGATGATGTCGATTGCGGCTGGGCTTCTCGTCATCGGCGCGAGCATTGTACTCATCGCCAGGCGACGTCGATTGGGAGGACGCCGCTAGGCGCTGGCTGAGTCTGAAATTGTCAGGTGGAAGAATGTCGATTCTGCGGTCTTGAGTCGACATTCTTCCACCTCGAATTCGCCCTCTGCGACGACGAGGCTCAGATATCTCCGGCAACCTGACCACGCATCAGCACTCGGGCGGTGCGAAACAGCGAGGTGGCCGTCACGGTGGACTGGCTGTCGTCCCAGACGGCCGCCGCGGCGACAGTGCCTGAGGGCGTGCCGAGGCAGACTTCCGAGCCTGCACCCTCGAGATCATACGGACGACGATGTCGGAATCTGCCGCGGCCGAAGTGGTGCCGTCGAGCAGAGTCGTCGGCTTCTGCGAGGTCACAACTGCGACCTTGGGCCACGACCTGCGGGGCTGTATCCGGTGTCTCACAGAGGCCCATCCGCACTGCCGCTTTCCGCCGCAGCTCCTCGATCATCAGGAATGAGGGACGATTGGCGTCAATGGACTCGGACGACTTTCCGGTGGGCAGAAGTCCTGAGGTGCGACTGTCTGAGGGGTCCGGGTAGATGAGTTCGATCGGTGCGCCGGTGCCGCTGACACCGGTCAGTTCGAAGTCGCCGGCAACCGCAGCCTGACCGCCGGAGACGGTGAGGCCGACGTCGACGAGCTTGCCCGTGTTCGTGTTGAACAGGCGGAAGACATTCCACCCATCGGCGGCCGAGATGACATCGGCAAGCAGGGCAAAGGGCACGACACCGGACGAGAGATTTCCGCAGTTGCCGGAGTGGTCCACGACCGCCTCGGCGACACCGATCTGGCCGAAGGCGCAGTCGAGATCGACACCCTGACGCGGAGACCCGAGCGCGGAACAGACGATCGCATCCCACGCCGAGGTGTCGCCATCCGTGCCCCCGCGAACGAAGGCGGCATCGATCCGGTCAGTCACGGACTCAGACTACGACACCGGCGAATCACCGTCCGGCGTGGTCCACGGCCTTCGGGACGATGGCCATCGCGGCGAATCCGAAGACGGCGACGACGGCGAAGAGGTAGAAGCCCCATGGGTAGGCGATGCCCGCTGTGACCAGCGTGCCGGTGATGAACGGACCGACGATCGCGCCGATGCGTCCCACAGCCGAGGCCATGCCGATCGCTGTGCCGCGTGCGGTGGGCGGGTAGATCGCGGACACGAACGCGTAGACGAGGACCTGGGCGGAGAAGACGAACACACCGGTGATGAAGACGGCGATGTTGAGCAGGATCTGGCTCGTCATCGGGATGCTCAGCGCGGCGAGGAACACTGCGGCGAGGAGGAACCACATGAGCACGATCGGTTTGGTGCCGTGCTTATCCGCCAGCCAGCCGGCGGTGACGAGGCCGACGACGGCACCGACGTTCATCACCAGCAGCATGACGAGGGAGTCCGAGACCTCGTACCCGGCATCGGCCATGATCTTCGGCAGCCAGGTGTTGAGGCCGTAGACGAGCAGCAGGCCCATGAAGCTGGCGGCCCAGACGCCGATCGTGACCAGTTTGAACCGGCCCATGAACAACCCCGCCATGCCGGACTTCGGGGCGGCATCAGCGTTGTCTGCGGGGGTTTCCTTCGCGGTCTGGGCGTCGACGAATTCCTGGGATTCGGGCAGCTTCCACCACAGCAGCGGGACGAGGACGAGTCCGGCCACGCCGCCGGCGATGAAGAGCAGGTGCCAGTTGTGGGAGTAGAAGACTGCAAGCAGGGAGATCGCGACAGCACCGGCGTGGTAGCCGGTCATCGTCAGTGTCGTCGCTTTGCCGGTCTTTCCCGACTTGTTGTGCTCGCTGATGTAGGCCAGGCAGCCGGGCATCACGGCCCCCAAAGCCAGCCCCGCGATGAAGCGGAAGGTCGTGAACAGTGCGACATTCGGGGAGAACGCCACGAGGAGCGTGAAGATGCTGAAGACGAGCACGCAGAAGATGATCGTGTAGCGACGTCCGAATCGGTCGGCGACCGGTCCCACCGCCGCAGCGCCGAGGCCCACACCCACCAGGCTCATGGTCGCGACGAGGGTCGCGGCCTCGGTGGTGAATCCGATGGCGTTGGTGGCCAGGAGTTCGGGGATCACGGCCCCGAGCACGACGAGGTCGAAGCCCTCGAGGGCGACGGCCAGCCAGCACAGGATCGCCGGCCAGCGGGTGGCGGTCGCCGTTCGGACAGCAGGGGCTACGGCAGGTGTGGACATCGGTGTCTCCGGTCGTTGAGTGAGTCGTTCAGTTGGTCAGGCAGTTGGTCTGGAAATCAGTGATGTGAAGAATCAGAACGGGTAGGGCGCGATCTGCGAGCGCATCGTGACCCACTGGGTTTCGGTGAAGGCTTCGATATTGGCCTCCGCTCCACCGAAGCGGGATCCGTTGCCGGAGTCCTTCGTGCCGCCGAAGGGCACGTTGGCCTCATCGGAGACGGTCTGCTCATTGATGTGGACCTTGCCGGAGTCGACGAGGTCAGCCAGTTCGATGGCCATGCCGACATCGCCGAGGATGCCCACCGACAGACCGTACTCGCTGCCATTGACCAGCTCCGCAGCCTCCTCAAGTGTCGAGAAGCGGCTCACGGGTGCCACGGGGCCGAAGATCTCCTGGGTCCACGCCGGGTTCGACGGGCTCAGGTCCGCCAGAACCGTCGGCGGGACGAAGGCACCTTCACCTCTGCCTCCGGCGGCCAGCCGTGCACCGTCGGCCTGGGCCTTGTCGATGATGTCGCGCACACGGGTCCGCTGGTTGTCGTCGATGATGGGGCCCAGTGCGACCTCCTCGGTGGCGGGGTTGCCTACGGCCAAGTTCCTGGCGCGCTCGGCCAGCTGTTCGACGTAGTCGTCGTAGATGGACTCGTGGACGAGGTGGCGGCCCGTGGTCATGCAGATCTGGCCCTGGTGCATCCAGGAACCGAAGGCCCCCGCCGAGGTGGCCGGACCGACCTCTGCCCCCGGGAGGACGACGAGGGCGTTGTTTCCACCGAGTTCCAGATGGCAGCGCTTGAGGAGGCGCCCGGCGGACTCACCGACCTTGCGTCCGGCCGCGGTCGATCCGGTGAAGGAGATGACCGAGACCTCAGGAGCCGAAACCACAGCCTCGCCGGCCTCCCGACCTCCGGGCAGCACCTGCAGGAGTCCCTCGGGAAGACCCGCCTCGGCGAAGATCCGGGCCAGGCTCACACCCCCGCAGACGGCGGTGCGCGGGTCGGGCTTGAGCAGGACCGCGTTGCCCAGGGCCAGTGCCGGGGCGACGGATCGGATCGAGAGGATGAGCGGGAAATTGAACGGTGCGATGACGGAGACGACACCGGCGGGCACGCGACGGGAGAACGACCACCGCGGTTCGTTCGATGTCAGGACCTGCCCCTTGGGGTGACTGGGCAGGGCGGAAGATTCAAAGCAGATCTGTTCGGCGGAGCTGACTTCGAGCCCAGCCTTGGCACCGATCCCACCGGATTCGCGGATGATCCAGCGCGAGATCTCCTCGGCGTGCTCGGCCCACAGTGCACCGGCTCGACGCAGGACGGCGGCGCGCTCGGCAGGTGGCGTCTTCGCCCATTCCTTCTGTGCTGCGGCCGCGCGGGTGGCGGCGGCGTTGACGTCATCGGCGTTCGCCGAGCCCAGACGGCCCAAGGTCTCCCCCGTGGCCGGTTCGACGACGTCATAGGACTCGTCTGCCCCGTCCGTCCATGCGCCGGTGAAGATCTTGCCGTGCCACTCGGTGCCTAGAAAACTGTTCTCGCTCATGTCGTTCTCCCTACTTCTTCTCTGGTCGAGTCTTCTCGGTGTTGACTTCGATGAAGGTCGGTCCCCGGTGTTCACGGGCACGTTCGGACGCCTCGGCGATCAGCCTGTCCAGGTCAGCGGTGGTATCGGCATGCTCGGCGCCCATCTGGTAGCCCGTCGCGATGGAGACGAAGTCGACCTCGCCGAGGTCGAGGCCCGGTGCCTTGTCGACGCCGAGCATGTCGGCGAACCACTCGAGGGCACCGTAGGTGCCGTTGCGCAGGAGGACGATGATGACCGGGATGTTCTCCTCGACAGCGGTGCGCAGGGCCGAGATCGAGTAGTGGGCCGATCCGTCGCCGATGATCGCGACGACCGGACGGTCCGGGTCGGCCAGGGCGATGCCCATCGCGGCCGGCAGTCCCCAGCCGAGTCCGCCCGAAGCAGGGAAGAAGTAGGAGCCGGAGTGGCGCAGGTCCATCTGCGCCCAGAATGCGGCATTCGTCGAGGTCGATTCGACGACGAATCGGGTCTGCGCAGGCATGGTCTCGCGCAGTGATGCGAAGACCTCTTCTGGGTGGAGGACCCCATCCATCGCCGAGGTGGCGGCGGGTTCGATCCTCGTGTGGGCCTCGCCCGGGACGTGGGCAGTGACGCCGAGCTCCTCGGCCAGGGCCAGGATAGTCTCGACGGGGTCGGCGATGAGGGCGTCACCGAAGGGTGCGCGAGCCGCCGCGGCCGGGTCGTCGCCGATTTGGATCAGCTCGGTCGTCTCCGGCAGATATTCTCCGGGCTGCCATTGGTGGTAGCGGAAGACGGGTGCACCGATGACCAGCGCCAGGTCGTGGGCGCCGAGGATCTGACCGATGGGGGCGATGCCGGCGGGCAGGACTCCCTGGAAGTTCGGGTGCTGGTTGGGGAAGGGCAGGCGGGAGAGGGACGGTGCGGCCCAGACGGGGAGGTCGTGCGCCTCGGCGAGGGCGATCGTTATCTCCCAGGACCGTGCATCGTCGACGTCGGGACCGAGGACGAGGACCGGGGACGAGGACGCCCGCAGCTTCATCGCCAGTTCGGTGATGGTTCTCGGGTCGACTGTGGTGGCCGAGGTGACTGTGCGCGACAGCTGGTTGATCAGCGCCGCGGGGACCTCGGCATCCCAATCGTCGTAGGGCACCGAGAGATAGACGGGCCCGTCTTCGGCCGCGAACACGGATTGGGAGAAGGCGCGGGGAACGTCGGCGGCACTCAAGGGCTCGAGCGATTGGTGCACGAGGGGTTTGGCCAGGGCCGCGGCGTCGACGTTGGCCAGCATCACCTCGGGGCCGATCATGTCGCGCACCTGCTGACCTGCGGTGATGACAAGCTTCGAGCGGGAGATGGCGGAGTTCGTCAGCGCTCCGAGGCCATTGCCCGTACCGGATGCAGCATGGAGGTTGACCAGTGTGGGGCGGTCGGTGATCTGCGAATAGCCGTCGGCCATGGCCACGACCGTGGCTTCGTGCAGTCCGAGGATATAGCGGGCGGGGAGGTCCTTGAGGAAGGGCAGCTCGTTCGATCCGGGATTGCCGAACATCGTGGTCATCGAGTGGAAGGCCATGAGTTCGTGGACTGCGTGGCGAACCGAGACTGTCGTCATTGACGGGCTGCTCCTTCGAGGTCGGCCTTTTCGGGCACAGGTGATGCACGTGAATGCCACGCTTATCGGCCACAATAGTGATGCGGACCACGGGGAGCCATCGGTGATCCATTGATTGAGAATCTTCAGGGTCTGAGGCTACGATTGCGTGCATGGCGAACTCACAATCGGGCGATTCCATGATTGATCGGCTCGTGAGAGTCCTCGGGTCGTTCGACCCCGACCATCAGAGCCTGAGCACCGACGAGCTCTCCGATCGCGCGGCACTGCCGAAGTCCACGGCGTACCGGCTGATCAACGACATGATGCGGCACAATCTCCTGCAGCGCGACCCGAGCGGTCGGATCAGAATCGGCGTGGGAATGTGGGAGCTGTCGAACCGTGCCTCCGATGCTGTCGACCTGGCGACCGTGGCCAGACCCCACATGATGGCCATCCACGACTTCGTCGGCGAGAACACTCAGCTGGGGATCCTGCGCGAACGCGAGGTCCTCATCATCGAGAGGATGTCGAAGCCGACGGCGGTCATCCACCGATCGAAGACGGCCGGCCGCCTGCCCGCCCACGCCTCGTCCTGCGGACTGGTGCTGCTCGCCCATGCTCCGAAACACGTGCGCGAGGCCTATCTGCGTGGGCCGTTGGCGGCGATCACCGAGAAGACGACAACCGATCCGGCGGTGCTGCGCACGATGCTGGCCACGATCCGGACCTATCACTTTGCGGAGCTCGTCGGGCATATCGATGACGGCACCACCGGAATCGCGGTGCCCGTCTTCGACGGCAACGGGCTGACCATCGCCGGCATCGGAGTCGTCGTCGACTCCGAGCATCACGTCGGCGGGCCGGCGATCATGCAGGCCCTGCGCACGGCCTCGGCGGGGATCACGAAGGATCTCGAGGCTGCCGGGAAGACCGTGGTGGAGTGATTGGGTCAGGCTCGTGCCGCGTATCTGGCTCGCCGCTTCTCGGCTTCGACCTCCCTGTTCTTCGGCGGAGCATCGGTCACCAGCGCATCGAGGAGATGCTGCGTGGTGTGGGCGATCTCTTCGACGGCCTTGTCGAAGGCCTCGGTATTGGCCTGGGACGGCTTGGTCGTGCCGGCGATCTTGCGCACGTACTGCAGCGCCGCAGCGTGAACTTCGTCGGAGGTGGCGTGGGGTTCGAAGTTATGAAGGGTTCTGATGTTCCTGCACATGATCCAACGGTACGCCGCGGAACTGACACAGGATAGAGTCCCGACATGAGGCAGAAGCGCCGACGCTACACTGAGCCGAGAACTCCCAACACCCCACCCCGACCCTCACCAGCGGAGAATCATGACGGAACGACAGCAGCTCCCAGGCATGGCCCTGACGCCGAGTCAGGTGGCGAGCGTGCGATCGCTGCGACACGACTTCTCGCGATTGCTCATGGAACATCGCTTCGTCATCGACGAGCTGCTGACCAAGATCTCGATTCTGCGTGAAGAGTCTCTCCACATGCACAGTTACAACCCGATCGAGCACATCGCCTCGCGGGTGAAGTCGCCGCGGAGTCTGCTGGAAAAGGTCAATCGCCGGCAGCTTCCACTCGACATCAAGGCGATCCGCACACAGATCACCGACATCGCCGGTATCCGCATCACCTGCAGCTTCATCGCCGACACCTATCATGTGCTCGACATGCTGACCTCGCAGGACGATGTCCGGGTGGTGGAGATCAAGGACTATATCGCACACCCCAAACCCAACGGCTACAAGAGCCTGCACGCGATCCTCGAAGTGCCCGTATTCCTCAGGAGTGGCTCGACCGCAGTGATCTGCGAAGTCCAGATCCGCACCATCGCGATGGATTTCTGGGCGAGCCTGGAACACAAGATCCACTACAAGTTCGCCGGCGAAGTCCCCGATCGGCTCATCGAGGAGCTCACCCAGACCGCCGAGGTGGCCAACCAGCTCGATCGCAGAATGGAGCAGCTGCACGCCGAGGTCCACGACGGCGAAGAGCCCCACAGGACGGATGAGAACTTCGACGAGGAGGCCCTGCGCATCCTGTGGGACCTGAGCACTCGGCAGGAGTGAGGTCTCCCGACGCTGCGGAGGAGTTCTACGAACGCTTCGGACGGAACGTGCGAAACCAGGCGTCTTTGTTGGCCTCATCCTCTGCGATGAGCTCCCAATAGACGCGTCTGCCACCAGGGACATCGAAGATCCTCGTGCCGTCGCCGAGGAAGACCGGCGCAACGAAGATCTGCATTTCGTCGATGAGGTCGACCTCGAGTGCCTGCCG
>JAKDSA010000177.1 GCA_030457025.1 Brevibacterium sp. | reverse complement strand
GACGCCGGAGCCTGACGGACGCCGGCAACGCGCCGACCCTGCGACCCTCCGACCCTGCCACCCTGCGACCCTCCGACCCTCCGACCAGTCGATGCGAACATCGTCGTGCGCGCCTGGGCGCCGACGGTCCACTCGACGAGCTGACCGTAGAACTCGGCAGCCTCCGACACGTTCGGCTGGCAGGTCTCGATCCAGAACGGTGCGCCGATTCGGTGGGTGCTGCCGTGGGGCATCATTGCGCTCCGACCTCCAGCGTCTCCTGTCCCGGAGCTGATGGTGTGAGCACCACTTCCTGCACCGACGACAGCTTCTCGATCTCCACCTCGGCTCGGCGCAGACGCACAGCCAACTGGCTCTCCGGGTCATCGCGCGTGAGGTCGACAGCGGCGACAAGATAGACGCTCCCGGACCCGACGTATTCGACGTGGAGATAGCTGACGCTGGCGATGGCTGGGATTTCGAGCATTGATTCAAGAAAGTCGTCGCGGATCGTCGGTGTCACGGTTTCGCCCACGAGAAAGCGACGATTGCGATCAATGAGGACGATCGCGACAACACCGAGGAGCACTCCCACAAGAATCGAACCGATCGAGTCGAATGCGGCGATTCCGGTGAGTTGGTGAGCGAGCATGGCGGCGAACGCGATGATGATTCCGATCAGCGCCGAGGCGTCCTCGGCGAAAACGGCCCGCAGGGTCGGGTTCGGACCGTTCATCACATATTCGACAGTGTCACGGTCCAGTTTGGCGGCGCGAGCCCGACCCTGCCTCACTGACTGGAGGAATGAGGTTCCTTCGAACACGAACGAGAGCCCGAGCACGATGTATCCGACGAGGTAGCTGCTCTCCGTCTCCGTAGCGAACAGTGATTGGATGCCATGCCAGATCGATACAGCCGAGCCGACTGAGAAGAGACCGAATGCGGCGAACATGGACCACACGTAGGCTTCGCGCCCGTGTCCGGTCGGATGACTCGAATCGGGTGGCTTCTTTCCTCGGCGCTCGGCAATGAGGAGGAAGACCTGGTTGCCGGTGTCGGCCCAGGAGTGGGCCGACTCTGCGACAAGCGATGCCGACCCCGTGAGTACGGCTGCGACCGTCTTCGCGATGGCCACGGCAAGGTTTGCAACGAATGCGATGATGACGGTGACCACGACTGCTCCTTTCGATCAGAGGATCGACTGTGCCTTCGCTGACCAGCTTACGTCTCCGATTCCCCACGTCATCTCCCTAGATGCAACCGAGCTCCGCAAATAGTTACTTTAGGTCAACTAAAGTAGACATACTTCAATGATCGTCAAGCGCAGCTCACGAACAGAAGGGAGGTGGGCCGCATGCCCTACACCGTCGAGTGCCATTGGGCCCCTCCGAATCCAGCAGGTCTGAGCAGGAAAGACCGAGCCTCGGGGACCTATCACGCCCACGTTCCAGATGAGCTGCCAACCGAACTCCCCGAGCTCGGTGCCGATGCCAGGCAAGCAGCAGACGAGGCTGTGACGGTTCTTGCGCGCCTCGACGAACGGATCACAGCGGCGAACATCGGGTATCTCAATCACCTGCTCATCCGTTCGGAGAGCATCTCGTCGTCGTGGATCGAAGGGAACCGACTCAGTCCGAAGAAGCTGGCCATCGCGGACGATCACAGTCTCTGATATCGAAGAATTGCAGCATTCGATCGAACCCCGACTCGACTACGGGTTGCGAGAAGTCCAGAACTGGGTCAGCGGTCCAGGCAACAGCCCACTGCGCGCAGACTTCGTCCCGCCCCCAGCCGCGGAGGTGACACGGCTTGTCGCAAACTTGGCCGAGTTCATCTCGAACACTGAAGGCAACCCTGTCATCCGTGCCGCCATTGCACACGCCCAGTTCGAGACGATCCACCCGTTCATCGACGGCAATGGGCGGACTGGACGAGCACTCGTGCACACCGTGCTCAAGCGATCCGACGCCGTCCGCACCGTACTCGTGCCGATCAGCACCGTCTTCGCCTCCGACACAGATGCCTATATCGGTGGGCTGACAGCATATCGCCGGGGCCCGGAGGACCTCGACCAATGGATTCTCTCCTTCGCCGAGGCGATTGAGCAGGCAGCCGCCAGCGCCGTCCTTCTGGCCGAGGATATTGAGGCTCTGGACCAGACCATTCGTGCCGATCTGGTTGAGCATCGTCGGACCATTGGAAAGTCTCCAGCGCAGCCAAGGTCTGGTGCCGTCATCCTCAAGATCCTCGACCGATTGGCACGCGAACCGGTACTCACCATCGAATCGGTGTCTGCCGAACATGGAGTGACCCGGGCGGCCGCCCACCGAGCACTAGGTGAATTAGCCGAGGCGGGGATCCTCAGGAAGACCAAGAACCACAAGGGCAAGATCATCTGCCATTCGGCCGATCAGCATCTTGCCTACGTGGAATTGACCGAAGCGAGCCACCGAGGCCAGAAAAGTTGAGGGCAGTTCCCCTGGCGCTCAGTCACTCCTCCGACTCAGGCACCACCGGCAGTTCAGTCGTCATCTCATCCCTGGGGACCGCCTCGGCGCTGTCGGGATCAGTCGTCACATTGTGATCGGTGCCCATCCCGGTCAGGCGTTCAGGCCGCAGGAGCGCGTCGAGCTGTTCGCGCTC
>JAKDSA010000121.1 GCA_030457025.1 Brevibacterium sp. | reverse complement strand
TGGGTCGTGACGATGTTCGCGCCCGATGATGCCCACCTCGGCGAGTCGGTCGAAGCGAAGGAGGCTGAGGACAAGACCATCGCGATTCCGGTTCTGCGCGGCTTCACCACCGATGAGCAGACCGCCATGGAATCCCGTGCGGCCCAGGGCCCGGTCGAGATGAAGGCCCAGATCGGCCCCGTTGAAGGCCCGGAGCCCGGCAACTCACTTCCCGAGGGCCAGGTGCGCACAGTCTCGACCTCACAGCTGATCAACCTCTTCCCCGACCTGCTGACCTATTCGGGCTTCCTCATCCCCGAATCGGCAAGCGGTGCCGCCGCCTCCATCGGGACGGACGGACTGTCACACGTGCCGCCGACGACGACACGCGAGGAGGGCGGATTCGATCTGCAGTCCGCGGGCTACGCGATCGAATGGCTGATCTTCGCCTTCATGGCCCTGTACATGTGGTGGCAGCTTTTGCGTGATGACTTCATGCGCCGCCGCCTCGGCAGTGACTCCGAAGCTCAGGATTCTGCAAGCCCGGTCGAGTATGTTGTCGTCAAGTCTTCAGGCCAGTCCTCGATCGATCCCGAGGTGATGTCGGGACTGACCGGACTTCCTGCCCACAGGCATGGAGCGAAGAAGCCTCGCAGCCGCCGTGGCCGGTCAGCCGACGACGCCGATTCGACCAATACCACCCCGACCGGAGGAAACCGAGCGTGAGCGAAGAACCCGAGTCCCTGGATTCCCGCCCCGACTTCGATGACAACAATGTGTGGAGCGTCAAACGCTTCACCTCGGCGCGCAACGCCCTGAAGTTCTATCGCGTGATGGCCATCATCACCGGAACGATGCTTCTCATCCTCACCGTCGAGATGATCTACAAGTACCTCATCGCCGCCGACCCCTCGACGGCCCTGAACTTCGGAGGATTCAACCTGGCCGCCGCGATCGCGATCTGCCACGGCTGGTGCTACGTCGTCTACCTCATCGGCTGCTTCTGGCTCAACCAGCAGATGCGCTGGACACTGGGCCGCTACATCGTTCTGGCCCTGGCCGGTGTGGTTCCGGTGATGTCGTTCATCCTCGAACGTCGGATCCACCGCCAGGTCGAAGCGGAGCTGGCAGCGGCCGTCGTGGTCGCTCCCAAGAGCTGAGCTCCACCTGAGGTTGGGAGCGGGGTGGCCGATGATTAGAATTGGCTCATGACGCAAACCCAGAGCACACAGGTGCCTCCTGTCCTCGTGGTCGATTTCGGTGCGCAGTACGCGCAGCTCATCGCCCGACGGATCCGCGAGGCCGGACTGTATTCCGAGATCATCGCCCATGACGCACCGGCCGCGGAATTCGCGGCGAAGAATCCGCTCGCCATCGTGCTCTCGGGCGGACCTTCGAGCGTGAACGCCGAGGGAGCCCCCGGATTCGACACCGCAGTCTTCGACCTCGGTGTGCCCACCCTGGGCATCTGCTACGGGTTCCAGCTCATGGCGAGCAACCTCGGCGGACGTGTGGCCAAGACCGACAAGCGCGAATACGGCTCGACTCCGGTCACCGTGGCAAGCACCGGTGCCCTGTTGGCACAGACCCCCAACAACTACAAGGTGTGGATGTCCCACGGGGACTCCGTCGCCGAGGCACCCGCTGACTTCGATGTGCTCGCCTCGACCCCCGACACGCCGGTCGCCGCCTTCGAGTGCGCGGCCCGCCGGTTCGCCGGAGTGCAGTGGCACCCCGAAGTCCTCCACTCCGAGCACGGTCAGCAGATCCTGGAGAACTTCCTCTTCCACGTCGCCGGCCTCACCGCCGACTGGACCAATGCCTCGGTCATCGACGAACAGGTCGAGTTGATCCGCCAGCGCGTCGGATCGAAGAACGTCATCTGCGCCCTGTCCGGCGGAGTCGACTCCTCGGTGGCCGCAGCCCTAGTCCACAAGGCCATCGGAGACCAGCTCACCTGCGTGTTCGTCGATCACGGACTCCTGCGTGAGAACGAGCGCGAACAGGTCGAGAACGACTACGTCAACTCGATCGGCGTCCGTCTGGTCACCATCGATGCCCGTGAGCGGTTCCTGTCCGAACTCTCCGGCGTCGTCGACCCTGAGCTGAAGCGTAAGATCATCGGCCGCGAATTCATCCGCACCTTCGAGGCCGCCGCAGCCGACCTCGTGCTCGAAGCCAAGGACGAAGGCGCCGAGATCGGATTCCTCGTCCAAGGCACCCTGTACCCCGACGTCGTCGAATCCGGGGGCGGAGCGGGCACCGCGAACATCAAGAGCCACCACAATGTGGGCGGACTGCCCGATGACATCACCTTCGAACTCATCGAGCCCCTGCGCGCTCTGTTCAAGGACGAGGTCCGCGCCATCGGCCGTGAACTCGGAGTTCCGGACGCCATCGTCTCCCGCCAGCCCTTCCCCGGCCCCGGGCTGGGAATTCGCATCATCGGCGAAGTCACGGAGGATCGTCTCTCGATCCTGCGCCGAGCCGACGCCATCGCCCGTGAGGAGCTGACCAAGGCCGGCCTGGACGGAGAGATCTGGCAGTGCCCGGTCGTCCTCCTCGCCGACGTTCGCTCGGTCGGAGTCCAAGGCGATGGACGCACCTACGGCCACCCGGTCGTGCTGCGCCCGGTCTCGAGCGAAGATGCCATGACCGCTGACTGGACGCGCGTTCCCTACGACGTCCTCTCGGTCATCTCCAACCGCATCACGAACGAGGTCGACGACATCAACAGGGTCGTCCTCGACGTCACCTCGAAGCCGCCGGGAACCATCGAATGGGAATGATTCTGTTCCCCGACCACAACTCCTGAACAGTGTTCAGTTAGGGTTGGGTGAGCCCGAATGAGCCTCGGGCGCACCCAACCATCGGAGAACCCATGTCACACGCGCACACCGCCGGTCCCGCCTCGGCGAAGTCCTCACAGGCGAACTCAGCGGGCAGGGCCGGCGACATCGCCCTGATCGCGGTCTTCGCCGCTCTGCTGGCGGCATTCGCGATCATGCCGCCGATCCCCGTCGGCCCGGCCGGTGTGCCGATCACCCTGCAGACGTTCGCCATCGCACTCTGCGGCCTGGTGCTGGGCCCGTGGCGGGGCGGGGCCGCCGTTCTGCTCTACGTCGTCCTCGGCCTGCTGGGCCTGCCGATCTTCTCCGGCATGAGCGGCGGCATCGGCGTGCTCGCCGGCCCCAGTGCCGGCTACATCACCTCATTCACCCTCTATGCTCTGGCCGTGGGATTCGTTGCCCGCTGGGCCATTCGCCGCTTCCGCGGAACGAAACTGTGGATCGCCCTGTTCATCGGGGCACTGGGCTCGAGCCTGCTGCTCAACCATCCCCTCGGCATCCTCGGGATGTCGATCAACGCCGACCTGCCCCTGGGTGTGGCCGCCGTAGCTGACCTTGCCTACTGGCCCGGCGACATCATCAAAAACGTCCTCGCCGTGTCCGTCGCCCTCCTCATCCACCGGGCCTTCCCCGATGTCCTCCGTCGCCGAGGTGTCCCGACGGTGGCACCGACTGCGCGGTCCGCGGGTGCCGGTGCCGAAGGGGCTGCGGCACAGTGATCTTCGGCGATCAGCCAGCCTCTGCGCAGGAGATCAGCTTCACCGACGTCTCGGTCGGAGTCCTCGATGACACCCCGACGGGCGATGTCTACCGACCGATCCTCACCGACGTGAACGTCACTCTGAATGAGCCGACGATCGCAATCATCGGCGCCAACGGGTCTGGGAAGTCGACGCTGCTGCAGCTGTTCAACGGGTTGGTGACGGCGAACTCCGGCCGGGTGCTCGTCGATGGTCTCGACCCGCTCGAGCAGGCGAAGCAGGTGCGATCGCGGGTGGGCTTCGTCTTCACCGATCCCGCGGCGCAGCTGGTGATGCCGACCCCGCTGGAAGACATCGAACTCTCCCTGCGCAAGCGCGTGCCCAAATCCGAGCGCCGCGCCGCCGCGCTGGCCGTGCTCGAGGAACTGGGCATCGCCGATCTGGCTGATCGCAGCGTCTACGAACTCTCCGGCGGCCAACGCCAGCTCGTGGCCCTGGCCGCTGTGCTCGCAGTCGACCCGCAGATCCTCGTCCTCGATGAACCGACGACGCTGCTGGACCTGCGCAACAAGGAGAAGCTGCGGAAACTCCTCGACGATCTTGTCGCCCGCCGAGGTGTGCGCGTGATCTTCTCCACCCACGACCTCGACTTCGCCGGTTTGGCCGACCGTGCCCTCGTCGTCGATTCCGGACGCATCGTCCATGATTCGTCTCCCGGCGAGGCGACCCGGATGTATCGTGAGCTGATCATGAGCGACTCGTCATGAGCGTCATCCGATGAGCCGCCGATCCCGCGGCGGCATCCGGCCCCGACCGCAGCTGTTCGGCAAGGTTGCGCACACACCAGGTTGGCTGCACCGAACAGCGCCCGGGGTGAAGCTTGGTGTCATCGCCCTGATCGGAGTCGTGGCACTGATCTTCCGCGACCCGGTCATCAACTGGTCGATGTTCGCGGTCCTGGTCGTCCTCGGCTTCACCGCCAGGCTTCGACTGCGCCACTTCCTCAGGACATGGCTCTACGCGGCGGCGCTCATCCTCATCGTCGTGGCCATGCAGTACTTCTTCGGATCGCTGCAAGCCGGCCTCACCGTCGGCGGCACCGTGTTCGCCTGCGTGCAGGCCGCGATGCTGCTGACCCTGACGACAACGGTGGCGCAGCTGCTCGATACCTTCACTGTGATCGTCTCCCCGCTGCGCTTCCTGGGCGCCAGCCCGGACATGATCGCCCTGACCGCAAGCCTCATGGTGCGCGCCATCTCCCACGTCTCCGGACTGCTGGGAGAGGCCGACCGTGCCGCCCGAGCCCGCGGCCTCGACTCGAGCATCAAGGCCAGAGTCGTCCCCGCGATCCTCCGCTCGGTGAAGTACGCCCAGGACACCGGGCGGGCACTCGACGCCCGCGGGATCGTGGACTGAGGCAGTTTCGCAGACATAGAGGGTTCGCCGACGCCGAGGGTTCGCCGATTGAACTCTCGTGGGTGATCATCCTGATGAGGAGTATCCTCTGCGGGAGAGCGACGACTGATTCGCATCTCGGCTGTCGCACAGAACTGCGAACTGTCGTGAAGAACTGCGTAGGAGACACAATGGTTGAAACCCACCGCCCCGTCCTGCTCGCCATGGACTTCCAGAACGGCATCGCCGGTGATGAGGCCTTCACCAAGACCGGCGTGCTCGAACGTGCCCGCGATGCTGTCGCTGCTGCCAGAGAGAAGGGCATCCCTGTTATCTGGGTGCGAGTTGCATTGCGGGACGGTCAGCCACACCTCCCAGAGACTGCATCGTTTAAGCAGATCGCGGCCCACGGCGACCTCGATGAGGCACACGCTTCGACGAGCATCCACGAGACACTGGGACGGCATGAGGGTGAACCGATCGTGACGAAGCGTCGCATCAGTGCCTTCGCAGGCAGCGATCTCGAGGTTCTGCTGCGCGGTTACGGTGCCGACACGCTGATCCTCGCCGGCGTCGCCACCAGTGGAGTGGTTCTCTCGACCATCCGGCAAGCCGCCGACCTCGACTTCCGCCTGACGGTGCTCGCTGACGCGTGTGCAGATCGAGATGAGGAGGTCCACCGAGTGCTCACCGAGAAGGTCTTCCCCAAACAGGCCACGGTACTCACCGTCGCGGACTGGGCCGCGCAGTCCTGAAACGCTGTCCTGGGACTGATCGCGAGCTTGCCGCCAGCACCCGCAGGTTGCCGTTATTGTCGAGCGCGCACCTCAGCATCGAGCGGTCACGTTATAGCGTGGGCTGTCGACGCTAAGGTGCGCGCTCGACGTTGATCGGTCTCAGAAGCTTGAGGAACCCTCAACCCGTCTGGACGGTGAAGCCGCGACCCAGGACCTGCGGGTGCGGATTCTCGATCGCCCTGGAGTAGTGGCCGATGAGCTGCGAGCACACGCTCTTCCAGCTGCGGCCCAGCACCTGCTGGCGTCCGGCGACACCGAACGCCCGGCGCTTCGCCTCGTCGCCGAGGAGGTCGGTGACATGTCCGCGCATCGCGGTCAGGTCCTTCGGAGTGTATAGCCACCCGGTGTGGGAGGAGTCGACGAGATCGAGGGGACCGCCTCGAGCGGGGGCGATGACGGGCACCTCGGAGGCCATGGCCTCCTGAATAGTCTGGCAGAAGGTCTCGAGTTCGCCTGGTGCAACCATGACATCGAAGCTCGCAACCGCCTGAGCCAAAGCGTCGCCGCCCAGGAACCCGGTGAAGTGGGCATTCGGCAGGGACCGTTCGAGCTTGTCCCGCCAGGGTCCGTCGCCGACGATGACGAGCTTCGAACCGGGCACATCGTCGAGCACGACGAGGTCCTCCACCTGCTTCTCGGCAGCGAGCCGACCGACGTAGCCGATGATCTTCTCACCATTGGGTGCCACGGACCGTCGCCAGGCTTCGGACCGGTGACTCGGGTCGAAACGGGAGGAATCGACCCCGCGTGCCCACAGATCCACCTCGGCGACTCCGAGTCCGGACAGCTGGTCCAGAGTGTAGGACGAGGGAGCCAGGGTCAGGGAGGCATGCTGGTGGATGTTGCGCACATGCGACCACAGCATCGCCTCGATGCCGTGCATCCCATACCGGGCGGCATAGGCGGGAACCTCGGTCTGATAGATCGCCACGGTCGGCAGGTCGAGGCTCTGGGCCGCCAGGACACCGCGCCAACCGAGCACGAAGGGGCTGGCCAAGTGGACGACATCGGGGGCGAAAGCCTCCAACAGTCGTTTGATGCGGCTGACCCCGCCCGGCGCAACGCGAACCCGACGATACTTCGGCAAGGCGATCGAAGGAACTCGGATGATGCGGGATCCGGCGACCTCCTTGGGACCGTCGCGGCGCGTGCCCGGAGCGATGATGAGGACCTCGTCGCCGCGGTCGGCCAGATGGTCGAGGACGCGCAGGAGCGAGTGGGTGACCCCATTCATATTGGGGAGGAAGGACTCTGCAATGATCGCTACTCTCACAGAACTCAGTTCACGCCTTCAGAGTGAAGGACGGGCGACATCCAGGCGACCCGCCGACGACGAATGGCCGAAATCGCCGCGCGCGATCGGATGCGTCGCCGCGCCCCGTGGGGCCGACGGCGACCAGCCGCTGACTCGTTCGCGAGGAGTCTGAAGCCCGCGTAAACTTAAGTCTCGGTCAAGCGAGTGAGAAGGGGAGGCGACAGTGGTCTGGTTCATCATCGGAGTGAGCGTGCTCGCCCTCGTCGTCCTCGCTCTGGTGCTGACGATCCTGCGGTTCAATCAGCTGTCGATGGCTCGTTCTCTCTGCGATGAGGCCAAACGCCAGCTGCTCGTCGAACTCCGCGGCCGCCACGCCCTCGTGCCCGCCTACATCGGAACCCTGCAGCAGATCACCACGCAAGATCTCAGCTCCATCGAACTCGCGCTCGCCTCGGCCGAGCGCGCACCGTTCGGCCATCGCGGTGCTGCCGCGGAGAGTGCGCTGACGCGCGCCGTCGATGATGCGGCACAGATTCCCAGCCAGGTCAGCGGCAAGGCCATTGTCACGGAATCGACCCTGGCGATGGAGACGAATCCGCGTGAAGAACTCGACACCACCATCGCGCTGCTGCACGGTCAGCTGAAGGTGCTGACCGAGCGCATCTTGGCCGGGGCCCGCATCTACAACACGAACGTCGACCTCTACCACCGGCAGCGTGAACGCGCACTGTCGCGGCTGTTTCAGAACGTGTTCCGGGCCCGCGAGCCCTTCACCGCGCCGGAGCCTGAGGAACAGTCTGGA
Source organism: Brevibacterium sp. (assembly GCA_030457025.1). Classification (GTDB taxonomy): domain Bacteria; phylum Actinomycetota; class Actinomycetes; order Actinomycetales; family Brevibacteriaceae; genus Brevibacterium. The sequence goes on along the minus strand of JAKDSA010000121.1, from coordinate 85 downwards.
GCCCAGGATCAAGCAGGACCGGTCGAATCATGACGCGGTTCCGCATCGACCTCGGCTACCGCGGCACCGACTTCCACGGCTGGGC
>JAKDSA010000120.1 GCA_030457025.1 Brevibacterium sp. | reverse complement strand
TCACCGCGGAGGCCCCTCACCGCGGAGGCCCTCGCCTGAACCGCAATCGCAGGTGAACCTCAGTCGCAGGTGACAGGCGACAACGCTCCCGCACACTGGATCAGTGTGCGGGAGCGTTGTCTTTGTCGGCGAAGTGCCTAGAGCAGTGAACTCGTGAGCCTGGCGACGTTCTCCACATACTTGCGCAGCAGCGGCCGCTCGTTCCACTCTTCGGCGTCGAGTTCGACGGAGTTCGGTGCATACCTCTGCGCTTCGAGGTCGGACATCCGCTGGGTGAATTCCTTGTCGACGATGAACATGGTGACCTCCATGTTCATCGCGAATGATCGCTCGTCCATGTTCGAGGACCCGATGATCGAGACCTCGTCGTCGATGATGAGGAACTTCGAATGCAGAACGGTCGGGGCGTGATACAGGAAGATCCGGACCCCGGCTCGCACCAGATCGGCGTAATAGGACTGCTGGGCTCGCTGAGTGATCCAGTGGTCGCTCGTCTCTCCCACATACAGGCGCACGTCGACTCCGGACCGAGCCTCGGTCGTGAGCGCGTGCATGAGCGATTCGTCGGGCACGAAGTACGGTGAGCAGACAACGACACTGCGGTTCGCGTTGTAGATGAGGTGGTTGAACAGGCGCAGGTTGTTCTCGTCTTCGAATCCTGGCCCCGACGGAACCACCTGCGCCTGGATGCCGCCGTTCTGCGGTGCCAGCAGCTCTCCCTGTGAGGGTTCGTCGAAGAGCTCGCCCGTCTCCGAATACCAGTCCGTGACGAAGACTGCGTCGAGTTCGTCGACGACCGGACCGGTGCACTTCAGCGACAGATCCATCCATTGGAAGCCCTTCCGCCGGTTGCGTCGCTTGTTGTAGGACCGGTCGATGATGTTCTGAGATCCGGTGAAGGCGACGTCGCCGTCGACGACGAGGATCTTCCGGTGATTGCGCAGGTCGGGCCGCTGATACTCACCCTTCCAGGGCCGGATCGGCAGGGCTCGGCGCCAGGCCACACCCGAGGAGTCGAGCCTCTTGACCAGCTCCGAGTAGCCCGGATATCCCAGGGAACCCAGGTGGTCGATGAGGATGCGCACCTCCACCCCACGAACGTGGGCGGCCAGCAGCGATTCGAAGAGCCGCCTCGTCGTGTCATCGATCGCGACGATGTAGAACTCGAAGTGAACGAATCTCGTGGCCGCGTCGATATGGTCGGCCATCGCCTCCATGCAGTCGTGATTGTCGGTGTGCAGGTCGAAGGCGTTGCCGTGCGTCATCGGCAGCGCACCCAGATCGTAGTTCAGCTGCGCGGCCGTGCTCAGCTGTTCGGGCATATGGGCGGAGTCACCGATGATCGCCTGGTCATCGGTCTGATCACGGAAGATGTCGTTGACGAGCACCTGTTTGTCCCGCCGCCGCCTCGGCAGCTTCGCCGAGCCGAGCAGCAGGAACGCGAGAATTCCGACATAGGGGATGAGGAAGATCGCGAGCAGCCAGCCGAGCGCGACCGAGGGTCTGCGGTTGTGCGGAATCCAGCCCAGCGCGACGATGCGGATGATCATGTCGACTGCCAGGAGCGTGAATATCAGCCAGTTGGGCCACGCCTGGTCGATCGTGAAGAAGGGGTAGACCTCCACACCGCTCATTTCCGCACTCTTCCGGTTTGCGGGCCGTCAGCGCCCGGTGCCGTACACCGATTCCCAACAACCAGCCCTCAAGGTCACTTGAGAAATCCGGCGTCGTTCCTCTCAGGTCTCCATCGTATCCTGCGCCGTGATTCCACAGGTGATCGCCCCGTCGGGCCTCGGCCGTGGCGACTCGAGTCCCGGCTGCCACCCACCCCGCCACTGTCCGTTCCATCGCTGAGGGTGATAATGGGAGGTGACGACCAGACACAGAAGCGAAGGTGCTGACAGTGATTCGAAATATCTCCCCCGAGGGGTCCGACCGTTCGGACCTCGCCGACTCCTCCAGCAGACCCGATGTGGCCGATCCGAGTGCCGTGCCGATCAGACCCGCCGTCAGCGTGCTCATGCTCCGCGACGGGGACACGGGGCTCGAGGTCTTCGTTCAGCACCGCGTTTCGACGATGGACTTCGCCGCCGGCGTCGTCGTCTTCCCCGGCGGTCGCGTCGACCCCATCGATGAGCAGACCGCAGCATCGATCGCTGTCCCCGACCCGCAGACTCATCAGGGGGCGTGGAAGGACTCCACCATCGCCGAGGTGGCCGAGGGGTGGCGCATCCTGCTCGCCACCGCCGTACGTGAGGTCGAGGAGGAAACAGGGGCCGTGCTTGACACTGCGGGGCTGAAGCCGTGGGCGAACTGGGTGACCCCGGCAGGGCGGCCGAGGCGCTTCGACACCTACTTCTACGTGGTCTCAGCCGGTGACCTGGAGTCGGCCCGACACCAGACCACCGAGGCGCATTCGAGCGAGTGGATGTCAGTGGGCGAGATCCTCACTGCCGAGACCGAGGAGCGTCTCAAGCTCATGCGCCCCACCCTTGTCCTGTTGCGTGAGCTCGCCGCGTTCAAGACCGTCGCCGAGGTGGTCGGATTCGACCGGACCATCGATCCGGTCCGCCCGGAGTTCCCCGGCCGCCACGGCTGAGGCCTCACACCACGGCCGGATCGCTTCGCGTCAGCCCTTCGTCTTCTCGGCCATGCGCCCCAGCCTGTCTGCCACGACCTGGCGCTGCTCGTCCGTGCCGATGAGCGAGGCCAGCGCTTCCTGTTCAGCGTCGAGACCTGCAGCCAGATCGGCTTCGCAGGAGAGGTCGACGAGCTTCTTCGCCCAGACGAGTGCCGAGCGTGATTTCCCGGCGATGTCGGCCGCAAGCTCGAGCGCTCGCTTCACCGGATCGTCAGCCAGCTCTTCCACGAGACCGATCCGCAGTGCTTCTTCGGCTCCGATGGCCTCACCCGTGACGATGAGCTTCTTCGCCATTCCGGGCCCGACCAGGCGGGGCAGAAGCTGAGTCCCGCACATATCAGGGATGATCCCCCACTTGATCTCCATCAGCGAGAGCTGGGCGTCGGGGCCGGCGATGCGGATGTCGGTGCCCAGCGCGATCTGCATCCCGCCGCCGAGGGCCGGGCCTCTGAGTGCGGCGATGACGGGAACCTCGATCAGGGACCACACGTGCACGGCCTTCTGCGCCAGCGCACGAGCCGACCCGAGCCTGTCTCCGACATCGACCACGCTCTCGGTCGCCGATGCCGGGCTCGCGTCGGCCTCCGTCATCGATGCGGTCCCCGCGCCCACCTCGGCGGTGGAGGTGGTCGCGGTGCCGTCCTCCGAGAGGCGGGCCATTTCGGTGAAGTCCAGACCGGCACTGAAGGCGCGCCCGCGACCGGAGAGCACAACAGCCCCGACCTCGGTCGTTTCTTTGAGCGCCAGTCCGACCTCGATGAGGTCTTCGAACACCTCTCGTGTGAGGGAATTGAGCTTCTCGGCACGATCGATCTCCACATGGGCGATGCCGCGCTCGATCGAATAGGTGACGTTCGAGTGTGCTGCGTGGGGCATGAAGTCCTCCGGTCCTTGAGCTGAACGACTGATCAGCTGCGTTTCTTGAACCCTATCGAAGCCCCCGTCAGGGTCAAGATCAGAACCGCGAACAACGAGGTCATGCACATGACGACCACACCCGGCCACGCGAAATCGGTGAACAGGACTGCAGAGAGCCAGGCACCCAGGCTGGTGCCCAGGTAGTAGACGGTGAGGTAGATGGCCGCCGAGCGGGTGGAGTCGACTCCGGGCTGTGAGGCGCTGGCGGCCGCGGAGGCGCCGGTGTGGCCGAGGAAGAAGCCGCCGGTGAGCAGGGACATGCCGATGATGATGACGACCAGGGAGTCGATGAGCGTGAGCCCGGCGCCGACGAGCGCTGTGACCATCCCGATCAGCGTCAGCGAGGTTCGGGAGAGCTTCGTCGCCAGGCGCCCGTAATACGTGGTGACGAGGGTTCCGACGAGGTAGATGAGGAAGAAGAGGGCGACCGCGCCTTCGCTCAGCCGCCAGGGATCGTGCTGCAGCCGGGTGCCGAGCATCGTGAACGATCCCCCGAAGACGATCATGCACAGGAAGCCGGTGAGGTAGATCCGCCACAGCCCCGAGCCGAGTGGAATGATCGCTCGCCGAGGTGACTGTGGGGGTTCCGCGGGAGCCGAGGCGTGCTCGGAGGCCGAGGCCACCGGTGCTGTCGCGGATGCAGCGCGTGCGGCGAGGACCCGTGAGGTGGTGAACAGGTCATGGCGGAGGAGCCAGACGACGGTGAGTCCGAAGGCCAGGGACACGGCCGCGGTGAAGGCCAAACCGCCGTGCCAACCCAGAACCTCCGCGGCAAGACCGGTGAGAAGCCGGGAGGAGAGTCCGCCGATCGTGTTGCCGGCGATGTAGATGCCGATCGCACCGGGCAGCGCCGCCGCCGGCAGCCGCAGCGACAGATAGGCCATCGCGGTGGCCGGCACCGCAGCGATCGCCACCCCTTGGAGGAACCTCACGGCGATGAGCAGTTCGGGACTCGGCATGAACGGCAGGATGAGAGCGAGGAGCGCGGCCAGGACCACACCGCCGGCGATCTGTCTGGCGTGGCCGATGCGCGGAGCGAGCAGGGAGGACGGGATGAGGAAGACGGCCATAGCCACATTTGTGGCGGAGACCGTGAGGCTCGCCGTGGGCGCGTCGATGTCATAGGCCCCGCGGATGGCGGGGAGAAGCCCCTGTGTCTCGTAGAGGACGAGGAAGACCGAGACCCCGGCCAAGAACACCGCAATGACGGTGCGCCGAGTACTCGTCGCGCTCGGCTCACCAGTACTCATGGTCCCCACGCTATGCCCACCGCGGTGACGGGCCCAAACGACCTGCCGCCTCGGCGATGTGAGGAAAACCCCAATGCGCGCACGTCCACGAATTTCCTAGGCTGTACTCAGGTCCCCACCTGACACCCACACCCCGCTCTCCGTGACTCGTCACTCGGATCTCAGGGAGCAGCGAATAGGAGATCCCCCGATGTCCCTGCCCTCCCTGTCGCCCGGCCCACTATCCCTTGACCTGCCGCCCCTCGACTCCACACTGCCCGCGGTCCCGGAGCGTTCCTCCGACACAACTGAGGGTGGAGGCAACCGTTCCTTCTTCGTCACCTGGGTCCTGTCACTGGCGCTGGGATTCCTCGGCGCCGACCGCTTCTACACGGGCCGCTTCGCCACCGGCGGGCTCAAGCTCGTGTCCCTGGGTGGTCTGGGCCTGTGGTGGATCGTCGATCTCGTCATCGTCATGGCCGGCGGGCTTCGCTACGGCCGCCGTCCCCTGCGTGGTTACGACGCGGGGAAGGAGGCAGCCTGGATCGCCACGGGGTTCCTCCTCATCATCGGCTACTCTCTGCAGCTCGATGAGCTGGTCTCAGCGCTGTTGATACAACTGTTGTGAAATTTAGCCCACCCTTTCCTGAAATCCCCGCGTTCTCAGTCTAGGCTCGCATCAAGCACAGACCGACGAAGCTCAAGGAAAGGTCAGTTCCACATGGTTAGTCAGCTCGGAGGAGACTCGACAGGAAGGCGGGTGGCTCAGGCCGCCGCAGCCGTCTCAGCGCTCGGGCTCGGTGCCCTCGCCGCCTGGGACGTGACACAGAAGAAGCATTCGATTCTGCGCAACTATCCGGTCGCCGGTCACGCACGGTACCTGCTCGAATCGATTCGCCCGGAGATCCAGCAGTACTTCATCGAACGCAACTGGGACGGGCGTCCCTTCAATCGCAACACTCGCGCGACGATCTACGAACGCGCCAAGGGCAAACACGGCGAACGCGCCTTCGGCACCGAACGCGATGTCAATCGCACGGGCTACGAGGCCCTCATGCACTCGAATGTTCCGATCACGAACTCCCCGACTCCCCCACGGGTCCGTGTCGGCGGTGCGGAATGCACACAGCCCTACGACATCTCGCTCCTCAACGTCTCGGCCATGAGCTTCGGTTCGCTGAGTGACAATGCGGTGCGCTCACTCAACAAGGGCGCGGCCATGGGCGGCTTCGCCCAAGACACCGGCGAAGGCTCGATCACGCCCTATCACCGTGAGTTCGGCGGCGACCTGATCTGGGAGCTGGGCACCGGGTACTTCGGCGCCAGAACCCCCGAAGGTGAGTTTGATCCGGACGTCTTCGCGAGTAAGGCGAAGGACCCGCAGGTCAAGATGGTCTCACTCAAACTCTCCCAAGGCGCCAAACCCGGCATCGGCGGCGTCCTGCCCGGCCCGAAGGTCACCGAGGAGATCTCGGAGATCCGCGGCATCCCCGTCGGTAAGACCTGCGTCAGCCCCCCGAACCACACTGTGTTCTCCACCCCGATCGAGCTCCTGCACTTCATCGAGCAGATGCGCGAGCTCTCCGGCGGCAAACCTGCCGGGTTCAAGCTCTGTGTGGGTTCGCGCACCGAGTTCCTCGCCATCTGCAAGGCGATGGTCGAAACGGGAATCACCCCCGACTTCATCATCGTCGACGGTTCCGAGGGCGGCACCGGCGCGGCACCGCTCGAATTCGAGAACCACGTCGGCCTGCCGCTGACGCAGGGCCTGATGATCGTGCACAATGCGCTGATGGGCGCGGGCCTGCGCGATCGCATCAGGCTCGGCGCGGCGGGGAAGATCGCGAGCGGCTCCGACATCGTCAAGCGACTCATCCAGGGTGCCGACTTCACGATGGCGGCTCGCGCCATGATGATGGCCATCGGGTGCATTCAGGCTCAGGTCTGCCATACCGGCAAGTGCCCGGTCGGCGTCGCGACCCAGGATCCCCGCCGGGCTCGCGCCATCGATGTTCCCGACAAGTCGACTCGAGTGAGGAACTATCACGACGGCACCGTCGCCGAGGCGGTTCGTCTGATGGCGTCCATGGGCGTCGCTCATCCGGATGAGCTGGAACCGACGATGCTGCGCCGCAACGTCTCGGAGTCCGAATCGTGGTCCTATGCCCGACTCTACGACTGGCTCAAACCCGGCGAGCTGCTCAGCGGCGCTCCCGACGACTGGGCAGACGACTGGAACACCGCACAGGCCGATTCCTTCGCCATCCCCCACGGTCACAGCCGCTGAACCGGTTCCGGCCACAGCAGCTGAGTCGGTCGTCGAGACAAGGAGACAGCCATGACAACTCTCGTCCTGCTTCATTCCGCACTGGGCAAGACTCCCGGCATCAGCGCGATCGCAGATCGCTACACCGCCGCGGGGCACACCGTCTTCGCCCCCGACTACTACGAGGGTCAAACGTTCTCAACAGCAGACGAAGGCGTCGACCATGCCCAGAAGGTCGGCTTCTCACAGCTCGTCGACCGGGTTGTCGCGGCGTGCGCTGATCTGCCGGACGAGATCGTGTTCGCCGGCCTCTCGCTCGGTGCCGGAATCGCCCAGCAGATGGGCAAGAATGATTCGCGTGCACGCGGTGCGCTTCTCTTCCACGGCGGCGGCTTTCCCAAGCCGACGCGGTGGCAGGAGGATGTGCCCGTCCAGATCCACTTCTCCGTCGAAGACGTCTGGCGCGACGCAGGCGCACCGGAGACCCTGATGGAGTCCGCCGCGCGAGCAGGAACCCAGGCTGAGTACTTCCTCTACCCGGGGGCGACCCATCTGTTCAGCGACCCGCTGGTCGCCGACTACCGCGAGGACAGTGCTGAACTGCTCTTCGAACGCACACTGGCGTTCCTCGAACGGGTCTGAGTCCCGCTGCTCTCCAACCCGGCAGTGGTGCACCGGCCGACCTGATGGTGGGACACTGGGCGCCGCGCGGACACCTTAGCGTCGACGGGCGACTCTATAACCTGCTCCCTCGACGCTAAGTGGTCCGCTCGATGCAGCTGGGCGCGAGCACCCCGCGGCGCGGACTCAGCCCATCACCAGACCGTTGTCGACGACGAGGTTCTGGCCCGTCACTGCGCGCGAAG
>JAKDSA010000119.1 GCA_030457025.1 Brevibacterium sp. | reverse complement strand
TCGACGACGTCGACCTCGTCACCATCGATGCGATGCGCGACCGGCTCACCGTCGACCGCGATTATTTCGAGGCCGGGCTCAAGCACTCGAGCCTCAACGTCATCGAGTCGCCCCTGCAGTCCATTCGCGACGCCTTCGACCTCATGCCCACCGAGACCACCCAGGACTGGGAGGCGGTGGACACGACGATGGCTGCCGTGCCCACGTCCGTCGCCGGCTATCAGGAGTCGCTGTCCCTGGCCAAGAGCCGCGGCCAGGTCTCCGCCCGGATCCAGGTCGAGAAGGTCATCGAACAGGCCCGCGCGGTAGCCGAGCCGGGCAGCAACTTCGACCAGCTCGTCGCCGGCGCCACCGACGCCCCACCCTCGTTGCGTCAGCGGCTGAACACCCACGCCGAGGCGGCCCGTGAGTCATTCGCCGGCCTCGCCGATTTCTTGGGTGCGCAGCTCCTCCCTGCCGCTGGGGAGAACGAGGCATGCGGTCGCGAGGCCTACGCCCTGTACTCGCGTGACTTCCTGGGCGCGGAGGTCGACTTCGATGAGACCTATGCGTGGGGACTCGAGGAGCTCGCCCGCATCGACGCCCAGCAGCGTGAGGTGGCGGAGAAGATTCAGCCCGGTGCTGATCTGTTCGAGGTCATGGAGACGCTCAACAACGATCCGGAACGGACCCTGCATGGGTCGGAGGGCCTGCGCGAGTGGATGCAGAAGGTCGCTGATGAAGCGATCACCGAGCTCGGGAAGTCTCATTTCGACATTCCCGAACCGGTGCGCACGATCGAATGCATGATCGCTCCCTCGGCCACCGGAGGCATCTACTACACAGGACCGACCGACGACTTCTCCCGTCCGGGCCGCATGTGGTGGTCGGTGCCCGAAGGCGTCACCGAGTTCGCCACCTGGCAGGAGAAGACCACCGTCTATCATGAGGGTGTGCCCGGCCATCACCTGCAGGTCGGCCAGGCCACCTATGTCTCCGATACCCTCAACCGTTGGCGCCGACTCATGTGCTGGGTCTCCGGCCACGGGGAGGGCTGGGCCCTCTACGCCGAGAAGCTCATGGCCGACCTCGGCTTCCTGGACGATCCGGCAGACTACCTGGGCATGCTCGATTCGCAGCGCCTGCGCGCAGCTCGTGTGGTCCTCGACATCGGCTTCCACCTGGGCCTCGAAGCCCCGGCCAGCCTCGGCGGAGGAACCTGGAACAGGGAGAAGGCCTGGCAGTTCCTCACCGACAATGTCGCCATGGACCGGTCCTTCCTCGCCTTCGAACTCGACCGCTACCTGGGCTGGCCCGGACAGGCCCCCAGCTACAAGATCGGTCAGCGACTCTGGGAGCAGTTCCGTGATGAGGCGAAGGCCGAAGCCGGGGCGGACTTCGACCTCAAGGCCTTCCACACCAAGGCGCTGAACCTGGGATCGGTCGGCCTCGACACCCTGGGCCGGGCCATGAAGCGCTGAGTCGCTGGGTGGGAGAATGACCTCGTGAAGAACAATGACAGCTCGAGCACTGACAGTCGCCGCTCCGAGACCGTGCGCGTCACTGAGGTGCTGCGCAACGAGATCATCGACGGTGTCCGGTTGCCCGGCAGCAAGCTGGTGGAGCGAAACCTCGCCACTGAACTCGGCGTCAGTCGCGTGCCGATCCGCGAAGCCCTCAAACAGCTCGCTTCCGAAGGGCTGGTGGCGAATCGGCCCAACACCTGGTCGACGGTACGCGAGTTCTCCCCCAGCGACATCGCCGACCTCAATGAGGTCCGGACCGTCTTCGACATCCTGTCCTTCGAACTCGCCGCACAGCGCCACAACCGGGAGGGCCTGGCCAAGCTCGAAGCCGCAATGGCCAGGGGCAAGGAACTGTCGAAGGCCGGTGATGTGGTCGGCGCGCACCGTTCGGCGGCAGACTTCCACGCCATCGTCACCGAGCTCTCCGGCAACCGGCTCCTCGTCGAGATCGGTGAGCTCCTCGATTCACGCATGCGCTGGCAGCTGAGCCAGCACGACGACCTCGACTTCGTCGCCACGGAGCACGCCCAGCTCTATGACGCCATCGCCCATCGGGACCAGGCGAAAGTCAGGGATCTGGCCGCCCACCATCTCGGAACGAGTCAGAAACAGCACGACAAGCACAAGGAGCGCCTCGCCAATGCCATCGGCGAGAACACCGAAACAAACGCGGACTGAGGTCACGCAGGGGTGAAGGGCCAGCCGCTCATCTGCTTCGGACGGGCCGTGGCGTAGGTACGGACCTTCGAGGTCCTCAGCCCCAGCTCCACAAGCGACTCCGCCAGTTTCACCGCAGCGGTGACCCCGTCGACGACGGGCACCTCGCATCGCTCGACGATGACCTGTTTGAGGTCTGCCATTCCCCCGCAGCCGAGGACGATGGCCTCAGCACGGTCACGGTCGACCGCCTCGGCGGCCTGATCAGCGATCGCCTCAATGGCACGATCGGGCTGATTCTCCAGCTCGAGCACGGCCATCCCGGATGCTCGCACCGAGGTGCAGTGCGTATTCAGGCCGGCCAGGAGGAGCCGGTCCTCGATGAGGGGAACGGTGCGGTCAAGCGTCGTCACGACCGCGTACCGGTGGCCGAGGAACATTGCCAGCGCGGCACCCGCTTCGGTGATGTCGATGACGGGAACGTCGAGGAGTTCCTGCAGTCCCTCGCGCCCGTGCTCGCCGTATCCGGCCTGGATGACGGCGTCGAGCTCGCCGGGATGCTTCATCACCGCATCCATGACTCCCAGCGCCGCGAGATAGCTCTCGACGTTGCCTTCGCAGGATTCGGCACCGAAGCTCGGCGTGAGGGGAATGATCTCGGTGCCCGCCGAGGCGACCTCGCGTGCCGCATGGGCGATGGACTCGGTCATCGACTCGGTGGTGTTGACGTTGACGACGAGAATTTTCATTGTGGGGCCTCAATCAGTGCGTGGTGGGGACGGCGATCTCTTCACCGTCGACCTCGCGGAAGGTGAAGTTTCGGCGGGCGATGATGAAGTAGATGATCGCGGCGATGCCTGCCCCGCTGAACCAGGAGAACTCGGAGAATCCGGCGAACGCGGGAACCAGGGCGAAGACGAGGGAGATCATGGAAGCCGGAACGAATGCGCCGATGGCCCGCCAGTTGACTCCGCGGTGGTAGAAGTACTCCCCATCGCCTGCCTCGGTGTAGAGCTGGGGAACGTTGACCTTCGTCTTCCGAATCACCCAGTAGTCGACCATGATGACGCCGAACAGGGGCCCCAGCAGTGCTCCGAGTCCGCCCAGGAAGTAGACGATGACGACGGGTGAGTCGTAGAGGTTCCACGGCAGGATGACGAAGCCGATGACCGCGCTGATGATCGCTGCGCTGCGGAAGTTGAGTTGGCGCGGGAACATATTCGTCAACGCGTAGGTCGGGGCGACGAAGTTCGCCATGAGATTGACCGCGACCGTGAGGATGAGCAGCGCCAGGGAGGCCAGCGCCAACAGGATCGGATTGCCGATGGTCTGGACGATATCGGCCGGTGAGGTGATGACCGTGCCGTCGATCGCGTACTGCGCACCGGCCAGCGAGATCACGACGAGGCCGAAGACGAGCATGTTGATCGGAATGCCCCAGAAGTTGCCGACGACGATCGATCCCTTCTTCTTCGCGGCACGGGTGAAGTCGGAGAAGTTGAGGACGAAGGTGCCGTAGATCGCGACCCACAGGGACCCTCCGCCGAGGATGTGCATCCACATCGGCCACCCGGACAGGGCGTCTTCCCGAGCCCAGGAGATGGAGAAATCGACACGGGAGAGCATCCAGATGGCCAGCGAGACGAACGTGACGAGGATGATCGGTCCGGCGATCGCCTCGTACTTGCGGATCATCTCCATGCCATAGCTGACGATGATGACCTGGACGACCCAGAGCAGAGTGAACGAGAACCAGCCCAGTCCGGAGAGCCCGAGGAACTCGGTGTCGGCCCACGGCTGCAGGCCGGGCATGAGGGTGATGAGCAGGACGTTGAGGACGCTGGAGGCCAGGTAGGTCTGGATTCCGAACCAGGCGATGGCGACGATTCCGCGCACAGATGCGGCAAGCTGCGCGCCGTGGACGCCGAATGCGATGCGGCTCATCACCGGGTAGGGCACGCCGGTCTTATGGCCCATGAAGCCGGAGAGCGTGAGCAGGAAGAAGAGCAGTGCGGCACCGACGAGCAGAGCGACGAGGATCTGCCACGCACCCAGGCCGAGCGCGAAGAGACCGAGCGCGAACCCGTAGTTGCCCAGCGAGTGAACGTCGTTTGCCCAAAGGGTGAAGACGCTGTAGGCGGTCCAACTTCGCCCTTCCTTCTTGCTGGGCGCCAGGTCCGAGTTGTAGAACCGTGGGCTGACGCGGTGAGCCGCCAACTGTTCGGGACTCGGGCCCATCCAGGTGGGCGCGGAGTCCTGCGTGGCCTCAGTCTTCGTCATAGGTGTCACTCAAATCTGAAAGGCACATCGCTGGGATACCAAATTACTGATCACAACGCTGTGGCGGCGAGTCCTGTCGAGATCAGCGTAACCCCAGTCACAGATGGTGCGCAACGACACGTTCGTGACTTTGCCGTTTACGCCCTCTACTACAGCGATCGTACGGACGACTCAGCGGCTGGTCACAGGCTCAATCGCAACAATCCGACGATCACATATTTGGCATACCATTTTCTTCTTCAACGTCCTTGGCCGTCGGATCCCATTTGACGATGCCGACGGCGATGGCTCCGGCCAGAGGTGCACAGGCGACGACCCAGAAGACTCCGGTGCCCATGGAACCGGCCAGGATCGGGAACATGATGAGGGAGACGATCGAAAACGCCCGCAGCACGGACTGATTGAAGCCGATGCCGATGCCGCGCAGCTTCGTCGGGTAGGACAGGGTCGCGTAATTCATCAGATTGGCCCCGGGCCCTCCTGCCTGTGCGAAGACGAAGGCCGCGAGCATTGCCACCGACACCAGCACGAGGGCACCTGTCGGGATGCCGACGACGGCCAGCAGAGCCAGTGCCACAGCTTGGATCACGAAGCCGACCAGCGTAATGCGGCGGGTGCCGAACCGGTTGACGATACTCATGCCCAGCAGCCCGCCGATGGCTCCGAACCCGAGATTGATGATGAGCGAGGCGATGATCGTGACCAGGGGAGTCTGGTGGAACAGCGTCGTGATGATCAGCGGCGTGCCGTAGGCGACGGCGTTGTACCCGAAGGTGGAGAAGACGGACACACAGAGGGCGACGATCGTGCGCACGCGGTACTGCGGGGCGAAGAGTTCTGCGAACCCGCTCCATTTGCCGCCGCTCTTGGGTGCCTGGAGGGACTGTGTGCTCTGCCCGGTGGCTGCCGAATCACCGGTCTCCCCGGCAAGCTTCGTCGTCTCCTGCTTGGCGCCACTGGCGTCATATCCTGCGGTCGTCTTCGTGCCGCCCGCATCCGCGGCGAGTTTCACGTCGAGGTTGTGGTGTGAGCGCATGACGTCGACGGCAGCGCGCAGGTCGCCCTGATTCGCCAGCCATTCGGGTGATTCGGCGAGGTAGCGGCGGCGCACGAGGAGCACCACGAGTGCTGGGACTGCGCCGAAGCCGACGACGAGGCGCCAGAGGATGGCGTGCTGGTCATAGGGCAGGCTGACGAAGATGATGAGGACGACGAGGTAGCCGATTCCAGTGGCGATGTACCAGGCAGGTGACCAGGCGTTGACGCGCTGTGAGCGATTGCCCTTGCCCTTGAGCTTGGAGAATTCGGCGAGGAAGGCCATCGCCACAGGCAGGTCGAGTCCGACGCCGATGCCCATGACGAAGCGGAAGACGATGAGAACCCATTCGTTGGGAGCCACGGCGCAGCCGATGGCGGCGACGACGAAGAACACCATATCGGCCATGAAGAGTTTGTAGCGTCCGAAACGGTCGACGAGGTACCCGCCGAAGAGCGCGCCGATGACCGCTCCGACCATGATCGAGGCGTTGACGAGCCCGGTCATGAACCCGGAGAGCGCGAACTGCTCCTTGATCGCGGTGATGCCGAACGCCAAAGACGAGAAGTCGTAGGCGTCCATGAAGATCCCGCCGAGGGCGAGGATGATGACCGCTTTGGTCTTCGTGCCCTGGGATCCGAATTCGGCGAGAACGGAGTGGATGTCGGAGGCGCTGCGGATGATCCGCGGAGACTTCGTCCCGCCGGCAGTGCCCTCCGCCGCCGAGGTGGGGCCTGAGTCGGTCTTGTCTGGTGCATGTGCCGAAGTGCCGGCAGATTCTGGACTATTCACAATCGCTCAGTATGGTCGGGGCGCGTTCCCGCCCACTCCCCCGACCGTCACAATATGTCACGGACTACCTGAACGCCGGAGCGCCGGAGCGCCGGAGCGCCGGAGCGCCGGAGCGCCGGAGCGTCGGAGCGTCGGAGCGTCGGAGCGTCGGAGCGTCGGACAAGCCTGCTCCCACTCAGATCACGGGTCACACGCTGCCCTGCACACACGACTCGCTTCCCTCTACGACGCGATTCACAGTCGACAAACGGATTTCAGTGTGGACTTATGTTCGTCCGCCTGGGGAAAAGCGACCACTTCTCAACCACAAATTCTCCATGACTGGTCGCTCAGAGCTCAGCCGCGCTTTCACATATGTACCGCGCACCCGCACACCACCTCGCGGCCCGACAGTTTCCACGTTCCTCATCCTGCAACGGACAGCCGCGCACATGCGTCGGCGACGTTGAGGCACAGCTCACTCAGACAAGCGCATTGACCCGAGCGTCCTTGGCTGTTGACTGTCTTCTCACTTGCGCGTGATTCGGCGGTGGATGACAGACGTCGATACACAGTCCCTGAGCGCATGGTTCCTCTTGAACCGCATCGGCGGCAGAGTCACCGTTCATGAACAATGAACCCATACAATTCCTCACTGCTCCGGTCCCGTTCACCCGCGATCAGGTCGGCCTGCTCGGACTCAGCCTGCACGCGCTGAGGAACAGCCCTCGCTACACTCAGCTCTTCCACGGCGTCTGGATCGACAATCAACCAGACACCGCAGTACCGGCACCGATGTGGGCCGGCTTCGAATGGGCCAACGTACAAGTCGGCCTATCCGGGATGCTGCGTCTCCACGATGATTTAGCTGGCACGGGCATCACCGCAGCTCGACTGTATGGGCTTCCGCTCCCACGGAGGCTCACCGACAGTCGGATTCATGTTGCTTCCGCTTCTCCTGATTTCACGCTGAAGAGGAGAGGCGCTGTACTTCACCGTTACGCGTCCCTGAAGGTCGCCAATTTCTGCGAGCTGCCCCTGATATCAGTCCCTCAGCTGATCGTTGAACTCGCTACAATCCTTACAGTTGATGAGCTGATCGCTGTAGCCGAGGCCGCAATCGGAAAATGGCACAGTGGTCCGTTGGCGACCCCTAAAGCAATCAGAGCCGAAGTCGACAGTCGCCGATACGTGCGAAACCGGCCCTTACTTGCCTCCGTGCTGACGCTCATGCGGCAAAACGTCGATTCACCGCAGGAAACCTGGTTACGCCTGTGGATCACACGCCAAGGATTCCCGGAGCCGACGGTTCACCCTCCCGTGCAATGCTCAAACCTCAGCTACCTTCTTCACCCCGACCTCGGATATCCCGAGCTTCGTCTCGCCATCGAGTACGAAGGAGATCACCACAGAAGCTCAGACAAGCAGTTCGCCGCCGACAACGAGCGGATTCAGAATCTCGTTGCACAAGGGTGGACCGTGTTGCGCATGTCGAAAGCGACGAATATGGACCACTTCCGTCAGCTTCTCGGCCATCACCTCGCTCGCGCCTGACTCACTCCGAGGTTCTCACCACATTCACCGTTCTCACCACATTCACTGTCCGCAAATGGTCGTCAGAACGGCCCTGAACAACCATTTATAGACAGTAATGATGCTGGGCGTCCCTTCGCCGGGCGTCCCTTCGCTGGGCGTCCCATACTGACTCAGTTCGGTGCAGCTACTCCAGGTCTGCGCCGCGTTTCTCTGGGAGC
>JAKDSA010000118.1 GCA_030457025.1 Brevibacterium sp. | reverse complement strand
CGAAGCCGAACATTCCGGCGATGCCGATCTGCATCGAGTTGTAGGCGACGAGCGCGGTGATGGCCGCGCCCATCCCGACCGGCTTGCCCAGGCCTTTGGAGATGTAGGCGAAGAAGGCGCCGGCGTTGTGAACGTGCCGGCTCATCGCCGCGTAGCCGATGGCGAAGAGGACGAGAATGATGCCCAAAACGACAAACGACAGTGGAATGCCCAGGAGACCGGTGACCGCGAAGTTGCTCGGGACTCCGCCGGCGACCACGGTCAGCGGCGCCGAGGCGGCAATGATCATGAAGACGAGAGAGACGGTGCCGATGCGGCGGGAGTCGAGGCCCGTGGTGGTTGGCTGGTCGGATGCGCTGTCAGGTTCGCTTCCAGTGCTGAGATTCACGCCCATGTGATCCCCCTTGCGATAGTGGCTGTATCGTCAGGTTCTCCCATCGCCCCCTGCCGCGTCTTGGCTCTGGGGGCAGGACTCTTGACTTTCGGCGCAGTCAGGTCAGCGAGCTGCGGCGGTACTGGGCCGGTGGCCGGCCGACGACGCTGCGGAAGAGTCGCGAGAAATGGGCCGGGTCGCCCAAGCCCCAGCGGGCACCGATGGCGGCAACCGGCACCTGCACCTGTGCCGGATCGGCCAGATCCTGCCGGCAGCGAGCGATCCGGCGGCGACGAATCTCGCCCGACACTGTCTCACCGCTGCCTTCGAAGACCTGGTGGAGGGCTCGCACGGACATGAAGTGCGCGGCGGCAATCGTCGACGGTGAGAGCTGCGGATCGGCCAGGTTCGCATCGATATAGGCGGTGATCTGCACCCACAGCCGCTGCCGCTCCCCCGGTACCTCCGCCTCGGCGAGTTCATCGGCCATGACGGTGGTGAGCAGATCCACGACGTTGCCGGCCAAGCGAATGCCGATCGATCGGCTCAGCGTCGGCAGCATGGCTCCCGCTTGCGTGATGATCTGCGTGGCAACGGCGCCGAGCTGATGATCGGCGCCGATCGAGGTGGCCGTGAGCTGACCTACGGTGTCAGTGGGCAGGTTCACCCGCGACTTTGGAAACATCATCACGTAGGAGGAGAAGTCGCAGTCGAAGCTCAGCGTGTACGGCCGCGAGGTGTCATAGATTGCGAGCGAGCCCGGCGCCAGGGACACTTCCCGCCCGTCCTGAATGAGCAGTCCGTGGCCCTTGAGCTGGAGGGAGACCTTGTAGTAGTTATTGGCCGCCGCGGCAGTGCCGTCGGCCAGCCCTGCCGTCTCGCGGGAGATGAGACTCGGTGTGCGCAGCACTGCGTGGGGGTTCGCACTGATGTGGGACATGACGACGGAATCGTAGTCGCGGGCGCTGATGGTCCCTTGGAAACCGCCTCGGCGCTGGGGTTCCGTGTCCAGCGGCACGAATGAGTCCGAGACGAGGGACTTCCACCCGTCGAAATCAGACGCTGTGCTCTCTAGTAACATCTTCGTCCTCTGCAGAAACGACCGATCGTCGACCTCTGCGTCGGCGATCACTTGGCGCTCACTCTATCCCCAACTGAGCAGGGAGTCACGAGCCGGTCTGGAATTACCGACCAATTGGTCACGAGTTCGGAACATTGACCGTCATGCGGTCGATGACATAGTCGAGTTGGGTGCGGAAGCCTGCGAAATCGGTGTTCTCGGCGCCGATCATCGCGGTCGTCTGCGCACCGAGCAGATAGGTCAGGAGGACATCGGTCGCAGGCTCAAGGACCACCTCGGCGGCCAATTCTCCGTCCGCGCGAGCCTGGTCGAGCCACTCCACGATCCACGCTCGCCACTGCGTCATGGTCTTGCGCGTAGTGCGGGCATGATCGGGACTCTGGGCCACCTCGGCGAAGAAGGACAGGACGATCCTGGCCTCGTCGTGGAGTTCGGGTGTGATCGGCAGGACCTCGGAGGCGAAGGCGCGCAGTGCGGCGATGCCGCGCAGGTGCGAGGTCGAGAACTCGACGCGGCGGTTCGTGGCCTCGAAGACGAAGAGGTAGGTGGCCGCGAGCAGGTCGGATTTGGAGGCGAAATACGACTTCATCGCACCGTTGGCGAATCCCGCCTCGGTGGCGATATCGCGCATCGTCGCTCCGGCCAGCCCCTGCCTGAGGATGATCCGCAGGGTCGCCTCGACGAGGTCGCGCCGACGCTGGTCGTGATCGACGATCTTGGGCATGCTTCCTCCGGTGCAACACTCTTGACTTTAATTTCTACAAGTGTAGATTATTACGTGAGTCAGCACACATATACCACGTTGCAAAGGTGCACACATGTCCTGCCATTCCACTCCCGCTGAACCATCCTCCCGGACCGAACTCACCCCGTTCTCACTGCCGAGTCAGGACGAGATCGCGAGCGTGACCTCGGTGCTGCGCGAGGCCGGGCACTTCCCCGCCGAGGCGCGCATGGCCTACGTCG
The DNA here is from genome assembly GCA_030457025.1 of Brevibacterium sp. Taxonomy (GTDB): domain Bacteria; phylum Actinomycetota; class Actinomycetes; order Actinomycetales; family Brevibacteriaceae; genus Brevibacterium. The sequence continues at coordinate 5,583 of JAKDSA010000118.1, read as the reverse complement.
GCCTGCTCGATCCCGTGCGCGGTCAGAAGCGCACCACCGCCGAGGTGGACCGTCGTTTCCGTGCCCTCGTCATCGACAAGTCCGCCGGCACATCCCGCGACATCATCGTGTCCGCAACGCATGCCCGGGTCGACTCAGTCGCGGAGGTGGACTCGACGTCCGAGGGCGAGTTCCCGGTCATGGAAGAGGAGTTCGAGATCGTCGAGGAGGTCCTCGCCGCGGACCCGACGTGGCAGTCCATCCTCGCCCGACGTGGCCTGCCCGTCGAGCAGGTCCGTGTCGCTCCGCTGTCGGCCGGTGTCTTCGAATACCCGGAGGAATCGGGCCGACGAATCCTGCGTGGCCTGGCCTTCCTTCAGCCGAACGAGACCGATTCGGCCTGGGCACACCCGATCGACGGCCTCGTTGCGTATGTCGATGTGACCAATCGGAGCGTCGATCAGATCCTCGACCTCGAGGATGTTCCGGTGCCCACCGAGCACGGAAACTACACCGATCCCGAGCTCACCGGTCCGCTGCGCACCACGCAGAAGCCGATTGAGATCACGCAGCCGGAGGGCCCGAGCTTCACGCTGACCGAGGGCAACCACATCGAGTGGGAGAAATGGTCCTTCGACGTCGGCTTCGACATGCGCGAAGGTCTCATCCTGCACAACATCGCCTTCACCGACGGCGAGACCGCCCGCACGATCCTCGACCGGGCCGCGATCGCTGAGATGGTCGTGCCCTACGGCGATCCCTCACCGGTCCGGTCATGGCAGAACTACTTCGACACGGGCGAATACCTCGTCGGCCAGTGGGCGAACTCGCTCGAGTTGGGGTGTGACTGCCTGGGCGACATCACGTACCTGTCTCCGTGGGTGGTGAACAACCTCGGCGAGCCCCGGCAGATCAAGAACGGCATCTGCATGCACGAGGAGGACGCCTCGATCCTGGCCAAGCATTCGGACCTGTGGTCGGGTGTGGACTACACCAGGCGCAACCGTCGGTTCGTCATCTCCTTCTTCACCACTGTCGGCAACTACGACTACGGGTTCTACTGGTACCTCTACCTCGACGGCACAATCGAGTTCGAGGCCAAAGCCACCGGCGTCGTCTTCACATCGGCCCTGCCGAACGGATCAACGGACTTCGCCTCCGAAATCGCACCCGGCTTGGGCGCCCCGTTCCACCAACACCTCTTCGGGGCACGTCTCGACTTCGCTCTCGACGGCGGCAAGTGCCGGGTCGAAGAGGAGGACGTCGTGCGCCTGCCGACCTCGGAGACGAACCCGCGCGGCAATGCCTTCAGCCGCAAACGCACCGTACTCGGTACTGAACTGGCAGCTCAGCGGGATGCGGACCAGTCGAAGGCCCGGACCTGGGTGGTGACGAACCCGGAGTCGACCAACCGCCTCGGAGAACCCGTCGGGTACAAGCTCCATCCCACAGGCCTGCCGACGCTGCTCGCGGCCGAGGACTCCTCGATCCACCGGCGGGCGACGTTTGCGTCGAAGGCGCTGTGGGTCTCGCAGTACCACGAGGACGAACGCTACCCGACGGGTGATTTCCCGAATCAGCATCCCGGGCATTCGGGCCTGCCCGGATGGACCGCGGCGGATCGCAATGTCGACGGCGAGGACATCGTGCTGTGGCACAGCTTCGGCCTCACTCACTTCCCCCGGATCGAGGACTGGCCGATCATGCCCGTGGACACGGTCGGCTTCAAGCTGCGACCCGAAGGATTCTTCGACCGCTCCCCCGTTCTCGATGTTCCCGCGCCGGCCTCGGGCGGACACTGCGGTGACTCCGACGGCGACTGCTGCGAGGGGTGAGTGATGAGCGATCCTGAGCAGCCATGGGCGGAGACCACGGTGCTCAAGACCTATTTTAAGGGAAATCTGGTCTACGAAGCGTGAGCACCAGCCGGGCTGCGGCAGGAGTCCTGATACAACTGGGAGCAGACTGCAATCACCCAGCCTGATCAGGAGCACTGCGATGACGCCCCTTCCCTCTGACATGCACGGACCCGCGTTGTGCTCGCATCTCAGAGCCGATAGCTGATGCCGTCCGTGGGCAGGCTGGGCAGGAGAGGTGCGTTCTGGGCCTCCGCCTCGGTGCTGGCTCTGGTGCTGTGGTCGAGTGGGGCGCCGAGCGTCCTCTACCCGATCTACGCACAGAAGTGGGGGCTGAGCTCGGCGATCGTCACGCTGGTGTTCGCCTCCTACCAGCTTGCGCTGATCGTCGTCCTCCCCCTGTTCGGCAACCTCTCCGATCAGTTCGGCCGCCGTCTTGTGATGATCTGGGGAGTGGGACTGATCGCGGCGTCGGCCATCGCCTTCGCGATCGCCCCGAACGTCTCGTTCCTATTCCTGGGACGTGTACTCCAGGGCGCCGGTTCAGGATTGGCGATGGGTGCCGCGACAGCGTCCTTGGTCGAGAACAACACGACGGGCAATGCCAGATTCGCCAGTTCTCTGGCGACTGTCTCCACCGCGGCCGGGCTCACCGTGGCACTCGTGCTCAGTGGAGTATTCGCCCGCTTCGCGCCCATGCCTCTGTTCTGGAGCTACATTCTCCTCCTGGCGCTGACCGTCTGTGCTGTGATCGCACTCGTCCTCACCCCGGACGATCGCCCCACCCTGACGCACAAGTGGCGGCCTCGAGCGATGCGCCTTCTCCCCGAACTGCGCCTGAGCTTCTCGCTGGCGACCCTGTCGGTGTCACTGGCCTACTGTGCAGGGGCGATTTTCCTCTCGCTGGGTGCACACATGATCGGACAGTTCGCAGGCACTTCGGACACAGCACTGGTGGGAGCGCTGCTGGGATGCTCATCGGCAACGATCGGACTCACCGGACTGTTCCTCGCCCGAGTTCGACCGCACGTTGCCCTGCTGGTCGGAACACTTCTGACACTCGTCGGCCTGGCGCTGATGGCCGCGGCGGCGGCATTCGGCTCGCTCGGCATGTTCTTTGCTTGGTGCCTCGTCGGCGGAGCCGCCTACTCATTTGCCTTCACGGGCGGCCTGGGCGTGATCAACCAGGCCGCGCCGGTGCGCCATCGTGGTTCGACTCTGTCCCTGCTCTACCTCATCGCCTATATTCTGCAGGCCGCCATCGCAATCGGCATGGGCGCACTCGCCACCGCCAGCACACTGGGAACAGCGGTCGGCGCCGCCGCAGCAGCACTGGCTGGGCTGAGCATTGTCGTCCTGGTGCTCAGCTATATCGATGCGCGGGCTCGACGCCGACCTTGAGTCTGAGCCTGACTCCGAGAATTCTGCGGGAATGCAGCCTCAGAGGCAGATTCAGAGTCAGCCTCAGAGCTGGCGGAAGAAGTCGTCGGTCGTCGCGTTGGGGTGCTTGGCCAGAGGCGTGACCTTGACGTTCATGTAGGCGAACATCGGGAAGCCCTGGAAGGTCGCGTGCAGGAAGTCGAGATCGTCGACATCGTAGATCGAGATATTGGAGTACTCGCCGACGATGCGCCAGATGCCCTTCATGATTCCCCGTTCCTGGAGATCGGCGGAATAGGCCTTCTCCTTGACCTGGAACTCGGCCTTGGTCTCATCGGTCATCGATTCTGGAAATACGACATCCATGCGTGCAACGAACAGCATTTCGCCTCCTGCTCCGTCTGTGTGAGTGTTTCGATGGCCACTATAGGGCCTTGCCGGTATGGACAGTTCGGCAGTCCATTATTGTGTCCGCCTGATTGACCCTCCACGCACCGGCAGTGTCCAAACTTGTCTGTTCGTGCAGAGTTCCGCTCTTCCCCTGTTGCCGCATCAACCCGCTCACTAGCCTGGCGTCATGAACGCCACCACCGCAGACAGCGCAGTCAGCCCGACCGACCTTCCCAACGAGCACTTCGACTATGTCGTCGTCGGTGCCGGATCTGCAGGGTGTGTGATCACCCGCAGGCTCATCGACGCAGGTAAGAAGGTCTGCCTCATCGAGGCTGGCGGGGACGAGACGAACCCGAACATCGATCACCTCAACACCCTGGGCCTGATCTGGCATTCGAAGCAGGACTGGGACTATTACACGACTCCGCAGCCGGCCGCGATGAACCGCAAGATCCACCTGCCTCGCGGCAAGGTCCTCGGCGGCTCGAACGCCCTCAACGCCGTGATCTGGGTCCGCGGAGACGCCTGGGACTACGAGCAGTGGGTCGAGTCCGGCTGCCCCGGCTGGTCCTGGGACGAAGTGCTGCCCGTGTTCAAGGCCATCGAGAACTATGACGGCGAGAGCACCGAGGCCCGCGGAACCGACGGCCCCATGGACGTGCGCATCGACTATCCACGCAACCCCATCCAGGAGGACATGGTCGCCGCCGGGCAGCAGACCGGCCTGGACTACAACCAGGACTACAACTCCGGCAGCGTCGAAGGCATCTCCCGGATCCAACTCAACGTCCGCGACGGCAAACGATTGAACACCTGGCGCGCCTATCTCAAGCCCCGCCTCGGCGATGGGAATCTCACGATCCTCACCTCGACACATGCTCGTCGTCTCCTCATCGAGGACAAGACGGTCACCGGTCTTGAGGTGGACTTCCGCGGTCGCGTGGGCACGGTCACCGCCGACGAGGTCGTCCTCACCACGGGCGCGCTGGCCTCACCGGAGCTGCTCCTGCGTTCGGGCATCGGACCCGCCGAGGAGCTGCGCGAGGTCGAAGTCGATCCCATCCACGACCTGCCCGGGGTGGGCAAGAATCTCCAGGATCATTGGCTCTCCCCCGTCATCTTCACCACCGGATCCGAGCCCGTGCCGATGGGTGAGGTGGCGCCGGCCGAGGTGCATCTGTTCTGGAAATCGAACCCCGACCTTCCGGTGCCCGACACCCAGCCCCTGTTCTTCTCCGTGCCGATGTATGCCCAGGATTCCGCACCGAACGTGCAGACCGGACCCGACAACGGCTTCACTCTCCAGGGCGGAATCGTTCGCCCCGAGTCCCGTGGCGAGGTCACGCTCAGCGGCCCGAATCCGCAGGACCCGACCCTGGTCAACCCGAACGTACTGTCCGAACAGGCCGACGTCGACGCCCTCGTGGCCTCGGTGAAGCAGTGCCGGGAGATCGGTCGCGCCGATGCCCTGGCATCGTGGCAGCCCACGGAGATCTTCCCCGGCGCCGAGGTGGCCGATGAGGATCTCGAAGAATATGTCCGGGGATCTGTGGTGACCTACCACCACCAGGTCGGCACCTGCCGGATGGGACAGGACGACACCGCCGTCGTCGACCCGCAGTCGTTCAAGGTCCACGGGCTGAGCGGCCTGCGCATCGCCGACGCCTCGATCATGCCGCAGGTGCCCACGGGCAACACGAATGCGCCGACGATCATGATCGCCGAACGCGCGGCAGCCGTGCTCGTCGGCTCCACAGTCGAGGGGATCACCGCTCCGGGGCAGTGACGCCCGCCCACCACTGAGGCCCCTGCTGGTAGTCTTCGATCTCGTCGGCCGGACTGCGAATGAGAGGGGTGTGACAGTGACCGAGGAAACCGATTCACCTGCTGCCGCCCAGGAGCTGCTGGTCACCATCGGGGCCGGGCTGCTTGCGGGTGGGATCTCCTCCGTCGACGTCGAGGACGCCCTGACCGG
>JAKDSA010000176.1 GCA_030457025.1 Brevibacterium sp. | reverse complement strand
GCGGTGATGACGACCCGCAGATCGATGCGGAAGCCGAAGGCGCGCAGCATGGGGCGGCCGAAGTTGATCCGCTCCCCCGGCAGGGCCCGGCGTCCTGGGACGAGTTCGGTGGTGTCACCGATCGGTGAGTTCGAGGATTTCACAGCCCGCTCGCCTTCTTCCGACGAACGAGGGCGATGAGCACCGGTGCACCGACGAAGGCGGTGACGACTCCGACCTGCAGTTCGCCGGGCTTCATCACCACACGGCCGAGGACATCGGAGACGAGAAGCAGAATGGGAGAGAGGATGACGGAGTAGCTCAGAATCCATCGCTGATCAGGGCCGACGATCCAGCGGGCGATATGGGGAATCATCAGCCCGATGAACCCGATCGGCCCGGCGGCGGCGGTGGCGCCACCCGCCAGAAGTGTCACGGCGAGGATGGTGAGAATGCGGGTGCGGTTGACCGAGGTGCCCAGGCTGGCGGCCAGATCGTCGCCGAGGGAGATCGCATTGAGGGAGTGGGCCAGGAACAGTGCGAGGACGATGCCGACGAGGATGAATGGTGCGACCGCGGAGACCGTGTCGAAGCCGCGCCCGGCGATGGCTCCCACGTCCCATGCGCGGAAGGCGTCGAAGGCTCTTTCGTTCGTGAGCAGGATTCCCTTGGTCAGTCCGGTCAGCACCGCGGCGACCGCGACTCCGGCCAAGGTCAGGCGAATCGGATCGACGCTGTGGTTCCGCCCGGAGGAGCCGATGATGTAGACGCCGGTCGTAGCCACGAGGGCACCGAGGAAGGCGAACCAGATGTAGCCGTTGATCGAGGTGACTCCGAAGAAGCCGATGCCGATCGTGACGGCGAATGAGGCTCCGGCGTTGACGCCGAGGATGCCCGGGTCGGCCAGGGGGTTGCGGGTCAGGGCCTGGATGAGCCCGCCGGCCAGCCCCAGACCCATACCGACGAGGATGCCGAGCACGGTCCGGGGCAGACGCAGTTCCAATACGACCAGCTGGTCGTCGCTGCCGCTGGGGTCGAAGAAGGCTTTGAGGACCTCCGAGACCAGCATATCGCGGGTGCCGATGGCCAGCGAGGCCAACACCACGAGCACCAGAGCGAGGATCGCCACGCCGAGGCCGACCACCCGTTTGATCTTGAGAGTTCGTGTCGTCTTCTGACCGTTCACCGCAGACGGATTCGCCGAGGCTGTGGTGGCGAGACCGGTCATCGGGTGGTTCCTTAGTATCGACTAATTAAGGGCAGGCTAACCACAATCTAGTCGAAAACTTCCAGTCATCCAAACGATTTCTCGATCATTGCCCTGTGATTTTGCCGATCCTCTCCGACGTCTGCCGCTGGATCCGGGAGAGCATTCCGCTCATTCCACGCAGCCGCAGCGGACTGACGATGTCCGTCATCGACAGGCGCAGGGGCAGGTCGGATGGGATGGACAGGACCACCTCGGCGGTCTGGCCATTGAGTCCTTCGTGGAGGATCCCGGCGAAGCCACGCGTCGTCGGCGCCTCGGGAGGCGCCGAGAAGTGCAGCCTGACGATCGCTTCGCCCCCCTGCTCGGGGTTCTCGACCTCGGTGACGAGGAAGATCGGTGATTGGCATTCGGGCACCGGTTCGAGCAGTTCGGGGTGATCGCTGTAGCGCGGCGGCAGCTCGGGCAGATCCTCGGCGAGCTCGAGCAGCACCTGCAGGCGGTCGCTGGGATCCGTCTCGGCGAAGTCGTTGACGATCTCGGCGAGACTGTCCGGCAGGTCCGAGTTGTCGGCCGAAGCGGGGTCGTTGTCGGCAGTCATCAGCGGCTCGGCACCTCGCCCGCCTCGGATCCCTTCGTGATGGGAACGCCGACGACGTTGCCCCATTCGGTCCAGGAACCGTCGTAGTTGCGGACGTTGTCGTAGCCCAGAAGGTGCTGGAGGACGAACCAGGTGTGGCTCGAGCGTTCACCGATGCGGCAGTAGGCGATGACCTCATCGGCGGTGCCGAGCCCGGCCTCATCGGAGTAGATCGCCTTGAGTTCGGCGGCGGACTTGAACGTGCCGTCTTCGTTCGCTGCCTTCGCCCAGGGCACAGACGCCGCGCTGGGGATGTGGCCGCCGCGCAGGGCGCCCTCTTCGGGGTAGGCGGGCATGTGGGTGCGTTCTCCGGAGTATTCCTCGGGGCTGCGCACATCGATGAGGGGATGCTTGCCCAGGCTGTCCCTGACCTCGGGCAGGAACGCCCGCAGCGTCGTGTCATCGCGGTCGACGACCGGGTACTCGGTGGGTTCGGGGCGGGGCTTCTCGGTGGTGATTTCGCGGCCTTCAGCCTGCCATTTGGCGCGACCACCGTCCATGAGGCGGACGTCTTCGTGTCCGAAGAGGGAGAAGACCCACAGTGCGTAGGCGGCCCACCAGTTGGATTTGTCGCCGTAGAAGACGATCGTGTCCTCCCGGGATATGCCCTTGGCGGACATGAGGGCTGCGAAACCTTCGCCGTCGACGTAATCGCGGGTCACGGAATCGTTGAGTTCGGTGTGCCAGTCGACCTTCACCGCACCGGGGATGTGCCCGGTTTCGTACAGGAGGACGTCCTCATCGCTTTCGACGATGACCAGTCCGGGTTCGCCGGCATGCTCGGCGACCCACTCGGTGCTGACCAGTCGTGATCCGTCTGCGTACTCGGCGAATTTGGCCGTGGAATCGGCCGGGATCGCTGTGCTCACTCGTTCCTCCT
>JAKDSA010000034.1 GCA_030457025.1 Brevibacterium sp. | reverse complement strand
GCTGCATTCGCCGAGACAGCTGCATTCGCCGGGGCGTTTACACAGTCACTGCCGGAGGAGGGATTTGATCTCCAGTCGGGTCCCCTACTCGTCCTCATCTGAACACGCTCTGGGAGTTGCCTCCGCAATCGACCGAATGGTCTTCCCAGCAACACATCGGCGATATATCGTTATATATCGTCAGAGCGACACGATCAAACCTGGAGGTCATCATGAACGAGCCATTCAATCACAGAGGTTTCTCTCGCCGAGGCGGCGATTGGGGCGGTGCCAACATCTGGGAGGCCGTGGAGCAGCTGCGCTCCTCCTTTAACCCCAAGCAGCCGTTCCGGATGAACCGCGGGGACGTCCGCACTGGGATCCTCACACTGTTGGCCGAGGCGCCGATGCACGGGTACCAGATCATCCAAGAGATCGAAGAACGCAGCGGCGGCAGCTGGAAACCCAGCCCGGGATCGGTCTACCCGACGCTGCAGCTGCTCACGGACGAGGGGCTCATCAGCGCGGAGTCCTCCAGCGGACGCAAGACCTATTCACTCACCGAGCTCGGACGTGAACAGGTCGAATCCGAGCCGGAGTCCAGTGCTCCGTGGGAATCGGCGAAGAAACCCGACGCCCCCAGAGCCGCCAACCTGGCCAAGGCCGGCGTCGAACTGGCCCAAGCAGCAGCCCAAGTCGGCCGTTCCGGCAGCAAAGAGCAGGTCGCCGAGGCGGTCACCACGCTCGAAGAGACCAAGCGCAAACTGTATTCGATCCTCGCCGAGGATTGAGGGATGACGGCGGGAACCGAGCGCGGCGTGCCCGCTCAGGATCGCACCGCGCCGAAGCCCACCGCCCAGGGGCGTACCGATCAGAGGCGAAGCCTCCGGGCCCGCTCCGGTCGGATCCTCCGCTTCGCCGCCGCCCAGATGGTCATGGCGTGGTGGTTCGAGATGACGCTGCCGCGGATCGGTCTGAGTCGGTTCGCGGCACGAGGTCGGCTGAAGCGCTGGCGCTCGACGGCCGAGCGGTTCCGCACCCTGGCCGTGGAACTCGGCGGACTGATGATCAAGGTCGGCCAGTTCCTCTCATCTCGCATGGATGTCCTCCCGCCCGAGATCACCAGGGAGCTGGAGGGACTGCAGGACGAGGTCGCCCCAGTCCCCTTCGAGCAGATCCGCACCCTCGCCGAGGCGCAGCTGGGGATGGAGCTCACCGACACCTTCGTCTCCTTCGACCACCGTCCGCTGGCTGCCGCATCCCTGGGGCAGGCGCACTCGGCCACCCTGACCTCGCAGGCGACCTCAGAGCTCGGGTTCGCCGAGGTTGTTGTCAAGGTCCAGCGTCCGGGCATCGCTGATCTCGTCGAGGTCGATCTGCGCGCCCTGCGCCGGATCGCCGGGTGGCTCGCCCGGGTCCGATTCGTCTCCCGCCGCGTTGATATGCCTGCACTGGTCGAAGAGTTCGCCCATGTCAGCCTCGAGGAGATCGACTACCTCCACGAAGCCGCGAATGCGGAGGCCTTCGCCATGGACGCGGCGCAGTCGGCAGACACCACCGCTTCAGCGACCAAATCGGCCCGCGTGCAAGCACCGCGGATCGTGTGGGAACAGACGACACCGCAGGTGCTGACCATGGAGGATGTCACAGCCATCAAGGCCAACGACGTCGCTGCGCTGCGTCGAGCCGGGATCGACCCCCACGAGGTCGCAGCCGCCTTCGCGCACACGATGTTCGACCAGCTCTTCCGCACCGGGTTCTTCCATGCCGATCCCCATCCCGGCAACATCTTCGTCACCCCCACACACCCGGCAGCGGCCTCGGCGGGGACGGGGTGGGATCTGACCTTCGTCGACTTCGGGATGATGGGACATGTGCCCGAGAACCTGCGAACGGGCCTGCGGGAACTCATCATCGCCGTGGCGATGCGGGACTCCCGCCGCCTCGTCGCCAGTGTCGAACTCATCGGAGTTCTGCTCGACGGCGCAGACACAGAGGAACTCGAACGCTCGCTCACCGGCCTCTTCGCACGGTTCGGAGGCATGGGGTTCGCACAGCTGCGCGACGTCGACGAGAAGGAGCTGCGAGCCTTCTCCACGGATTTCGAATCGGTGGTCCGCGATCTGCCCGTGCAGCTGCCGGAGAATCTCTTCCTCATCATCCGCTCGCTGTCCATGGTGTCGGGTCTGTGCAGTTCGCTCAATCCTTCGTTCAACATCTGGGAGGTCGTCGAGCCCTATGCGAACGAGCTGATCGAGGAGGAGAAGGGAGGTGCCGCCGGCACGGTGGCGAAGGAGGCACTCAACGTCATGCGACTGACTTTGGGTCTGCCGGGACGGCTCGACAGCCTGGTCCACAGGCTCGAGAACGGCGAACTCTCGGTGGCCACACCTCAGCTGGATCGTCGGGTCGCCGGTCTCGAACTTCTGGCCCGCGGGGTGATCTCGGCCGTCCTATTCACAGGTTTCGTCGTCGGCGGTGCGGTGCTGCTGTCCACGACGACTCTGGGCGGCGTGCTGCTGCTCATCGCCTCGGTGCCGGCACTCGTCCACAGTCTGCTCACCGTGCTGCGGCACAGGGCACTTCGCCGCACACACCGACGTCCGTGACAATGGGCGGCCGTCCGACCCGCCAACAGCTCAGGCGGACTCGTCTTCGGCCGGGAGGCTCACACCGCTGCACGGCAGGAAGGCTCACACCGTTACACGGCCGGGAGGCCTCACCCGGTCAGCAGTCTGACCACCAGGCCGATGCATGCCGCCAGGGCCGCGGCCGCAGGAATGGTCAGCACCCAGACTCCGGCGATGGGCAGGATGAAACGGGCGCGGGCACGGCCCCTGCGGCCGGCGTACTGAGTGCCCAGGATCGCCGAGCCGAGGATGAAGGTCAGCGACACAGGAACCCGCATGATGAGTGCCGCCGTGTACATGAGCACCGTGGCAGTGGCATCCGCAGTTGCGGATTTCAGAGGGTCAAGGCCGGCCATGCGCACCGAGAGCGTGCGCACAACTCGCCATCCGCTCAGGCCGGTGCCGATCGCCAGTGCGGCGGCGATGATGAGGCGCACAGGCCAGGAGATCTCCACGACAGCGAGCCCCGTGTCCGGGTTGGAGTCGACGGCAAGCAGACCGACCATGACCAGGGCCGCGATCTTCTGAGCATCCTGGACGCCGTGGACCAAGGACAGCGAAGCGGTGAGAACCGAGTCGACCATGCGGGCACCGCGGAAGAGCGGTTTGGGCGGTGAGGCCGCGAAGACCTTCGACAGCAGAGCCGTCAGTCCCCATGAGAGCACGAAGCCGAGGATCGGCGAGATCACGAGCGGCAGGATCACCGAGTCGATGGCTTCATAGGAATTGACCGAGAAGCCCAGCACGAGGCCGGCTCCCAGAAGACCGCCGATCAGGCAGTGCGTGGACGACACCGGCAATGCAAGATAATAGGTGAACAGGCTCCACGCCGTCGCAGCGACGAAGGCGATGATCAGAGAGATGAGGATGACCTCGGGGTCTCCCTCGAAGTGGACGATCTGGTTGGCCACGACAGAGGCGATGCCTTCGCCCAGGAGTGCCCCGATGAAATTGAAGACCACGGCCAGGCCCAAGGCCCACCGCGGGTTGATGGAACGTCCGACGACGGCGTTGCCGATGGTCAGCGCGGCATCATGGAATCCGTTCGAACCGGCGAAGATCACCGCGGTCACGATGACTCCCGCCAAGAGCAGCTCCACGGACTACGACTCCTTGATCGCGATCGCGGCGACGACCTTGCCCAGCTCGGTGAAACCGTATGCGGCACGCACGAACGCCTGTCCCAGCTGGGAGACCGCGGCCATGTATGTCAGGCCGCGCTTCGAGTTCGGCACGGCGTCGGACATTCGCCACTGCAGGGCCTCGACCTGGTAGGTCAGGCGGTTGATCGCATCGACGTAGTCCCACTGATCGAGTTTGCCGGGCAGCCGCGTGATCATCCGTGAGGTGTGATCCGTCTGATTGGACAGGACCGCGAGAGTCTCGAGGACGCCGGCGGGCAGCTCGTCGAATGCTTCAGAAGCGAGGACGAACCCCACACCGTGGAGACGATGGCAGAGTTCGCGCATGTGGTGACCGAGCAGATAGAGGTCATTGCGATCGAAAGGGGTGATGTAGTTCTCGCGCAGAGCGCGAAGCAGGGCCCCCATGTCCTCGTCGGCTTCATCGCCGATCTCACGGAGGCGGTCTGCGACCTCCCGTCGCTCGCTGACTTCGATGCCGGAGAGCTCGGCTAGCACCAAGTTGCATTGCCTCATCTGTCCGACCAGGTCGGACAGCCGTTCGTAGAAGACAGTGTCCTGCGGTACTCGCTTGAGCCGCATGCGCTCCTCCTGCCCGGGGCCCGGTCGAGCCGGACGAATGTGCATGTTGCTTCAATTGTATGTGCCGGACGCTGAACCGAGAGCGCCTCTCGGCGGTAGGCCGCTCGAAGCGGCTGAATTTGGAGCCCGGGGCTTCAGATCCAGCGTCCGGTGGCCCGAAGGCCACCCACTACGATACTCGCTCACACCCATGAGTCCACCGCCGAGGCGGGTGAATGAGAGTTGAAAATCTCACACTGAGCGTACGTGACCAGGGCCCGGCAACGAACCCTTGAACCCAAGGCAGCCGCTCAGATGAAATCGTGACCGGCAGGCATCGGGTCAGTTGAGGCCACCGTGCCGGTGGGAGATGGCGGCATCTTTGAGGTCCTTGGCAAACTGGCGCAGGCGCGTAGCGGTCTCGGTGTCCTCCGTGCCTTCAGCGCACATGCCGATGAAGGCCGCAGCCCGCAGCAGAGCGATGACGACATCCCCGCGGAAGGCACCGGCCAGGATCTCATCGATGGCGCGGGCCACCTCGTCGGGACCTGCGGGAAGCTCGACTCCTGCGAGGATCTCGTCGACCCCTAGGCCGTCGCGCATCCTGCGCTGCCCGGCGGAGTACATATCGGCAAGCTCACGCGGAGCTGTGAGAATCCATTCGCGCAGTGCGTAGAGGCGCCAGAGCGCTCCCGGTGCGGAAACAGCAGGGGCCGCAGACCACATCTCGGCGATGACTTCGAGACCGATGTCATCGGCCAGCTCCACGAACCGCCTCGTCGCAGCCTCATCGCGCTGACCACGCGAGTCTCCGAGGAGAAGAGCAGCGGTCGCGTGAGAGGTCTCTGACCTGGTCACCGGGTCACTCGCAGCACTGACGGAATCGAGATCGGCCAGAGGTATCGGGCGGTGAAAGCGTGGCTGTGTCATGGTCAGAGCAGTCTAGTCCCCCTCGCTGAGTGAGTCACCGCCCATCCGAGTAGGTGACCGCTCAGCCAAGTGGGTATTCGCTTCGCGGTCAGGGTTCATGCGTCAGGTTCACAGTGGTCACCACTAAACTGGAGACAGATTCGTGCCTGCGACCAGCAGGCGGCACGTGCAGACAACGAGGAGGAACTCCCGTGGCAAAATCATCAGTGGCGAAGAAGGGCCTGGACAAGGCTGCCAAGCTCGCTGTCAATGAAGATGGAACCCTCAATCCCCGCGCCCAGTCGATGTTGTCGAAGCTTCTTTCGGTTCAGCGCCCGGTGGCCCTTGCCTATGTACGCAGCCTGCGCCGCAAGAATCCAGAGGCAACTCCAGAAGAGCTCATCACGATCATTCGTCGGCACTACCTCACACTGACCACCTCAGGTGGCGCGGCAGTCGGCGCCACTGCCGCAGTTCCCGGACTCGGCACAACCTCCGCTCTGGGTGTGGCCACCGCTGAGACTGCTGGATTCCTCGAAGGCACCGCCCTGTTCGCGCAGGCGATCTCCGAGATCCATGGTCTTCCTGTACAAGATGCCAATCGTGCGAACGCACTGGTGATGGGCCTCATGCTCGGCAAGGACGGGAAGAACCTCGTCCAGCGATTCAACAAGCAGGCCGGCGGCACGGAGTCGATGTTCAGCGAGTGGGGAGCGACGGTGACCAAACAGCTGCCCGCACCTGTCGTCGATCTGCTGCTGCGCAAGCTCCGCAAAACCTTCATCCGCAAATTCGCCACCCGCGCCGGCGGTTCGCTGGTCGGTCGTCTGCTGCCCTTCGGCATCGGCGCGATCATCGGCGGTGTGGTCAATGCTCGGATGTCGCGCAAGGTGGCCAATGAAGCGAAGGAGGCCTTCGGTGCCACACCGACGATCTTCCCGCTGGAGACCGATCCGGAATACGTCGCACCGAAGAAGGACCGCAAACTGCTCGCAGGGCTGCGGAACGTCGCCGCACTGCGGGGCAAGATCAAGAAGAACAAGACGATCGAATCAGATGTCATCGACGAGGCGGCCGAAGTGGATTTCTCGAACGCGGGCTCTTCGAACACGGACGCGGCGGCCGACAAGGCGAGCGACGACCGGACAGAGGCCGACCGTCCCGAACTGGAGAAGTGACCACTCAGGTGCCTCCGCCGACGTCAGCCGTGATCCTCTCCAGCGTCCGCCGCAGCGCGACGAGGTCGCGTACTCGCCGGACCAGCCGCCGGCTGGTTTGAGTATTCGGGTGCCTTACCTCTAATATTATTGAGTCTCCAACAACACCGGTGTGGCGCATGCTCACATGGTTCTGTTGGGGCGGGGCCTCTAGCTCAGTTGGTAGAGCAACGGACTTTTAATCCGTGGGTCGTGGGTTCGATCCCCACGGGGCCCACCCGAAGGCAAAAGGCTGGGCCCAGAACAATTGTTCTGGGCCCAGCCTTTACTCTTGGATAGAGATCCGGCCCAGACCAGACAGGTTGGGCGGGCTGAACGATTGACTCAATTGCATCAGCGCTCGAGGCGGCCGCCGAACGCCTGCTCGAGTGGGATGCTTCCATCCTGCCAGGGGGTGAGGGCCCAGGCGACAAGATAGGCTCCGATTCCCAGGACCGGAAGCAGGAACGAAGCGAGGACCAGCAGACGCACCAGCCACACGTTCAGACCGGTCGTCCTGGCCAGACTGCCCGAGATGCCGCCCAGGACGCGGTCGGGTCCACGACGGAAGCCGGTATTGCGAATGGCGTCAAATAGTTTTCTCATACCTTCAACAGTACGCAGGTCCAGTCCCCCTGCACAGGGGTGCTGACCGTCGAGCCCGATTGAGGTAAACCAGAACTCGACCTTCGGGAGGGAAGGGACATCCCGGCGACTCTGCAGATTCGATTCTCATTGTGTGAGACCGTGATCACAGGTTTTGGGCGCGTCTACTCGAGACTGGGCAGCAAGGGCAGTTACGCTTATGGGGTTGTGCAACCGACCGTCCGCATCTGCAAACTCAGCGACGCGGCGAAGAGGAGTCCTTGTGAAGTGGTTGAAGAAGACCGTCCTCACGCTCGTCGTCATATTCGTGGCCTTCTATCTGTTCACTCGGCCGGAAGATTCCGCCGATGCGGTTCGGAACGCTGTCGATGCGGTGGGCGGCGGTGTCGGCTCACTGGTCACGTTCTTCACCTCCCTGTCCTCGTAGCCGAGCAGGAAGCAGCCGGACGTGTTCGGGGCACTGACCGACCCGAAGGTCGAGAATCACCTCATCTCTGAGGAAGGCGAAGTCGTCGTCGACGAAGTCCGTCGCCACTTCCTTGCCTTCGTCGCTCCCTCGCTCATCATTCTGCTGGGCTTGGCCGTCGCAGCCCTCAGTTTCACGGTGCCTGTCGATTTCGCTTCGATCCCGCTGGGAATCGGCGCTGCCATTGCCCTCTTCGGCGTCTACCGCGCGTTATTCGTGCAGATGGACCGATTCGTCATCACGAACATGCGAGTGTTCAGGATCCACGGGATCTTCACTCAGCACAAGGCGACGATGCCGATGGCGCGGATCCTCGACATCTCGGTGCACAAGCCGCTGATGGGCCGGATCTTCAGGTACGGTCACTTCGTCTTCGAATCCGCCGCCCAGGATCAGGGCCTGCGCGATATCCGGTATGTCGGACGACCGGATGAAAGAGACCTCACCATCCAGACAGTGATCCAGCGCTCCGGGCTGCGTTCGGCCATCAAGTCATTCAACGACAAGAACACCGACGATAGCGCCGACACGCCGGACACGAATCTGGAGACAGCTGTGGGGCTCCAAGCCGATGCAGCGGGTGACTCCGATACCGGACATGCTGACTGCTACGAGCCAGAAGCCGGCTACGACCCCAACATGAACCCGGCCGTGGTCGACAGCCGGCACCGCTTCAGCGCCGGCACGAGTACCGGTGAGTACCCGGCAGTCCGCACGGGAGTCGGCCCGAACGTGGACACCGAAGAGTGGAACACCATGGAGCTCAACACCGGCCACGGCTTCACAGATTCGGAGGAGATCAGGATCGGCAGCGCAACGCCTGCTCTGAATGATCCCGTTGCACTGGCCGCGAGCGCCTGGGAACTGCGGTGGCCTGAGCGCAGCCGGATGCAAACGGCCACCGAGCTGATGCGTGCCCACCGTCTCCTCATCAATGACCTCGATGGAAGGCTCCGTCCTCTGGGACTGACATACGCCCGGTATGAAGCGCTTCTCCTTCTGTTTTTCGACCAACGAGGTGCGCTCCCCCTCGTCGAACTCACCGATCACCTGCAAGTCGAAGCCAGCTCGTCTTTCTCCACAGTGCGGTGGCTGGAGGACAACGATCTGCTCAGAAGGGTGCTCGAACCCGGTGAGGACGGAGAGGTCGTCGCTGAGATCACTCCCAAGGGGCGTGCCCTCACCGACCGTGCCAGTCAGATCGTCGCCGAGGCGCGTTTCGGCCTGGGCTCGATGTCCGATGCCGAATGCCATCAGCTCACCGATCTGCTGGCCAGGCAGCGTCGCATCCGGGGCTGAGGGTCAGACCTGGTCCGTTTGCCGACGGGCGAAGTCCGGAGCGTGTTCGGCAGTGACACCCATCCCGAGGATTCGCGCCGGGACCACGGTCAGCGCCGGGAACGTCGTCAGCAGCCAACGGATCGGCGCCGGTGGGCGGAGGACGCCTCCGTTGTGGACGACCGGTTCGATCATCCGATGGATTCCGCCCTGCAGCAGTTCGACCGCTTTGGTCGTCAGCATTCGCCTGCGCTGCACACGTCTGAGCGCACGGGTGGGCACGTACCCCGAGCGCAGGGCTTCGGCCAGCAGGCGGGCCGTGGCCACACCGTCCTGAACTGCGAGGTTGACGCCGACTCCGCCGAGCGGACTCATCGCATGGGCTGAGTCCCCGATGCACAGCAGCCCGTCGATGAACCAGCGTCTGGCTTCGTTGCGGCGGACGTCAAGGAGCTTCACATCATCCATCTCGAGTGCTTCGACGTCATCAGTCAGGGCTGGGAATGTCGCTGCGACTGCTTTGCGAAGCGACTCAATCCCCTGCTCGCGGAAGAGCGCGTCCTCCCCCTTCGGGATGAGGCGGGCCATCTGGACGTGGCCCTCGCGCGGAATGGCGACGAAGACGTTGCCGCCCTCTTCACCGCCTCTGGCACGGGGAGCGATGCTGTCGGTCAGCTGTGCCTGCGTGTCGACCCGGAACCACCACAGGTCGATCGTCGACCGCAATTCTCGCATCGACAATCGCGCCTCGTCGCGGGCTCTCGACCAGCGTCCGTCGGCGGCCACGACAAGCGGGGCACGCAGCTCGATTTCGCCGCCAGCTGTCTGCGCACGGACTCCGACGACGCGGTCATCATCCCAGATCAATGAGGTCATCTCGACGCCCATGCGCAGATCGAATCCGGGTTCGTCCTCCCCAGCCTTCGCCAACAGGTTGAGGAAGTCCCACTGGGGCGCGATCGTCATGAACGGATGCGCTGTGTGCAGCCTGGACAGGTCGCCGAGGATATAGTCCTGACCGTCATCGCCGGTGAGGCTGATGTTGGTCACCCTGCGATGAGCGATCCGGGCGAATTCGTTGTACAGGCCCAGCTCGTCGAGCAGGCGCAGTGTTGAAGGGTGGATGGTGTCACCGCGGAAGTCGCGGAAGAAGTCATAGTGCTTCTCCAGCACCACGACCTTCACACCCCCGCGTGCCAGAAGCAGCCCGGCGACGATTCCGGCGGGGCCACCTCCGGAGATGATGCAGTCAGCTGTTGTGCAATTGTCGTTCATGACGATCTCCTCGTGCCGGGCACAGGAGCGGCCACCGTGTGCACGGTGTGATCAGTAGATCACACGCGCCCTTTCACGTCCATAGCACCGTGTCCTGATTGTGCAGTTTCCCTTCCGCTGCCAGTCTGCCGAGGAGCAGAGCCCCGCCCAGCGGATCGCCTTCCGGCTCCACGACCACGGCCCCGGGATTCAGCGAAGCGACCTCCTCGCGGAATCCGGAGACGAGTCGACCGCCTGCCTGGGCCAGCCCTCCGGTCAGGGCGATCGAGGTCGCAGAAGCGGCGGAAGCGGCGAGAGCGGTGCGGGCGGCTTCCCGACCGGCTTCGCCCATCAGCTCGGCCGCTGCGTCGTCGGTGCGGGCGAGCGGGGCAACGTCAGCGGCGAAGTCTGCCAGTCGTCCCGCACGATCATCGCGGGTGTAGAACTGGGCAGGCCAGGAGGCAGGCGGTCCGAAACGTCCGGTCGCGGCCTCAAGCAGCCCTCGCCCAGCCTCGCTGACACCGTCGTGGGTCCGCAGCGCCGCTTCGAGGGCATGCCGGCCGATCCAGGCGCCGCCTCCGCGATCTCCGAACAGGTGTCCCCAGCCGTCGACTCGGGACCACCTCGGCGAGAAGACTCCCTGATCGTCGGGGCCCGGGTGAGCGATGCCGATCGCCCCGGTGCCGAGCACAACGATGGTGCCACCGTGGCCGCCAAGAGCGCCGAGGTGGGCCGTCACCGCATCGATGGCCACTGCGGTCTTCGTGCTCGCCTCAGTGACCAGGGATCGTGCGAGCTCACCGACGTCTGTGCTCAGGGAGGCGATCCCTGTTGCGCCGATGCCGATGCCGCGGATCGAATCGACGTGTTCTGGCCACGCCTCTCTGGCCGCGGAGACGAGGCCCCGGATCTGCCGGGGAGCACTGCTTCCCTCTGCTCCGACCGACACTCCAGGAGCATTGAATGTGCCCAACACGGCGCCCCTCGAGTCGAGGTCTGCCAGCGCGACTCGGCTGCCGGTGCCGCCGATGTCGATCCCGAGGACGAGCCCGCTCATGGGTTCTCGCGCCTCGACACAGCTGCAATCGCGGCCCTGACCGAGCCGTCATTGTCCTCGAGATGCCCTACCGCAGCCACCGGCGTCACAAAGGTGAAGGAGACGACCAGCGCCGTCTTGAGATCGCCGTCGCAGCGTTCCAGCAATTCACGGGCCTCAGTCTCGGACAGGTCCGCGGCCTCGCAGAGGATGCGCACGGTCCTCTCCCTCAGCTTCGAGTTCGTCGCGACGACGGAGACCATGAGGTTGCGCCAGGTGCGGCCCAGGGCGATCATCAGCGCCGTCGAGAACCCATTCAGCGTCAGCTTCTGTGCCGTGCCGGCCTTGAGGCGGGTGGAACCGGTGATCACCTCGGGCCCGGTGTCGAGCAGAATATGATCAGCCGCGGCCTCGGCGACGGGAGCGTCCGGGTTGTTCGAGATGAGCACGGTGTGAGCGCCCGCTTCGTCGGCGGCTTCCAACGCTCCACGCACGTAGGGTGTCGAGCCGCTGGCCGCGATTCCGATCGCCACGTCGTCGGGGCCGAGCTCTCCCCCGATTCTGCGGCCGTCGGCGTCGGAGTCCTCGGCGTTCTCCACCGCGTTGACCAGTGCCGCCTGCCCGCCTGCGATGTGCCCGACCACACGCCCGGGTTCGAGGTTGAACGTCGGCAGGAGTTCACTCGCGTCGAGGACTCCCAGCCGGCCGGAAGTGCCGGCCCCGAAATAGTGGACTCTGCCGCCTCGGCGCATCCGATCGGCTGCGATGTCGACGAGCTCCGCCAACTGCGGCAGGGCATCGGCGACGGCAGTGAGGACGGCCTGGTCCTCCTCGTTCATCACCCGCAGGACGCCCAGGGTGTCGAGGTCATCGAGTCCCGCACTGCGGGGGTTTCGCTGTTCCGTCGGCGACAGCGGACGCGGGGACAGCGGCGGCTGGGAGGATGCCATCAGCGGTTGCTGCCTTCCACCTCGGCGACGGTGGTCCGCTTCGCTGCCTTCGGGTGACGCAGGGACAGGAGGCCGCCGATCCCGACCATGACGATGACGCCGAGCAGCGGATACCACTGCCAGGCGACCCAGACCTCTCCGGTGACGTACTTCTCCATGATGAAGAAGAAGGCGTTGACGGCCACTGCCAGCGCGAAGGTGATGTTCGCATCCACCGCGGTCGCCCGCTTGTTGATGATGCCGAACACGAACGCGCCGAGCAGTCCGCCGTAGGTGATGCCCGCGACGCCCAACGCCAGGATGACGATGTTGCCCTCATCGGATTGGAAGACCGTGGCCGGGAGGATGAAGGCCACACCCCAGCCGATCGTCGCCCAGCGCCCGACTCTGAAGCCCTGTTCGTCGGTCATCGGAGTCTTCTTCAGCCGACCGTAGACGTCGTTGACCGTCGAGGACGACAGCGCCGACAGAGACGAGGACAGGGTCGACATGGCCGCGGCGAGGATGCCGGCCAGCAGCAGTCCCGAAACCCCTGGGGGCAGGCCCTCGATGATGAACAGTGGGAAGATCTCGTCATCGCGGGTCAGCCCCAGGTCCGTCGGCAGTGCGTGGTCGTAGTAGGCCCACAGCGCCAGGCCGACTGCGAGGAAGATCGCGAACTGGACGAAGACGACGACGCCCGAGACGATGAGGGCCTTCTGCGCTTCGATTTTCGACCGACAGGACAGGAGTCGCTGGACGATGAGCTGATCCGAGCCGTGGGAGGCCATGGCGAAGACCGCGCCGCCCAGCAGCGAGGGAATGAACGAGTCGGGGGCAGAGATCGGATTGCCCTCGAAGATGAACATGTTGAGCTTGCCCGCTTCGGCGGCATCGGCGACCCAACCGCCGCCGAGGGCTGCGGTGATGACGATGATCGTCAGGAGGCCGCCGACGACGTAGAGGCACATCTGCGCCACGTCGACCCAGACCACGGCCTTGATGCCGCCGATGAAGGTGTAGATGATCGTCACCAGTGAGAGGACGACGATGATGACGAAGTAGTTCGTGTGGATGCCCAGCCCGTCGAGGATCACCTTGACGGGGATGGCCGCGGCGAGGACGCGGATGCCGTCTGCCAGCAGGCGGGTGAAAAGGAAGGTCACGCCCGCGGTCGTCTGGGTTGAGGTCCCGAAGCGTTTTCCCAGGTAGGCGTACGCGGTGAGCATCTCACCGTCGTAGTATCTGGGCAGCATGAGGAAGGCGACGACGACTCGGCCGAGGATGTAGCCCAGGCCCAGCTGCAGGTAGTTGATGTCGCCGAGGTAGCTCATGACCGGGATGCCGATCACCGTCAGAGCGCTGGTCTCCGTGGCGACGACGGACAGGCACACCGCCCACCACGGGATGTTCCGACCACCCAGGAAGTATCCCTGGAGGTCCTTCTGCTTTCCGCTGAGCTTCAGCCCCAACCACGCCGTGGCGACGAGGTAGACGATGATCACCAGAAGGTCGATGATCTGCATGGTGTTTCTCCTTCAAACGAGGGTTGTGCGTCGCTTCGAGTGGTCTGCGTCGGTGCAGGCTTCTCGTCAGTGCAGGATTCTCAGATGCGTGGGTCCGGCGTCGAGAGGTGCGGGCAGAGTCAGTGGGCCGTCTCCCGGGCTGATCCGTCCGGCGATGCGCGGATGCGCGGCACCCGTGAGGTTCGGTTCGGTTCCCGCCAGGCCGTGCCAGCTCAGCCACCCGAGCAGCGCCATGAGGAGGGCTTCCTTGGCGCCTTCGGGCAGCCCGAAGGCCTCATCGGTGCTCGACACGGTGATCTCGGGCCCGAGGTCCGAGCGCAGACGTTTCATCAGCACCGGATTCCGTGTTCCACCACCGGAGGCGATGATTCGGGTGACGTCGCGAGCGCGGCAGGCATCGGCGACCGTGCGTGCGGTCAGTGCCGTGACCGTGGCAATGGCATCATGCTCGCCGAGGTGGGTCCGGGCCGAGAGGGAGCCGTCGAGGTAGTCGGCATGGAAGTGCTCCTTGCCCGTCGATTTCGGTGCTGGCAGCCGGTAGTACGGATCGGCCAGAAGCTCGGTGAGCAGAGCCTCGTCGACTCTGCCCTGTGCGGCCAGTCGGCCGTCACGGTCGAAGCCCTCTTCGCCTTCGGTGAGCCGGGCCGCGAGGATGTCGATGAGGGCGTTCGCGGGACCCGTGTCGAAGGCCACCGGCGGTTGGTCGGGTGCCATGACCGTGATGTTGGCGATGCCGCCGAGATTGAGCACCGCGGTGGGCGTCTCCGCTTCGCCGAGGAGGAGTCCGTCGAGGATCCCGACGAGTGGGGCGCCCTGGCCGCCGGCGGCGACGTCCCGAACGCGGACGTCGGAGAGCACGGGTGCTCCGGTCGCCTCGGCGATCCAGGCGGGCTGTCCGATCTGCAGGGTCGAGGTGACGACGCCGTCGCTGATGTCGTGGCGCACCGTCTGCCCGTGGGAGACGATGAGGTCGCAGTCGACTCCGGACTCGGCGCAGAGGTGCTGCACAGCCTCGGCACTGAATCTGCCGAGGCGCCCATCGACGCTGGAGACCAGGGACAGCGGGACATCGCCGGGTTCGAGCAGACGCAGGATGTCGGCACGCAGCCGCTGGTCGAACTCGACCTCTCGGCTGGCGAGGATGCGCACACCCAGCTCGGAGGCATCGGAGTGCGTGCCGGTGCTGCTGTCGTGACCACCGAAGACGAATTCGGCGAGGACGACGTCGAGGGCGTCGGCGGAGGTTCCTGTCATGAGGCCGGCGATGATCATGCGATGTCTCCTGCGGTGCGATCGGGCACAGTGGGTGCGGTGCGATCGGGCACGGTGAGTTCGGAGCGGACCTTGTAGCGGTCGCCGCGGTAGACCGAGCGGACGAACTCGAAGGGCACGCCGTCGGCTCCGCTCGAGGTGCGTTCGAACAGCAGCGCCGGTGACTGCTCGGGGACGCCGAGGACCTTGGCCTCTTCGGCGTCGAGGAGGGCGGGTTCGATGGTCTGCACACTGTGGTTGAGGCTGATGGTGAAGCGTTCGCGAAGAAGTTCGTAGAACGAGCTGTTCTCCAGATCCGCAGCTGTGAGGCCCGGGACGAGGGCGGAGGGGATGTGCAGCTCTTCGAGCGCGAGGGGTTCGTCATCGGCTAGGCGCAGACGGAGAATCGTGATGATCTCAGCACCGTCGTCGACGTGGAGCCTGCGCCCAATGTGGGCTCCCACCGTTGTCTCATCGAAGGAGAGCACCTGCGAACCCGGGCGCATACCTCGGGCGTGCATGTCCTCGGTGAAGGAGCTCGCTGCCAGTGGCTGGTCGAGCTTCGGCCCGAGGGCGAAGACACCGGCACCGTGCCGACGGCGGACCACTCCCTTGGCGACCAGTTCGTCGATGGCGCGGCGCAGGGTCATCCGCGAGATGCCCAGTGCCTCGGCGAGCTGGCGCTCGGGTGGGAACTGCTCGCCGGCGGCCATGCCTTCAAGGCGGTCGAGGAGCAGGTCCCGAATGGAGTGGAATTTCGTCACGTAACCATTGAGGCATAGGACACACCACAAAATCAAGACCACTGGTCTGCTTTTTGCCGATTCGGTGACGTTTGAGCGACTCAGGTCCTGTGTCGAATGCGCATCGGTTCCGCTGTTGAGCGCGGATCAATTCCGCTGTCGGACGCGACTAAGCTGAGGACAGCACCCGAGAATCCGTTCCCGCAGCAGGAGGCACCGTGTACCAGGCAGCCGATGACCGCTACGATTCGATGACCTACCGCTCGGTCGGCCGATCCGGGCTGGTCCTGCCCGCGCTGTCGCTGGGCCTGTGGCACAATTTCGGCGATGACGTGGCATTCCAGAATCAGCGCGACATCGTGCGCCGGGCCTTCGATCTGGGCATCACGCACTTCGATCTCGCGAACAACTACGGTCCCCCTCCAGGGTCCGCCGAGACGAACTTCGGTCGTCTGCTGCGCGAAGACCTCGGTGCCTACCGCGACGAACTCATCATCTCGACCAAGGCCGGCTGGGGCATGCATCCCGGCCCCTACGGCGGTCCGGGCGGCAGCCGCAAGTACCTGCTGGCCAGCCTCGACGCCTCGCTGAAGAGACTCGGGCTCGACTGTGTCGACATCTTCTATTCCCACCGCCCCGATGCCTCGACGCCTCTCGAGGAGACCATCGGCGCGCTCGACACAGCAGTCCGCTCGGGTCGTGCGCTCTACGTCGGCATCTCCTCGTACTCGGCGACCGACACCGCCCGCGCCTCGGCACTGGCAAAGGACCTCGGCACGCCCCTGCTCATCCACCAGCCCTCGTACTCGATGTTCAACCGGTGGATCGAGTCCGACGGCCTGCTTGAGACTACGGAGGCCGAGGGATTGGGCGTCATCGCGTTCTCCCCACTCGCGCAGGGTCTGCTCACCGACAAATACCTCGGCGGAGTCCCCGAGGAGTCGCGGGCCGGGAAGTCCACCCCCTCGTTCAGGGACGGGTTCCTGAACGAGCACAACCTCGAGCGCATTCGCGGCCTCAACGAGATCGCGGCAGCGCGTGGTCAGTCACTGGCCCAGATGGCGCTGAGCTGGGCACTTCGCGACGAGCGGGTCTCGTCGCTGGTCATCGGCTCCAGCCGGGTCGCGCAGCTCGAACACAATGTCGCAGCATTGAACTCGGAACCGTTCAGCAGCGAGGAACTGGCCACAATTGACGAATTCGCTGTCGATTCGGGAGTCGACATCTGGGGCGATGCCCGCCGCAGCACTCAGGAGTGAAGCACCGGCGGGACGACCGGTCAGACTCGCACCGAGCTCATTGCCAGCGGTCTTGCCGAAACTCGTTGACCAGAGGACGGGCTGCGGAGGTATTGCCCGGATCAGCGCTGGAGATCGCGGCGAACAGGACTCCACCGAAGACAAGAACGCCGAGACCGCAGAGCAGCGCCCACCCGCCGATGAACGCGCAGATGATGCCCAGAATATGTGAGACCCGTGAGATTCTGCACGCGGGTCGGCGGACAGAATCCATCGGTTCCCGTCACGAATCAACATGCGCCCAGGCTAGCGTGCCGCCTCGAGCAGGACGCCGGTGCGATCGCTGAATCGTGGCCGGAAAGCGTAGACGCAGACCAGCCGCAGCAGGGTCGAGCGCTCGTAGGCACTGACCCTCCGCGGGTCCAGTCCGCTCTCCGAGGTGACGCGGGAGATCTCCCCGATCACCGCCTCTGCCTCGTCATCCGTCCAGATCTCCTGGTGTGTACGCCACCTCGCGTGCGCACGAAGGTTGCCCAGGTCGAGTTCGCGTTCGCCGAGGCACGCAGTGTCGACATCGAGCAGCCCGGGCCCACCCACCGGATCCCACATGATCTGCTTGTCGTGGAGATCCCGGTGGATGGGCCCCCAGTTCCCATCCCCCGCCGAGGCGCCGCCGTCGCTGAGGAGGTCCGCGCGCACCTGGGTGATCAGGGAATCCACCTCGGCGGTTCTCGGCCCGAGGAGGTCATGGGCACGAGTCCGCCAGTCGTCGAGCACCTGGGCCTCAGCGGCAGCCGAATGGATCGGCAGCGAGCGCTTCGTCGCGGATGCTGCGGCGGAATTGTGCGCGGCGAGCGCCCACGCGTCGAGGGCCTCACCCCAGGCATGCGCCCAGTCGGCGCCCAGACGGCCTGGGTCGTGAAGTTCGACGCCCGGAAGAGCGCTGAGCACCACAGTCGAATCATCGGCGGTGAGGACGTTCGGCAATGCGAAACCGTTCCGGAATGCTTCGGCCCTGCCCTGGCCGGCGATGATGTCTGCCGCCCGGGAGGGGCGCACACATTTGGCGAAGCTTCCGTCGGCCAGTCGGATCACTGCTCTTTTTCCCGGCCGGTGCGAGATCAAGCGGTTTCCTGTGCCGCCGGCAACGGAAGTCTCAGCGGTGGCCAGCAGCCGTTCGAACCCAGGCAGCTTGGGGTCTCTGCCCGCGTCGAACATGGTCACACGGTCAACGCTGAGGAGTCCTGCTCTGATGGCTGAGTTCTTCTCCGCCTCGATTGCGATCCGATCGCGGCTGGCCGGCCATGCCCGGCGCACCGTCCACCTCTCACCGTCGACCGTGACGGCGTCCGGAATGACCGGCGCGCCACTGCGGCTCGTGTCTGCCTCCGGCGTCATCGCGACACCCGACTTCCGCTCGCGGCCAGCGAGTGCTGCGCGGCGCCGATGATCTGGCGTGTGGCCTGCTGCCAATCGGAGCGGCACGTGCGCCACGGCTCGAGGGCCGTGACGAGCATGGCCCAGGCGGCCCACGCTTCCACGTCGACCTCGGCACCTCCGGCGCCCCGGTAACCGTCGAGGAATCCGGTCTCGAGGGATTGGGCCGGTGCTCCGGCGCGTCGCCTGCAGGCGGCCACCCATCGGCCGAGATCCATCCCGGCAGGACCGATGCCGGCCCGATCGAGGTCGATGATGCGGCATTCCGAATGACCGACGAGGACCTGGTCGGGGCTGAGATCGCCGTGGATGGCACGATCGCCGGCACCGGCTTCAGCGCCGGCCCTCATGCCGGGCTCGAGGCCGATCCGCTGGTGAAGCGTCGCCACGATGTCCCTCACCGCACGGCCCACCTCCGGCAGCAGCTGCGACACCACGGTCGCGGTCTCTGTCGCTTGCTCCAGTGGAGACACCCGAGCACTCTGCCCCACCTCGGCGGGGGTGTGGCGGTGAAGCTCTGCGATGACCACACCCACTTCCTCGGCCATGACCGGATCGGGGTGAGTCTCGAGGTCGCCGGTCCCCCACCAGGGCGAGCGCACGGCCGTTCCCCTGCTGCCCAGGGACTCGACGGGCAGAGTCGGCAGGCCCCAGTCGGCCCACAGCGCGGCGGTCTCGACCAAGTGCTGTTGGGAGCGTGTGCCGATGCGGATGAACTCGGGCGCGGCAGACCATCGCGGAATGTGTTTGAGCAGGACGCGTCGACCGGGGTTGTAGCCGATCACGTCGATGTCGCCGGTCACTTCCCGAGTCGCGCGGGCGAGCTCCTTCTCCAGCTTCGAGTCGGCTCGAATCGAGCCGCTGAGCAGCACGCTGCCCGTGGCTCCGGCTGATCGCGGATCGCTGCTCTCGTGCACGATCAGCGTCTCGCTTCGGGCCGCGGCACGTCTGCGAATGTTGGCGAGTTTGTTCGCGCTGGTCACGACCGCGGACCACCCCCAGTCCTGATCCCCGCCGAGGCGCCCCTTCTCCTCACGTGCCCAGGACACAATGGCGCTGCGGCCGGGCTTGACCCGGAGCCGGGCCGGCTCGACGGCGATGCCCAGCCGTTGCGACAGAGCCTCGGCGGAGCGGAGCTCGGTCACATACGGCAGGCGGGCAAATGCTGCCGTTGCGCCATCGACATCGTCGAGATCGGTCCTACTCATGCCCTCACCGCCGAAGGGGTGTTCGCGATCTGGGAGTCCTCGGCCTGCGAACGCATCCACTCAGCGATCCGGGTCGCCGGTTCGGCGGCCAGTTCGTTCGGCGATCCGTCCTCGACGATCTGTCCGTCCTCGAGCCACAGCACCCTGTCGAGATCGCGGATCATCGCCAGATCATGGCTGATGACGAGGCTCGTGCGTCCCTTCGTCAGGGTCGCGACCGACCCCGCGACCTGTCCACGGGTCTGCGGGTCGAGTCCCGACGTCGCCTCGTCGAAGACGACGACGGGTGCGTCGCGAACGAGCGCTCTGGCGATGGCCAAACGCTGACGCTGCCCACCTGAGAGGGTGTCGCCCCTATTGCCCAGAACGGTGTCGTAGCCATCGGGCAGTCCTCGGATGAACGCATCTGCCTGGGCCGCACGGGCCGCGGCCTCCACCTCGGCGTCGGTGGCGTCCAAGCGTCCGTAGCGAATGTTCTCCCTCACCGTCGCGGCGAACAGGACCGATTCCTGCAGGAGCACGGACACATTCGACCGCAGGGAGGATCTGGTGACGTTGTGGGTGTCGTAGCCGTCGATGAAGATCGAACCCGAATCCGGCTGTGAGAGCCTGAGCAGGTAGCTCATCAGTGTGGATTTCCCGGCTCCGGAGGCTCCGAGGATTCCCACCCTCTGCCCCGCGGGGATCAGCAGATTGACATCGTCGAACAGGGGGTTTCCATGTCCGTCCGCCGAGGTGATGCGGTCGAAGATGATATCACCGGCGACGGGGCCCATGGTGAGCGCTCCAGGAGCGTCGGCGATCTCGATCGGTTCGTCGAGGAGGTCGGCGATCCGCTCCCCAGAGGCGGTGGCCCGAGCGATTCGACCAGTATATTTGGCCATGTCGCGCAGCGGCTTCATCGCGATCTTGAGATAGAGGAGGAACAGCACCAGGTCGCCCGGGGACATCGACCCGCGCAGAACCTGAGAGCTGCCGAAGACGAGCACGAGCGCTTGGGAGACGCCGACGAGGACGTCTGTCGATCGTTCGAGCCCCGCGGCCAGACGGCGGGCTCGGACCCCGGCCTGGAGCGCGCGTTCGTTTCCGTTGGCGAATTCGGCCGCCACCGTGCCTTCGAGTCCATAGGCCTGGACGACCCGGATGGCGCCGAGAGCCTCAGCCGCGGAGCCGACGAGCCTGCCTTCTCCCTTGCGGGTCGAGCGGGAAGCCGTCGTGATCTTCGGCATCGAGATCTTTGACAGCAGACCGTAGATCGCCGCTGTGATGAGGACGATTGCGCTGAGCACCGGGTCGAGGATGACCATGACGACGAGAAGGACGGCCAAGGTGACGACGTTGCCCACCAGCGGAAGACCCGCCGTCACGGCCACTTCCTGGAGTCGACCGATGTCGCCGACGAGTCGTTGGGAGGTATCTCCGATCGAGGCCCGCGAATGGTATTTCAGTGACAGAGCCTGCACATGCTCGAAGACCCGTGAACGCAGTTGGGTCGCGACCCGGGCACCGACGAGCGCGAAGCAGATGGTCGAGGCATAGTTCGACACGGCCCGTCCGGCCACGATGACGGCCAATCCGATCGCCGTTGCGGCCAATGTCATTGCGACATTGGATCCGATGCCGAAGGTCGGCCCGATCTGCGCACCAAGGGCGGAGGTCACCACGTCGATGGCGATCTTGATCGGCCAAGGTTCGAGGATGCGGAAGATGACGTCGCAGAACAGCGCCGCCAATCCGCCGACGATGAGCCACCGGTGCTGGCCCAGGTGGGGGGCGAGGATTCGCAGGGTTCGCTTCAGCGCCCCGGGCGAGATCTTCGTCCGGGATTTCTTCGACTGCCCAGATCGCTGCGACTTCGGGGTCTGACTCATACCGACTCCAATGCGAACGGGGCCAGGATCTCCTGGCACCGGCTGGCCCAGGAGTGGTGGGTGAGCGCTTCGGACCGACCTGCAGCACCCATCTGCGCACGCACCTCGGCGTCGTCGATGAGGTCTTGCAGCGCGCCGGTCAGTGCATCGGTATCATCCGCAGGCACCAGCGTCGCGGAACCGGTTCCCTCGAGAACTGCGGGAATCGAGCCGACGGCCGAGGCGACGATGGGCAGGCCCGCAGCCAGGTACTCGTAGATCTTCAGCGGCGAGAAGTAGTTCTCCCCTGCCGGGTACGGGGCGACGGCGATGTCGAAGGTGCGCAGGCGCGCAGGAATCTCTGCGGGGGCGATGGCACCGTGGAAAGTCACGCGACTCCCGAGGCGACGGTCCTTCGCCTGCTCCTGCAGGGACTGCGCTTCGGGTCCGTGTCCGAGGATGTCGAGATGGAAGTTCCCGTTCAGCCCGGCGCAGGCATCGATGAGTCGGTCGGTGCCGTGCCAGGGCTTGAGGGTGCCCACGAATCCGATTCGCACCGCCGATCCATGGCCGGACCGGTCGTCGACGGGACCTGCCTCTGGCACCGCCGTCGCAGAGGCGGGCGTGGCCGGAGTGATTCTGCCAGAGGCGGGCGTGGCCGGAGTGATCCGGTCGGTGTTCACACCGTTGGGAACGACCGCGACATCGCGCAGCCCCGGGTAGTCCCGCCGCACCCACTCGGCAACCGTCGAGCTGACGCAGACGATTCGGTCGGCTTCGACGAAGCTGTGGGCCGTGGTCCGGGCGGCATGCTCATCGTGGACGAGTCCACGATGCTGCTTCTGCTCGTCGAGCAGTGGTGCGTTGACTTCGAGAACCAGAGGCACGCCGAGACGGTCGCTGATCTGGGCTCCTGCGGTCGAGAACAGCGAATACCGTTCGTAGACGAGGTCGAAGCCAGGCCCGGCCTCTGTGACGGTGTCGACGACCATATCGGCGAGGATGTCGGACAGGCGCAGCAGGGCGATCTCCCTCTGGCCTCTGCCCAGGCCCCGGGACACCTCGAGGCGGGTGACGTCGAGGTCGGCGAGGTCGGTCGGGATGTCATCATCGGCGCGGGTGCAGAAGATGCTGACCTCGTGTCCGAGGTTCCGGAAGGCACGGACGACTTCCTGCACATGGACGCTGGCGCCCTTGGTGCCGAAGACTCCGATGCCCGGGTCGAGCAGGATGTAGGCGATTCTCATGACACGTACTCCAGTTCACGGTGAGTGGTCTGCGTGGCTGGGCCGGCCTCGGCTGCTGCAACGGTCCCGGCTGCCTCGTCGTGCTCCGTGACGATTCCCCCGTTCACCAGATCTGCGAGTGCGCGGGCTTGGGACCGCGAGTCGTGTTCTCGGCACACGAGGGCGCGGGCGGCATCGGTGATTTCTCGGACGGAAGCCGGACTCTCGCGCAGACGATGGACCACCTCGGCGATGGTGGATGCGATCTGCTGGGGATCGTCGCCCTCGACCAGCCAACCGGTCTCGTCGTTGACGATGACCTCGGGCACAGCCGTGACGGTGCCGGCGATGCAGGGGATGCCGGTGGCCATGCCTTCGAGCAGGACCGTCGGCAGGCCATCGGCGTTGCCGTCGGCGCCGATGACGAACGGGGCGACGAGGAGGTCGTGGGTGACGAACATTTCGTGGACCTCGGCCTGGGTCAGTGCTCCGTGCAGATCGACGAGTTCGGCGAGGTTGAGGGTGTCGATGAGTTCGCGCAGCTCGGCCGCGAGCGGACCGGTGCCGACGAGGTCGAGGTGGCAGGGCAGGCCCATATCCCGCAGCCGGGCGAGCGCGGTGAGCAGGTAGGCGAATCCCTTCTTCTCCACGAGCCGTCCGATCGCCAGCAGGGATGGCTGCGTGCCACCGACAGCCTCGGCGGTGGGGCCGACGATTCCGGAGGTGTGACCGGCCTCCGCAGAGTTGGGAGCGGCCTCCGCAGAGGTGGGGTCGGGTCGATAAGGGAAGCGGTCGAGCTCGAGTCCGTTGCGCACAACGACGAGTCGGTCGCTGGGGTCGGGTCCGAGGATGCGGCGCAGATAACTGTGGTTGTATTCGCTGATCGCGATGACGTGGTGGGCGCCTGCGACTTTCCTGGCCAGGTCGGCAAGTTCGACGCTTTCGTGGAAGATGTCCTTCGCATGCGTCGTGAATGAGTACGGGATTCCGGTGAGCGCGGAGGCGGCTCTGGCCACCGTCGTCGCCACTGAAGCGAAATGCGCATGCAGGTGGGTGACGTTGTGTTCGAGGGCCAGACGTGCCACGGCCATGGCCTGGATCGCATCGTCATGACTGAGTTCGGCAAGCTGAGGGAGTTGCGCGGTCATTCCTGCGGCGACGCGCGGATCCTGTGTGCTCTCCTGCCAGGTCTGCCAGAAGCCGCGCGCGCTCGAGGGCCGCTCGATCTGGATGACGGGAGCTCTGACCCGGGCCAGCTCGGGGTGGAAGCGGGTGTCGCTCGTCGGGCGGAGGGAGAAGATGATGAGTTCTTCTCCGGCAGCCTCGCGGGCGAGGATCTCGGAGACGATGAACGTCTCCGAGAATCGCGGGTACATCTTCAGCACGTAGGCGCGGCGACCGCCCAGTGGAGGGGGTGTGTTCTCAGCCTGCATAGCGGATCTCCTCAATCGATGCGATGGCGCCGCGGACTGCTGCGGCGCGGTCTGTGTCGTTGTCTTCCGCATGTGCGCCGATGAGTTCGGCCGCCAGGTATGCGGTGGTGAGCAGCCCGGATAGATCGACATTCGAACGGTCAACCGAGCGCCCCACCTGATCGCAGAACCATTCGTTCAGCGTCGAGACGGTCACCTCGTCGATGGGGTGAGTGTCGATCGCTCCGACTGCGGCAAGGGCCGTTGCCCGCCGAGGCTGTTCTGCACGGCGGCTGCTGCGTGGGACGACGAGGGCGGGGGTAGCGGTCGCCATCACCTCGCTCAGTGTGTTGTACCCACCCATGCAGACGACCGCGCTGGCCGAGGCGATGAGACCCGGAACGTCGTCGCTGTGCCGAATGACGGTCGTGCCTTCCGCAGCGTTTCGTTTGAGTGCTGCGAATTCGTCGAAGGCCATCTGTGGGCCGGTCACGACAAGGTGGTTGTATCCTGCGGGCGGCTGCGAGCGTACAGCGATCGATGCGAGTTCAGCCCCGTCGGAGCCTCCGCCCAGGCAGGTGAGAACGAACTTTCCTGGGGCCCCGATAGCTCGGTCTCCGGGACGCTCCATGGCCAGATAGCCGGTGCATGTGGCGATGCGGGCGAGCGCTGCCGGAACCTCGCCGGTTGCCCGGGGATCATAGACGCAGGGATCACCGTAGATCCAGATCCCATCGAAGGAATCAGCGACAGCACTGGCGCCACCGACGCGGTCCCATTCGCGTTCGATCACCGCGGGTGAGTCAAGAACCTCCCGCAGGCCCAGGACTGTGCTGCAGCCACGGTCACGCACATGGCTGAGAGCGTCGCTGAGCTCACCGTCGATGCCGAAGGGATGACGATCGACGATGAAGAGCTCCGGGTCCTGTTGGTCGAGGATCGCTGTGATGGCGGCCGCCCGAAGTGCGCTGAGCCCTTCCATCGACGAACCGAGGGATCGCGGCCGGTAGCCCCCGGCTGCTGGAGTCACTCCCGGCAGGATCACCCAGTCCCACCCGGCGGGCAGGTCGAATCGGGTGGCCTCGGGGTTCCCTGCGATGAGCAGTCCGCTGACACTGCGTCCGGTCAACGCGGGAAGGTCCTTGGCCAGTGCGAAGGCCAGGGCGCGGTTTCGGCGGATGTGTCCCAGACCGAGGGAATCATGGGAGAACAGCGCGATTCTCAGAGTGGTGTTCATACTCTTCATCCTGGTCTGCCCGATTAAGGGGGAGTTAAGACGCAGATGAGAAGAGTCTTAGGGTCGACCTCAGTCCACGCGGTAGCCGAATCCTCGCACAGTGGTCACAAAGTCGCTGCCGAGCTTCTTGCGCAGATAGCCCACGTAGACATCGACGACATTGGAGCCGGGGTCGAAGTCGAAGCCCCACACGTGGGAGAGCAGCTGTTCGCGGGAGAGCACATTGCCTCGGTTCTGCAGCAGGATCTCCGCCAGCGAGAGCTCACGAGCGGAGAGGTCGACGATCTTCCCTGCCACCCGCACCTGCCGCTTGAGCAGGTCGATGCGCACGTTCCCGCGTACGAGTTCCGTCTTCGGTTCCTCGACCACAGTCTCCTTGAGCCGCAGTCTAATGCGGGCCAGCAGCTCGCCGAAGCGGAAGGGTTTGATCATGTAGTCGGCAGCACCGGATTCCAGAGCGAAGATCGTGTCGTCGGCGTTGTCACGTGCTGTGAGCACGAGGACGGGAAGATCGGGTCGCTGTGTGCGCAGCTGGCTGAGCACGCTGAAGCCGTCGAGCTGCGGCAACCCGATGTCGAGGACGAGCAGGTCGAAATCTCCGGTCAGCGCCAGGTCGCGGCCGGAGATCCCATCGGCGGCGATTTCTGTGCTGAAGCCGGCGGCCTTGAGACCTTTTGCGATGAAGGCGGAGATGCGCTCCTCATCTTCGACGACGAGAATTCTGTTCACTGCGGTCCTTTCGGCAGGATCATTCGGAATTGGGCGCCCTGGGAGACGTGATCGAGGACGACGGTTCCTCCATGTGCCTCGGCGATCGCCGTGATGATGGACAGCCCGAGGCCGAAGCCGTTGCCATCCGTCGATCCACGGCTGAACCGGTCGAAGATGTCGGCCGCGATCTCCTCTGGGACGCCGCGGCCTTCGTCGCGAACCCAGAGATGGACATGACTGTCATCGCTCCCTGCGCCGAAGGCGATCGACTGATCTTCTTCGGTGTGTTCGACCGCGTTCGCGGCCAATTGGAGAAGGGCCTGGGTCAGTCGCTGTCGATCGGCCCACATGGTGATGGTCGGCGAAGTCTCGATGCCCCAGTCACGTTGCCCCAGACCTGTGGCCTTGGCCAGTGTCTCACCCAGCAGCGAGGCAACGTCGACCTCGACCGGGCGGACGAAGTCCGGGCGGCGAGCGCGTGCCAGAATGAGCAGTTCGTCGACGAGGCGGGCCATCCTGTCCGTTTCATCGAGCAGCAGCGTTCGCGTCTCGTCGACATCGTCAACGTCATGGGAGTCCATGGTCTCCAGATGGCCGCTGAGGATGGTCAGGGGCGTGCGGAGTTCGTGGCCGACGTCGTCGAGGAAGCGCTTCTGGGTCTCGAACGAGGATTCGAGTCGGTCGAGCATGTCATTGAAGGTGCGCCCCAGCTCGGCGATGTCGTCGTTGCCTCTGGTGGCGAGGCGATTGCTCAGGTCGCCGCCGGAGATCGACTGTGCAGTCTGTCGCAGCTCGGTCACCGGGGAGAGGAGCCGCCGGGCCAGGAGCGATGAGATTCCGGTGATGAGCAATGCTGCGGCCAGAGCGACGACAGTGTAGATCTGCATGACCTGTGTGAGATCGGCATGGCTGGCGGTGACATTGTGAACGACGACGAACGACCCCGTCTGCCCGCCTGCTGCGATCGGAAGGACATAGCCCTCGTACTCGTCGCCGCCGAGACTCAGATTGATCTCGCCTCCGTCGGCGGAGACTCCGGCCACGGCTTTCTCGAACGCCTTGGAACCGCTCAGCGGGACGTTCGACTCCCCTTGGTAGAGCACGCGTCCATCGGTGAGGAACGCGAACAGCACCTCATCCTCGTCGGGTTGGTTCTGGGCGAGGAACTGACTGAGGATCTGGTCGACGGAGCTGAATCGCTTCCCTGTCTCCGGGTCGACTCCGGTCTGCGCGAACGAACGCATCTCCGCGATCTCCTGGGTCATGGACGCAGAATTGCGGCTCGCAACATTGTTTGCCTCGACGGTGTAGAGGACGAGCCCGACGACTGTGAGCGCGAGCACGGAGAGGATGGCGACCGTGATCGTCAGACGGTTCTGAACGGTCATCCGGATCGGACGGTCAGTCGTCATCGTCACCGTCATCATCGTCGTCGTCGCCATCATCGTCGTCGTCGCCGTCATCATCGTCGTGGTCGCCGTCGTCGTCGCCGTCGGGCACCTCTCGCGGCGGGTTCGGCACCGGTTCATAGGAATGTTCGAGCTCGTCGGGCACCGAGGATTCGTCGGACGAGGGGTCGGAGGTCTCGGACGGTGCAGAGGACTGGCCCGCGGAGTCGCCTGTGCCCTGAACTCCGTCTGCGGTCGATCCGTCTGCGGTCGAGGGCGCCGAGGTCTCCGGCGTGACTTCGACGGGGGTGAGGTCTGGTGGCTCCGGTTGGGCGGAGCTCCTGACGATGATGACTGTGAGCAGAGCG
The DNA here is from genome assembly GCA_030457025.1 of Brevibacterium sp. GTDB lineage: Bacteria > Actinomycetota > Actinomycetes > Actinomycetales > Brevibacteriaceae > Brevibacterium. The sequence goes on along the minus strand of JAKDSA010000034.1, from coordinate 351 downwards.
AGCCCGATGACCAGACCGGCTACCACCCAGCCCAGAATCTTCGATCGTCCTTCCACTCCTCCCACACTGCCCAAGTGCGAGGTGATTGTCGAGCAATCTGTGATGAGAGTCTTCTTAGACCGGTTCCGGCTGTCTCTGCCAGGGTTCCGCCAGTGTCCCTGTGGTACCGTGAGCGCCGACCGCACAGCCCCACGCAGGAGCCCTCAATGAGTGACAATCGTCTTCCCGATGACGGGGCCCGGCATGGGGACTCGGAACTCAGAGACTCCGATCATGGGAATCCTGCCCACGCGTCCGGCGAGGCAGCCGGCGAGGCGGCCGGCGAGGCGGCCGGCGAGGCGGCCGGCGAGG
>JAKDSA010000175.1 GCA_030457025.1 Brevibacterium sp. | reverse complement strand
GCCGGCGAGGCGGCCGGCGAGGCGGCCGGCGAGGCGGCCGGCGAGGTGAGCAACGGGGCTGCCGAGCCTGAAAAGGAGAATCCCTGGGCGGCGTTCAAACCGTGGCAGGGCAAGGCCTCGGGCCTGGACAAACTGCTGCTCTTCCTCATCATCGGAGTCCCGCTCGTCTACCTGGGGCTGATGCCGCTCCGCCCGTGGATGCTGGTGAACGCGCCGGTCGTGCAGGAATTCATCAATGGTGCGAAGACCGCTGTCGTCGCGGCCGGTGCCTACGCCCGGGTCGGTGAGATTCCGCTGTGGCTGGTCGTGGTCGCCGGTTTCATCGGCATGGCGAAGCTCGACTGGGCGTTCTGGCTGGCCGGCCGGCGATGGGGCGACGGCGTGCTGCGGCTCTTCGCGCAGAACGAGCGCCAGCTCAAACGCATCGAGTCCCTCAAGCGGATCCCCAACTGGGCCCTGTTCCTCATGACCATCGTCTCGCGCTGCCCGGGTGTGCCGGGAACCCTCGTCTACCTCGTAGCCGGTTGGACGCGGATGCGGCTGTCGCTGTTCCTCATCGCCGATCTCCTAGGCTGCCTGATCTTCACCCTGATCTGGACGACGCTGGGCTATCAGCTGGGTGAGACCGCCGTCGATGTGCTCAAGGTCGTCGACAAATACGCCCTGTGGCTGACGCTGGCGATCATCCTCGGCATCTTTGTCATCACCTATATCCGGGAATATCGGAAGCAGAAGAGCGCGGAGTGAGCTTCACCAGTAGAACACAGGGTTCTATCAACGGTCTCTGACGACCCCACCCGCATGACAACCGCGACTACAGACTCTGCTTTCACCCGGAATCCTGCTAGTTTGCAGTTAGCGGACTGTATCGCAGTCCGGTTCTGGCGATTGAGGCGAACTGCAGGTCTACCTGCTCGATGCAGCTCTGCGTCGCCAGGCTGAGCACTCGTGGCCACATGATCTGATCTCCAGACCTGACGGCCCCATATTGAGAAGGCTGGCTGATCATGACAAGCAACTACGAGATCTACGAGCTCGGTAACTTCGAACTCCAGTCCGGGATGACCATCGAGTCTGCGAAGTTGGCATACATAACATTCGGAGAACTCAACGCTGAGAAGAGCAACGCGATCGTCTACCCCACCTGGTATTCGGGGTTCATTGATGACAACTTCTGGCTGGTCGGTGAAGGCATGGGCCTGGACCCGGCGAAGTACTTCATCATCATTCCGGCTTTGTTCGGCAACGGCGAATCATCGTCGCCCAGCAACACACCGAAGCCGCGCAATGGGGCTCGATTCCCTGACTGCACGTTTTATGACAACGTCAGGGCGCAGCACCAGCTCGTGACTGAACACTTCGGCATCGAGCACCTGCGACTCGTGCTGGGATGGTCCATGGGTGCCGGCCAAACATATCAGTGGGGCGTGCAGTACCCGGACATGATGGACGGACTGATCCCATTCTGCGGGTCGACCAAGACCTCCCCGAACAACATCGTCTTCCTGAACTCGCTGGAAGCCGCGCTCACCGCCGACGCGGCTTGGCACAACGGATGGTACAACCAGCAGCCTGACGTCGGCCTTCGCGCATTCGCCCGTGTCTACTCGGGCTGGGGCCTGTCCGCACAGTTCTACTGGGACGAGGAGTGGCGCCAGCTCGGGTATGCGACCCTCGACGACTTCCTTGTCGGCTTCTGGGAAGGACACTTCCTCCAGCGCGATGCCAACAACCTGCTGACCATGCTGTGGACCTGGAAGCATGGGGACGTGGGCAACACGACTGGCTTCGGCGGTGACACTGAAAAGGCGCTCGGTGCCATCAAGGCGCGACTCATCCAGATGCCGGCTCACGAGGACCGCTACTTCGCTCCGGAAGAGGAAAAGCGAGCAAGCGGGTTCATCAAGGGCAGCGAATTCAGAGAGATACCCGGGGTCTGGGGCCACTTCGCCGGTATCGGGGCGAACCCCGTTGACACTGAGTTCATTGATCGTGCGGTCAAGGAAATCCTGGGAGACTGACCTCAGGCGCCGAAAGACAGGAAGGTCTCGCGCATCCGCGCCGGTTCGGCCTTCTGTCCGCTGAAGAGCTCGAAGGCATCGATCGCCTGATTGACGGCCATCCCCGAACCGTCGAGCGTCCGGCACCCCTTGCCCTTCGCCTCTGCCAGCAGCTGGGTCTCGAGTGGGAAGTATACGACGTCGGCCACCCAGGTCTGCGAGTCCAGCAGACTCGTATCAAACGGTGTTCCCGGGAAGGCTGCCATGCCCACCGGGGTGGCGTTGACGATGCCATCCGCCGAGGTGATGGCCGGCTTCAGCTCAGCCATGGGAACTGCGCGAGCATGGTCGCCGATCTCGGCGGCCAGGTCCTGTGCCCGCTCCGCGCTGATGTCGGTGAGGACGAGGTCCTTGACTCCCAGTTCCGACAGTGCGAATGCGACGGCCCGTCCGGCCCCGCCCGCACCGATCTGCACGACTTGGTCCCTGGCAGCACCATTGAGTCCGGCTTCGAAGCCGCGGGCGAATCCGGTGACGTCGGTGTTGTGACCCGTGGTCCGCCCCGCTTCGTCGATGACGACGGTATTGACCGACCCGATTCTGCGAGCGACCGGGTCGACGTCGTCGAGGAGGTCGATGACCTGCTGCTTGAAGGGGTGGGTGATGTTGAGCCCGTCGAAGCCGAGGTTCACCGCCGAGGTCAGCAGCTCGTCCAGCGGCACGGAGGCCA
>JAKDSA010000174.1 GCA_030457025.1 Brevibacterium sp. | reverse complement strand
GCCGACCGTGCTGCGGCTGAAATCGTCATCGTCATACTCGACAAGCTCCCTGTAGGCAGGAATCAGTGTGCTCAGAATCGAGATTAACAAGTCTTCATGAGCAACTTCTGAACCGTCCGTGTCCGTTTCGATAGCGATGGAACTCGCGCTCTCACGAGGCAGGTCGTCAGGTTGCAGGCGGGTGTTGACCCCCATTCCCAAAACGATTCGCGGTCCTGTCGGCAGCGGTTCGACTCGGGCGAGGATTCCGCACAGCTTCTTCCCGTCTGCAGTCAGCACATCGTTGGGCCACTTGAGCACGGCAGGCACACCCGCCTCGGCGATGGCCGCTCGCACCGCTTCCCCGGCGATCAGCGGGATCCACCCCCACGAGTCGAAGACGGCACCGGGCTCCAAAACGATCGAGAACGTCAGTGAACGACGGGCGGGCACCGTCCAGGTCCGCCCCAGCCGGCCGTGGCCGGCGTTCTGATGATCGGTACCGCAGACGCAGAACTGGGCGGGCGCCTCGGCGAGGTCGGTGGCGTCTGAGGCAGCGATCCGGCGCGTGCGATCGGTGGGGCCATCGGCGAGCGTGGACTGCCCCCGCACCAGTGAAGCCAGCTCGTCATTCGTCGACGAGCACACGTCGTCCCAGATGATCACCGGTAGGTCGAGGTCGCGGGCCGCGGCCTTGCGGCGAAGGGATTCGACATCAACGAGGAAGGGACTGTGTTGGCTGTTCACCAGTCCACTTTAGATTCTTTTGGCGGGAGTGCACAATGATCGCACCGGGCGTCGTTATTGTGGAGGCATGACGGATACCCCACGAACAACAGGTGAGCGCATCGACGCTTTCGTCCAGCGCCGGGATGCGGCCCACACCGGCAATGAGAGGTCGGTGGCCAACCAGCACAAGCGCGGCAAGCAGACCGCTCGCGAACGCATCGAAGCGCTCCTCGACGAGGATTCGTTCCAGGAGATCGACGAATTCGTCCGCCACCACAATCACCAGTTCGGCATGGAGAACAACCGCCCCGACGGTGACGGTGTGGTGTGTGGTCTGGGCACGATCGAGGGCAAGACCGTGGCCGTGTTCGCCCACGACTTCACGGTCCTCGGCGGCTCCCTCGCCGAGGCGAACGGTCGCAAGATCGTCAAGGTCCAGAAGCTCGCCATCAAGTTGGGCTGCCCCATCATCGGCATCAATGACTCCGGTGGCGCCCGGATCCAGGAGGCTGTGGGCTCGATCGCCCTGTTCGCGGAGATCTTCCGCCTCAACGTGGCGTCCTCCGGCGTCATCCCGCAGATCTCTCTGATCATGGGGCCCTCGGCCGGCGGCGCGGTGTACTCCCCCGCGCTCACCGACGTCACGATCATGGTCGATCAGATCAGCCACATGTACATCACCGGGCCCGACGTAATCAAGACCGTCACCGGCGAGGAGGTCGGCCATGAGGACCTCGGCGGCGGCCGAACGAACAATACCGTCTCCGGCAATGCCCACTACCTGGCCAGCGACGAGGAGGACGCACTGAACTACACGCGTGACCTGCTCTCGTTCCTGCCGCAGAACAACCTCGACCCCACCGATGCCGACGAGTTCGAATCGGATCTGACCACTGTTCCTGAGGACGAGGCGCTGGATTCGCTCATGCCGGATTCACCCTCACAGCCCTACGACATCCTCGACGTCGTCACCACAGTCCTCGACGACGCGGAGTTCCTGCAGGTCTCCGAACTCTTCGCTCCGAACATCGTCACCGGCTTCGGTCGTGTCGAAGGAGTCAGCGTCGGCGTCATCGCGAACCAGCCGATGCAGCTGGCGGGAACACTGGACATCGATGCCTCTGAGAAGGCCGCACGCTTCGTGAGACTCTGCGATGCGTTCAACATTCCGATCCTCACCTTCGTCGACGTGCCCGGTTTCCTGCCCGGCACGGACCAGGAGTTCGGCGGCATCATCCGCCGCGGGGCGAAGCTCATCTACGCCTACGGCGAAGCAACGGTTCCCCTGGTCACACTCATCACTCGCAAGGCCTACGGCGGAGCGTACTGCGTCATGGGCTCGAAGCAGCTGGGCGCGGACATCAACCTCGCGTGGCCCAGTGCCCAGATCGCGGTCATGGGTGCTCAGGGTGCTGCGAACATCGTCTACAGGCGCAAGCTCAAGGCCGCCGGTGAAGCCGGCGAGGACGTCGATGCGCTGCGTGACGAGCTGATCCAGGATTACGAGGATGCACTCCTCAACCCGTATCTTGCTGCCGAAGAAGGGTATATCGACGCGGTCATCAAGCCGAGTGAGACCCGGAGCCGGATCGTGCGCAGCCTGCGGGCGCTGAAGAACAAGCACGTTGACGCTCCCACGCGCAAGCACGGTAACATCCCACTATGAGTCAGGAAGCACAGCAATACCCTGCCGAGGTCGCGGACGACGCCGCTCCCAGCGACCTTCCCGCCTCGGTCGAGGACCGCACGCAGGTGCGCGCGCACGACGGCGAACCCGTCAGCGATGACATGGCCGGCGCCGCAGCGGTGGCGGCCGTGGTTGCGATCCGTCAGGTGGCCCTCGCCTACGCTGCCAATCAGGCCGCGGCGGCGGATCAGATGGAGACGACGAAGCGTGAGCGCGCCGGATTCAATGCTCCGCGCCGCAATGTGCGCCGACGTCTCCCTCAGACCTGGACGCAGACGCTGGGTCGCTGAACCGGCGGATACACTTCGGGCGCCCCCACTTGAAAAGTAGGGGCCCCCATTTGTTCGCGGGGGGGGGGGCCGACCAGAGGGGGGACTAAGGCGTATGGGGGTGCGGT
>JAKDSA010000173.1 GCA_030457025.1 Brevibacterium sp. | reverse complement strand
GTCGTCACCCGACCCGTCGTCACCTGAGGTGAGGACGTCTCAACCTGAGGTCAGCGACGAGGAGCAGCAGATGCTCACCGCGATCGACGCCCACATCGATTCCTTCGAACACGGCCTGTCCTCGGCGTCTGATGCGGCCTCGGTCACCGAGGTCAGAGTCGAACGGAAGCCGTTCTCCCGCACGGTGCACACGCGCGGCCTCGACGCAGAGTTCGCGTCCTCGCTGCACGCTCACGTCGTCGCCGTGCAGGCCGAACATCCCGGGATCCGCGTCATCGAGGGCCACGACATCACCGAACTCGCGGTGAAGACGGCAACGAAGGGTGACGGTCTGCGGGCTCTCGTCGCCGCCGGATCGCCCTCAACGGTCCTCTACCTCGGCGACGATGTCACCGACGAGGACGCCTTCGCCGAACTCGAAGTCCTGGGCACGAGCCTGGGCATCAAAGTCGGGCCGGCGCCGACTCGTGCACCGCGGCGGATCACGGACCCCGTCGCCGTCGCCGAACTCCTCACACGCATCGTGAACGAACGCGCCGCACACCTGGCATAGCCCCGGTGCCGCTGTCAGCGTCGCTGCGGCGGCACCGCACTGGCCCGCAGGACGAGATCCGGGGTCACCGAGTAATCGATGGTCACCGCCTCGGCGGGATTGGCCATCATCGCCCTGACTTCGCTCAGCGCGGAGACGGCGATCGCCTCCCAGTCGTAGCTGACCTGCGACAGCGACGGGGCGATGACATCGGCATCGGGCATGTCTCCGACTGTGAGCAGGGAGAGGTCACGGGGGACGTCGAGGCGAGCGCGGGCGGCGGCCTCGAGAATACCGAATGACAGCGCGGGTGCGCAGGCGATGACGGCCGAGCACTGCAGTTGGAGCAGCTCCTCGGCCGCGGCGACTCCGGCCATGGTGCCTCCCGCAGCTTCGACAACGGGTGCCTGGTCACGGGTGGCGGGGATGTGGAGGACCTGAGCCATGGCCTTGCGGAACCCGGCGATGCGCCCGGCCGCGGCGGAATCACGGAGCACGGCGAGACCGATCCGACGATGCCCCAGGTGGACGAGGTGCTGCACCGCGGTTGCGATGCCGTCGGTGGCGTCGAGGACGATACGTGAGATCCCGTCGGAGTGACGGGCATTGGAGACTCTGATCTGCGGCAGGTTGCGTTCGGCCAGCTTCGCGGCCAGTTCACCGGCCGCTCCCCCACCGAGGACGATCGCGCCCTGAACATGAGGTTCGCTTCCCTCCGGGCCGAGCAGAGATTCGGCCACGGCACCGGCCCGGTGGGCCGATGCCTCCACATGCACAGCTGCAATTCCCTGGGCGAAGACTCTGCTGGTCAGAAGGTCGAACAGGCGCGCATAGGGATCGACGTTCCCCGCCGGCGCGGCGGGCCGGACCAGGGCGACCATCTGCCTGGCAGGTGTGTCCCGACTGCCCGAGTCCACGCCGAGGATCGCCAGCGCCCGCCTGACCTTGGCCAGTGAGCCCGGAGACACCGTGTCAGGATGGCGCAGCGCACGCGAGGCCGTCGCCTTCGACACCCCTGCCGCACCGGCGATGGTGCTGAGGCCGACGTGCTTGTGTTCGCCTGGCTCTGGCGCACCCGGCGTGGGGTTCACTGCCTGGCCGCCGTCGTCGAGGCGCGGGCCAGGAGCCGGGGCCGAAACACCGGCGGAACCGTTTGGAGGTCCTCACCGGAGATCTTCAGCGTCGACAGGGTCGCTGCGACGAGTGCCCGTGAGAGCCCCTCGACGTCGATGCCGAGCACGGTGGCCGGCGGTCCGGTGAACTTCATCGTCGGTGAGTCCCCGAAGCCCACAACCGACATGTCCCGCGGGACCTGCAGATGTCGGTTGCGCAGACCGTGCAGAGTTCCGTGCAGCTGCAGGGCCGACTGGACGATCACCGCTGTGCAGGTCGCGTCCTTGAGGTCGAGGACGGCCCGTGAACCACCGGAGAAGGACTTCGGGACCTGCGCGATCCAGTCATCGAGCCTGACCCCGAAATTGCGTGCAGGGTGTTCGGCGCGGAAGCGCTTGATCAGCTGCACCGCGAGCTCACCGCTGTCATTGCAGATCAGACCGATGCGTCGGTGTCCGATGGCCTGGAGGTGTTCGAAGGCCGTCGTCATTCCCCCGCCGAGGTCGAGGCGGGCGGCGATGATGTCACCGCTGGCATCGTCGGAGTCCACCGCCGACTGCTCGTCGACGCGGATGCAGGGAATGTCGGTGTGCAGGCTCGTCAGGGTCGGAGTCACGAGGGCAACGGCACCGGCATCGACCGCGACGTTCAGCGGGGTGGTCTCGGTCTCGACGGGAGGCCGGGTGATGAGCAGACCGTGCTCCTGCAGTGCCGTGGCCACGCGAGTGCAGACCTGAACCTGCCAGTATTCGGGGGTCCCAGGCGCGCTGACGGCGACGAGGCGCCGCGGCGCCTCATGCAGAAGAGTGGAGCGTGAATAGCCCAGCGAGTCCATCGCATCCAGCACACTGGCCCGAGTCTCCTCGGCCACCGCGCCACGCCTGCCCAGTACTCGGGAGACTGTCGCCAGGGACACGCCCGCCCTGGCTGCGACGTCATCGAGCTTGACCTTCATACCGGGAAGTCTATCGGCACCGACCCGCCCGGGGACCACCTCGGCGAAGGTGTCAGTCGTCAGCGTGGCGTCAGTCGTCAACGAACACGGGGGTGAGGTCTCGGTCCAGTGATTGACCGCGGACTCGGCGCTCCAGGGTGTCTGTGCCGGCACGGCCTCCACGCCAAGGCCGGGACTGCATCGAACTCCACCAC
>JAKDSA010000117.1 GCA_030457025.1 Brevibacterium sp. | reverse complement strand
ACCCGGCCGCGTCGACTGCCTGCGGCGAGATCTCTTGTGCCCGCAGCTCTTGTGCCCGCAGTGCCGCCTCGGCAGAGATCCAATAGTGTGCCCAGATCAGGTCGGCAGAAGTGAATGCCGGCTGGGCGAGGAGGAGCAGTGCGAGCTCATCGAGGGCGTCGGCCAGCTCATCCTTGCTCGCCGCGTCGATCGGCAGCTGGTGGAGTCGAACGTTCTCCGAGACCTGGAGGGTGTCGACACTCTCGCCCAGCCTTTCACGCCCTCCCAGTCCCTCGATGCCGCCGGGGTCGGCGGTGAAGACGTCGACCACGTGGCCGGCTGCTGCCAGAGCGCGAACCGACTGGTCGACATAGACATTCATACCACCGGCATCGCCCTGGCCCGGCTGAGCCGCTGGCGAGGTGTGGAGAGAGAGAACGGATATGCGCACTGTGACAGTTTAGCCAAAGAACTCGCCGATGATCCGGCGCACTTCGTGGCGGCCTCTCCACAGGATCGAACCCGCAGGCAGAACCTCCAGACGGGAATCGGGAATAGCGGCAGCAATCGCCTCGGCGACCTCGACCGGATGAGCCGGATCATCCTCATGGGTGAGCACGAGCACCTCGCCTGGGAACCGTGCCAGGGCGCCCCGCGGGTCACCGTCCGCGTCCTCATCGACGGCGATCTCGAGAGCCAAACCGAGCCCGTCGGACATGTCCGTGTTGACGAGGTTCTCGGCCTTCGCCTGCGTCCACGCTCTGGCAGGCAGGAGGTCGGCCACCTCGGCGGGTTCGCGCGAGAGCATGAGGTCGGTGATGGACTCAACGTCGCCCGCGGCCACCAGACCACGCAGTTTCTCCACATGGGCACGGTTGGCTTCGGCAGCCTCGGCGGAGAATCCGGTGAATGAGGCCGGGAGGACGAGCGCGACCCTCTCGAGGCTCCGGGCCACCGGATGAGTGGCGCTGAGCAGCCGGAGAAGCCCACCCGCGGACATCGACACCCCAAGCGCCTGTGTCGCCGAGGTAGACATCAGGGCACGCGCCAGCGCCTCGGCGATCTGGCCGTAGTTCCATCCCGGGCCTGGTGAGGGCCGACCGCCGTGGCCGGGCAGGTGGAGGAAGTGCTTGGTTCCGGTGATACCGGTGCCGAAGGGGCGGGTGTCACGGATCGCACCGGCGAACCCGTGGCCGAAGAGCGTGTGCGGCTCCCCCTTGCCGAAGGTGGCGATGAAGTCAGTTTCGGCACTCGGGTGGTTGAGATCATTCGTCATCTGCGTGTGCGGCCGCGGCTCAGCGCCTGTGGTTTCGGTTGCGATTGCGATTGCGCGGGTCGACGGCCTTGATCTTCGGGCGGACATCTGTGAGGTAGACGATGCCGGCGACGAGTGCGATCAGGTTAAGGAAGATGATGCGCATGCCCATCGGCGGAAGCGCGATGAGGGCGAGCGCGAGGGAGACGCCGAGGAGGATGGCCCAGAACTTCTTGCTCTGCTTGTCAACGGCGCGGTAGTTCTGGTCCTTGTAGCGCAGGCAGTCGATGAACGCCCACAGTTGGAGACCGAAGGCGGCGACGGACAAGGCGAGAAAGACGATGCGCTGAAAGCCAGCAATGATTTCCATGTTCTCAGCCTAGCAATCTCAGCTCCTCCCGGCACGGGGCTGGCTCAGATCCTGAGCGAATCCCCACCGCCGAGTCACCCTCCGCACATGAACGACCATGCCCACCGCCTCGGCACCGTTTCTCACGCGGTCCACCGGTGCCGTTTCTCACGCCGTCCACCGGCGCCGTTGCTCACGCGGCCTACCGGGGCCGGGTTCCTGCCGTTGCCAGCTTCACAGGACCCCGGTCATCCGGATTGCCGCGCAGACGCCCATGCCCACCAGCACGCAGATGAGCATCGGCGCCCGCAGGATCGAGGCGAGGACTCCCACCCCGACGCCTATGAGACGTGCTGGATCTGCGAGGTCCTGACCATCGAAGATCGCCGTCGTCGCGAAGACCGCGCCGATGAGAACGACCGTCGCCCGATCCATCCATTTCGTCACCGTCGCCGTCGAGTCGCCCTCCGGCTCCCCTGACGCCGTCGAATCGCCTGGACTCGACGAATAGTCTGGGTTCGCCGATCCCACTGATTCGCCGGCCCCCACCGAGGTGGTCGTGAGCTGCCGCCGCCTGCCCCTCGTCGCGATCGCCGCACCGAGCTTCACCCCGGCGAAGCGCATGGCATAGGTTCCGATGCTCAGCGCGGCAAGCGCGATGAGAAAGCTGACCGGGGTCATCGGCTTCCCTCCTGACTGTCGAAATCGTCGGTGTCGCCGCAACCGGCGTGGGCTGGTTCGTCGCCGGCGCGGGCTGGTTCGTCGCCGGCAATACCCTGGGCGGTGCCGCCTCGGCGCTTCTTGATGGCTGCCCTGATCAACCAGCCTGCCGCCACGAACACGAACACCGCCAGGGAGGTCACCGATCCGAGCCCGAGCGGCAGAACCGGAGTGAGAAGGACCGCGATCAGGATCCCCGCGACGGTGAGCGTCAGTGTGGTCTTGCTCTTCAGATCGCCGCGGATGAGGCAGAAGAGAATGATCGGGAAGGCCGCATCGAGGCCGAGGAGATCGGCGTCGATGACATTGCCGAGCCACTGCCCGACCATGGCCCCGCTCGGCCACATCACGGCGATCGCCGCACCCATGAGGAGGAAGGCATGCCAGCGTGCTCGGTGATCGCCGACCGTTCGCGCTATCGCGATCGATTCGTCATTGACCCAATGCGCGGCGATGAGAGCCCGCCAGTCCTGGGGAAAGAACGGCCCGACGGCCATCCCGAAGGCGAAGTTGCGCGAGTTGACCAGCAGACCCGCCAGCACCGCAAGGATCGGGGCGCCGCCTGCGGCGATCACACCGACGAAGGTGAACTCTGCGGCCCCGCCGAGGGCGAACATCGCCAGCAGCAGCGTCTGCCACCAGGGGAACCCCGACACCGCTGAGATGGCGCCGTAGGACAGGGCGACGGCGATGATCGTGATCGTGACGATGGCGACGTCACGATAGGTCGAGCTCGGAAGAACTCGGCCAACCGTGCGAAACACAGAACTCATGTTCTATATAGTGCACACTCGCGCCTCGTTCGTCAACCAGAACATCCTGTCGCTATAGTGAACTCATGAGTTTACGCACACACAGTTCTCACGCACACACTGAGCCCCCCGAAAGCGGCCCAGCCGCCTCAGGCGAGGCCCACATCGAGCCTGGAGAACCGTCGGCGGCCCCGAATGAACCCTCGGCGACCCCAACTCCGCGCGAGCAGATCGCGGCAGCCATCAGACGGGAGCGCATGCGCGCGAACCTCTCGCTCTCCGAGGTGGCCCGCCGGGCAGGGATCGGAAAGTCGACCATGTCGGGACTGGAAGCCGGCGCCGGCAACCCCAGCGTCGAAACGATGTGGGCTCTGGCAGCGGCGCTCGACATCCCCTTGGCCAGACTCCTCGATCCCCCGCAGCACGAGGTCGCGCTCCTGCATGCGCAGGATCTGCCCAGCCTGCCCTCGAACACATCGAACTATGCGGCGACGCTGCTCTCTGCATCGCCGGCCAATGCTCGGCGTGATGTCTACTTCATTCAGGCCGCACCGGGGCAACCGCGCGACTCTCAGCCGCACCCGATCGGCACCGTCGAGCATGTGATCCTGGGCCAAGGCGCTGCACGCATCGACGTCCTCGGACAGTCATACGAACTCCACGTCGGCGACTACCTCACCTACCCCGGCGACCAGCCCCACAAGTTCACAGCCCTCGAGCCGGACACGAACCTCGTGTTCATCATCGAAAGCAGCTGAGTCGGCGGGCTGCTGAGTCAGCGAGCTGCTGAGCCGGCGGGCAGCTGAGCCGGCGAGCTGCTCACTCCGCCGGCGGGCCGTCCGACTTGTCCTCGTTCAGGGACGGAAGTCGGTTCTGGGCGGCTTCGTTGGTCAGCCCACAGGCCTCGAGAAGGTCCACGGCAACCGGGCGCAGCAGCAGCACGAGGGACTCGTCGTGGATGTCCCAACTCGCCTTCGCGCGCGGATCCAGACTGGCAGCGGCCTCGGCCAGTGCCGCTTCCGCCAGGGCCCGATCGGTTCCCCGGCGCAGCGCGACCTCGAGCTTCTTCGACCCTTCAGACAGCGAACCGACGTAGCCGGCGATGATCGGCTTCTCCACGCCGAACTCGGTGATGCCCACAACTCTGCGGGCGATGACTCGCATGGTCCGCATGGCACGATCGGCATGGGTGTGAGCACGCGACAGTCTGGTCACCTCGGCGGCATGACGTCTGCCTCGGGCATTGATCTTCGCCGCTTCCCTCGAGATCTTGAGCGAGGAGCCCCAAGAGTCGATGATGTCCTGGGTTTCACGAGCCCGCGTCAGCGCCCGTTTGGCGAGAGCGATGTCGGAGTCGCGCAGCGCCCGAGACATCATCTGGAGAACTGCGCTGATCTCATCGAGCATGCTGGCAGCCAGACCACGCGGAACCTTGCGGGCGTCGCGCGGGAGGAGGAGCGCGAGAAGGATCGCGCACACGGACCCGGCGAGGGCGTCCAGGGTGCGGGGAAACGGCATGGTGGTGGCTGTGGCGGGCACCACGATGACGTAGACGGACTGGACGGCGATCTGGGTGATGAAGATGCCTCCGGAGTTGAGCATCGTGCCGATGAAGAGGCCGATGGCAAGGGTCACCGTGAGCTGCCAGATGCCTGTGCCGTAGATGTTGACGAGGAGCTCGCCCACCAGCACGCCGAAGGTCGCGCCGAAGCCGATTTCCGTGGCTCGGCGCAGACGTCGATCCGCTACCGGACCGATGCCAACGGCAGAGGCCACCGCTGCCAGGAACGGATAGGGATGGCCCAGAACGTAGACGCAGAAGGTATAGGCGGCGGTGGCCGCGATCGGAATCTGGATCAGCTGTCCCGCGTTGGCCTGCACGCGCTTGAAGCCCATCCGAGATCGATGCGCCACTGTGTTGAAGGCACGCTGGGGCAACTGACTGGCCTCGGATTTCGCCATCAGTCCCCCTACGTGCTCGTCTGCGCTGTACCCAGCGTACCGGAATTGTGACATGCTGAAGTCTGTGCGCCGAGGAGGCTATGAATGACAACCAACCTGACCAGAGATGAAGCGCAGAGCCGCACCCAAGTGCTCGATGTCTCGACCTATACCGTCGACATCGACGTCAGCAATGCTGAAACCGGGGCCTCGACGTATCTGTCTCGTACCGTCGTCGAATTCAGTGCTCGAGCCGCCTGCCGGACATTCATCGACCTGATCGCGGAATCGGTCACATTCGCTGACATCAATGGTGACGAACTCGACCCTGCCGAGGCCTTCGACGGCACTCGCGTGGGCTTCCCTGTCCGCAAGGGGAAGAATTCCCTGACGATCGAAGCGCAGGCCTACTACTCCACTTCCGGGGAAGGACTTCACCGCTTCACCGACCCTGCCGATGGCCAGGTCTATCTCTACACTCAGTACGAGCCGACAGATGCCCGCCGTGTGTTCGCGAACTTCGACCAGCCGGATCTCAAAGCGGAGTTCATCTTCAACGTCACTGCCCCCGAACACTTCCAGGTTCTGTCGAACCGAGCCGAAACGAGTCAGGGGCCGAGCCAGGAGACGGTCGACGCGGATTCGTCGGCCATCACGCACCATTTCGCTCCGACACTGCGGCAGTCGAGCTACATCACGTGCATCACTGCCGGTCCCTACCAGGGCGCAACCGACGAATGGACGGACCCCGCGACGGGTGAAGTCGTCGCTCTGGGCGCATGGACGCGCGCCAGCCTCGTCGACCACCTCGACGCATCCGATATCTTCTCGATCACGAAGGCGGGTCTGGACTTCTTCGCCTCCGAATTCGACTATCCGTACCCGTGGGGCAAATACGATCAGATCTTCGTTCCCGAGTACAACCTCGGCGCCATGGAGAATCCGGGTCTGGTGACGTTCACCGACAGCCTGATCTTCCGTGACAAGGTCACCGATGCGATGTACGAGTCGCGGGCGAATGTGATCCTGCACGAGATGGCCCACATGTGGTTCGGCGATCTGGTGACCATGAAGTGGTGGGACGATCTGTGGCTCAAGGAGTCGTTCGCCGACTACATGGGCGGGCTTGCGCTGGCCGAGGCGACCCGGTTCACCGACGGCTGGGTGACCTTCGCACTGCGCCGCAAGGCGTGGGCGTACACGCAGGATCTGTATCCGACCACGCACCCGATCGTCGCCGACATCCCCGACGTCGAGGCGGCGAAACTCAACTTCGACGGCATCACCTACGCCAAGGGCGCCTCTGTGCTCAAGCAGCTTGTCGCCTTCGTCGGTCGGCAGGCATTCCTCGCCGGCTCACGCCTGTACTTCAAACGCTTCGACTACCGCAATACCGAGCTCGCAGACTTCCTCGAATGCCTCGCCGAGGTGGCTCCTGACCGGGACATCGCCACCTGGGCCGGTGCATGGCTGGGCACCTCCGGGGTCTCCGAACTGTCACTGGAACTGACGACGACCGGTGATTCCGATGCTGGCAGTGCGAGTGGCAGCGGCCGTGCGAGCAGCACCGGCCGTGTCGACGGCGCCGCGTCGTCTTCAGGGCGCACTGGTCGGGAGAGCATCACCAGTGCCAGGATCACTCAGTCCGATTCGGCGCGCGGCGCACAGCTGCTGCGGCCGCACACGCTCGAGATCGCAACGCTGGGACGGTCGGGACGCAAGCTCGTCCCGGTCGATACCCTGACCTTCGAGTTCTCCACCGAATCCGCCGAGGTGGAGCAGCTCGTGGGGCGCACCCTCGGTGACATCACGCTGCTGAACTACTCCGATCACGACTATGCGCGCGTGCGGCTGGACCCGGCCTCGACGGAGGCCGCGATCAGATCGGTGTCCCGGATCACCGACCCGCTGTCTCGGGCCCTGGTCTGGTCGGCCCTGGACAATGCTGTGCGCGATGGGCTCCTTCCCGTCCAGCGGTATCTGAGAGCCTATGCCCGAAGCCTGGGCAAGGAGAGCCATGCCGGCATCATGGCCGGGCTGAGTCAGACGGCGCTGACCTGCCTGGATCAGTGGGTCTCGGAGAGGAACTTCGAGACCGCAATCTCCGGGCTGCTGGGGGCTGCCCTCGACGCTTTAGCCACGGCCCGGTCCGGTTCGGATGCTCAGCTGCATCTGGCGAATCTGGTTCTTGCTCTCACGTCTCGCACCGCACGGTGCTTCGACGGAAGTGTTGCGATCACGATGGGTCGCAGCTTCGCTTCGCAGATCCTCGCCGTTCCCGTCGGTGAGGAGATCGATCGCCTGACTGTGAGTGCACCGGCTGAGCAGCGAACCGGTCCATCAGACGGACACGCGGCTGGGTCTGCTCAGTCGGCAGAGTCTGCTGCGGCTGGGTCTGCTCAGTCGGCAGAGTCTGCTGCGGCTGGGTCTGCGGCTCCGGACCACGCGGCGACTGCCTTGCCGTTCAAGGGGCTGATCAACGATCATGCTCTGCGGTGGAACGCGCTGACCGCGCTCGTGTGCTTGGGGTGGGCCGATCAGACCGACATCGCCCGAGAGAATCAGTCGGATCCCAGTTCATCGGGTCGCCTCCACGCGGAGACGGCGAGTGCGGCCATGCCGCTGCCGATCGTGAAGATCCGGGCTTGGGAGGTCATCAACGAAGCGGCTGCGCTGAGCAACGATGTCCTCTCAGCTATCATCTCCGGATTCGTGGCCCCCACATCGATGCCGCTCATCGAGAACTATGTCGATGAGTACTTCTCTCGACTTGCGAGCTTCTGGATCGACAATTCGATCGAGATCGCCAGGCGCCTGGTGCTCGGGCTCTACCCTCGCTGGTCCGTTGATGAAGAGGCAGTTATCGAAAAGACCGATGCATGGTTGGCCGCACACGGCGATGCCCCTGCGGCACTGCGTCGCCTACTCATCGAACGCCGCGACGACCTGGCTCGGGCGGTCTATCTCAAGTCGACCCAGAGCTCACGCCACTGACCGCGTCCTCTGACGCAGCGGTTCACATGCACCGGAGACCATGTGCGACCCGGTCCGTACAAGACCCGGTCCGTATGCGGCGTAGTCCGCATAAGACCCGGTCCGTATGCGGCGTAGTCCGTATGCGGCGTAGTCCGTATGCGACGCTGCCCGTATGCGACGCTGACCGGTGGGCCATTGCCGCTGATTGCTGATTCGAAGTCACAATTTCTGACTCTGCTGCGGCGATTGTGCAGGAGAACGAGCAGACGGAGCGAAGGCCCATTACCCGGGTTTGGGGGGGTAGGGCCTCGCGCCCGACCGCCGGGGGCAGTTGGGGGGGGGGGCCCCCCCCCCCGCCCCCCCCGGCGCGCCAGGTTAGGGGGGGG
>JAKDSA010000033.1 GCA_030457025.1 Brevibacterium sp. | reverse complement strand
TTCTGCCCGGTGACACAGTGACGCTGACGGAGGTCGCGGCACTCCCCCAGGTGTTGTTCCATCACGGATACGATCTGCGCGAAGCCACCTCGGCGGCTTTCGAGGCGGCAGGGCTGGCTCCGAACATCGTCGTCGAAGGTGCCGAGATGGATGCGGTGCTGCGGTTCGTCGAACGCGGACTGGGGGTCTCGATCGTCCCAGCCATGGTCCTCGTCGATCGGCCCCGGCTGACCTCAGCACAACTGGTGGAACCGAGTCTGTCCCGGACGGTCAGTCTCGCCACCCGCGCGGACATACGGCCGACCAGAGCCGCCTCGGCGATGGAGAAGACAATCCTCGACACCGCACGAGTATTGGCCTCGGAGGACACGGGGCTGGCGGCGTATGTGCGGTTGTCTGAGTGAGGGCGAGCTGGATTTCAAGAACGACGATGCGCCGAGGAATCTATCGATAGAATTTTCAAAGGTGGATCAGCCAGGAGACCGGGCACGGCCGAATGCGCGCCAACCCACATGGCCACATCAACATCGATCTCACGGAAGATCTGATCGAATTGACTAAGCCTCGCGGAAAGGCCGGTCGTGGTACTGAACACTGGCTCCCAGTGGGCGAGGCGATTGCGAAACTTATTGAGCTTTACCATCGCATCATGCAAATGGCCCCCTGGGCCTTCCAGGAAGTACCTTACTCAGAATGGGAGTCCAAATCGTTGCCTCCCGTTCCGGACGTGTTAAAGCTGTCCAGAATCCAAATGTGAGGTTCGCAATCACGTGACCAGCTGTGGGCGCTGGAGCCCGCTGAGCAGCCATCCGCAATGCCTTGCGTGACGAACTGTTGGACTTTCTTTGCTTCTCGCGCGTATTCGAGATGCCGCTTTCCTTCGTCCACAATGAGCTGCCGGGGCTTGTCCAGTCTGCAGCTGCAATGTCGAGCTCTGCCGCGTATCGGTTGCGGATCAAGACTTCGAAGTGCCCGCTGCCCCCGCTTGCAGCACTCATATATACGGAGTATCGGTGCGGAGATAGCCAACTCTCTGCACTGGAGGTTGAAAGCGATGGATCTGGCACATTCACCATGGTCCAAACGCTATCCTTCGGTATGGACATATGACATAATGGGACATACTTCCGGTGGTCTCAGACCTCTGGCTCAGCTAGGCACCATACGGATTTTGATCAAGTGGCTACGTTCGCTTCGGCGGACGTAGCCACTTCCGTAATCTCAGCTTGACGGTGTATCTACTGTCGAGCGGATTCAGAACCAGGCGTCGGCGAGCAGTCGCAGTGAACGCTCCCCCGCTGCGGGGTCGTAGGCGTAGGTGACGGTGATGAGTTCGTCTGCGCCGGTGCGCTCGACGAACTCCGACATCTGACGGGTTGCGGTGTCGGGTGAGCCCACGGCGCTGATCTGGAGCATCGGGTTCTGGCCCATGCCCTGTGCGATCATTTCCGCCGGGTCGACCGGCGGCTGGAGGTTTCTGCGACGACCACGGCCGATGTCGGCGAACATCTGCTGCACCGACGTGAACTCGCGCTGGGCCTCTTCGTCCGTCTCGGCGACCATGACGTTGATTCCGGCCATGACGTAGGGCTTGTCGATCTGCGCGGTGGGCGCCTCGGTGGTGAAGGATTCGCGGTAGACGCGGATCGCCGCATCGATCTGATCGGGAGCGAAGTGGGAGGCCAGGGAGAACGGCAGTCCCAGCTGACCGGCGATCGCGGCGCCATTGCTCGTCGACCCCAGCACCCAGATCGGGACATCCATGCCGGCGGAGACGGCCGATTGGATCGGGGTGGTGTGGGCCTTGCCCTCGTCACTGAACCAGCCCTGCATGTCATAGATGTTCTGCGCAAAGGACTGCGGTTCGGCTGAGGAACGACTCAGCGCCTGCGCGGTCATTCCGTCGGTGCCGGGTGCACGCCCGAGGCCCAGATCGATGCGGTTGTCGTGGATGTTGGCCAGTGTTCCGTACTGCTCTGCCACCATCAGCGGAGCGTGGTTGGGCAGCATCACTCCGCCTGAGCCCACACGGATCTCCTCCGTCACGGATGCCGCCTGGGAGATGAGCAGCGAGGTGGCACTGGCGGCCAGGCCCATGGTGTTGTGGTGCTCAGCGAACCAGAGACGCGAATAGCCCAGCTCATCAGCGAGACGTGCAGAGGTCATCGAGGCGTCAATGGCCTCGCGAGCCGTGGATCCGTCACGGATGGGGACGAGGTCGAGAATATTCAGCGGAATCGACAAAGCGATGCGGTCCTTCGGTCGAGAGGTTAATAGGATCAGTCGTTGAACACAACAGCCGCGCGACCAGGTTCTATTCCTCCACAGAACCAACAACTAGATTGATCAATCTACTTGCATGATGAGGCGATGCCAGCTTCGAACCTTGCTAGAGAATTCCGCAGCGCACTGCGTCCGCTCATTCGCCGTTTCAACAAGGAGCGGACTGTCTCGCTCGGGAAGTCAGGCATCCTCGGTCGCCTGAACGAACAGGGTCCGGCCACGGCGTCCGAGCTCGCGGCCTCAGAGCGAATCACTCCGCAGGCAGTCGCGGTGGCCCTGCGCGAACTGGAAGAGCTCTCCTACGTCGCCCGATCCCGGGATGAGGCTGACCGTCGCAGGGTGCACGTTCAGATCACCGAACAGGGGCGCGTCGCGCTCAACAGCGAACATGAAGCCGGGACCCGCTGGCTCGCCGATGCACTCCGCGAACGACTCGATGACACCGAGCGTGCGACTCTGTCATCGGTAGTGCCGGTTCTGCGCAAGCTGATGCGCGAGGCCGCGGATGAGTGAGCGGGCACAGAGCAGCCGTCTGCTCCCGGCACTCATCTATGCAGCCCTGTCGACGTCGATCGTCAGCTCCCTGGGGATGCTGCTCGTGCCAACGATCTCGACGGAGTTCCATGTCACGGTCGGTACCGCGCAGTGGATGCTCACGATCAATCTGCTCGTCGGCGCGATCGTCACCCCGGTGATGGGCCGCCTCAGCGATGGCCCGCACAAGAAGCGACTCCTCGTCGGCGCTCTCACCATCATCTTGGTGGGTTCAGTCATCGCCTCTCTCGCGACCAACTTCGCGGTGTTCCTGATCGGGCGTGAACTGCAGGGACTCAGCTACGGCATCGTGCCCGTCACGATCGCACTTGCGCGTCGGTATCTGCCCGCAGACAAGAGCACGCTGGGAATCGCCAGCCTATCGGTGACGGTGTCGACCGGACTCGGCATCGGATATCCCCTGACTGGGATCATCGCGGGAACGCTCGACTACCAGTTCGCGTTCTGGTTCGCAGCCGCCTTCGTCGCCTCCGCCATGATCGTGCTGATCGTCGCCGTTCCATCAGGACCAGACACTCGGGCCCCGCGCGTCGCCTTCGACGTACCAGGTGCGACATTGCTCGCCTTCGGGCTCGCAGCCCTGCTGCTGGCGGTCAGCGAAGGAGAGACCTGGGGATGGGCCGCTCTGTCGACATTGAGCTGCTTCGCGTTGGCGGTCATCCTGTTCACGATCTGGGTCCTGTTCGAACTGAGGGTGGCACATCCGCTGATCAATCTTCGAGTCCTCCGCAAGCCGGACGCACTCGTGGCGAACCTGACTGCCATCACGCTGGGCACGGTGATGTATATGGTGCTGTCGATCGGCAGCATCATTGCACAAGCTCCGGAAGAGACCGGATACGGTGTCGCACTGCCGGTCTTCTGGGCCGGGTTCGTGATGCTGCCGTTCTCGGTGGGAAGCTTCATGGCCAATCGCGCCGTGCGCCATCTGACGAAGCGGATTCGAATGACCACGCTGCTGCCTCTGGGAGCGACACTGGTCACCGCGGCATCGCTGCTTCTGATCTTCGCTCACACTCAGCTCTGGGAAATCCTCCTCGGCATGCTTCTCGTCGGAATGGGCGTCGGCACCACGTATGCGGCAATGCCGGCCCTCATCGCTCGCACCGTTGCCACCGAAGAGCTGGGCAGCGCGGTCAGCTTCAATCAGGTGCTGCGAACCGTCGGCGGGTCCTTCGGCAGCGCGATCTCCGGCGCAGTGCTCGCCGCGCACCTGGGCGCGGACGGTCACCCGACGGCGAACGGCATCTTCCTGGCCCTGGCAATATCAGCGATCGGATGTGTGGCGGTGCTGGTCGGACTGGTCATCGACCGTGCGCGCGGCGCCAGCGCTTCCAGCTGAGCACACACCACCGGCTGATCAAGAGATAAAGCAGGGCCCTGGAAGCTTTTCGCCTCCGGGGCCCTGCTCTCTGCTCAGTTATGGACTATGTTCAGCGCACGAATCCGTGACTCACTCGTTCTTCGGTCCGTCACCGGACTCGTCTCCCTTGGTGGTGCCGGGCAGCCCCTGGGCCTTGCGGCGCATGAGGAGGACGACGATGACGATGATGGCCAGACCGCCAACGCCCAGCAACACGATCATCGGGGTCGACATGCCGGAGTCGCTGCCGGTCGATTCGCCGATCTCGCCGCGCTCTTCGGTGTCCTTGCCCGGTTCGTCGACGACGCCGCCGCCGAGTCCGGCCTGTGAGGACTCCTCAACCGCGCCGCCTGCTCCTTCAGAGTCGGCAATGGTGAAGTCGAAGTCACCGGAGATCGGGTGACCGTCAGAGGACACAACGCGCCAGGTGACCGTGTAGTCGCCGGGCTTGAGGTTGTCCGGCAGAGCCACACTGACTTTCTTGCCCTCGGCAGTGAGTTCACCTGCGGAGACGTTCTCGCCGTCGATGACGACCTTGACCTCCGAGCCGACCTGCTGGATCTCTCCGGAGAAGGTCATCGCGATCCATTCCGGCTGCTGATCGACCGTCGACCCATCCTCGGGGTTCGAGGACACGAGCTGGTCATGGGCACTGGCCGGGGCAAAAGCAAAGACACTCAAGGCAGCCACCAGCAGGGCAGCGAAGCCGAGCTTGAGAGCGGACCACTGTGTTCGAGTCATGTCAGTTTTCTCCTTCAACGAATACCTTCAGTATTACCGAGTCTGATCGGCCAAAGAGTGCAGATAGTCTGTGATTCCCGGCACGGACACCTCTATTGTCGCAAGAGTTTCTTCGAAATTCTTCAATTCCCCGTACCAGGGGTCGGGCACATCGGGTGCAGGGGCACCGGCACCGACTCCGGCGGTGCTCTCACCGGGAACTCCGACAGGAGTCTCCCCGCTGAGCCGGGGATCGAACTCCCGCAGCATCCGCAGCTCGGGGGCCACCTCGGCGGGCAGGTCGGCGATCATCTCATTCAGGGCACGGTAGTGACGGGCCGTCATTGCGATCGCCACATCGCGATCGGCCAACCATTCGGGCGTGATCTGTCGGGCGACGTGATCATCGGTGCGGTAGCCGGCTGCTTCGAGAACCCGGACCTGACGTGGGTCGATGGGGTTGCCGGCCTCCTCATCGCTGATGCCGGCCGAGTCAACGACAGCCTCGGCGTCGTTGATCTTCAGATGATGCTGGAGCACGCGTTCGGCTGTGACCGAACGACAGATATTGCCCGTGCATACGAACACCACGGATGCCACCCTCATACGTTCCTCCTCATCGACCCGATAGCCACAACTGCCGCGGACCCACCGGCGCATCCGCACCGGTAACTCCTGACCATTCTGCCTACTGATCACGATACTGTTGCACCATGACATCTGTAACATCGAGCGCTTCGGCGCGCCCTCAGGACGATCTGTTCCGCCACACCAACGGCGAGTGGATCGATTCATTCACCATCCCCGACGACCGTGCCGGCGACGGTGCGATGCGTGAACTCTTCGACACCGCAGAGACCAAGGTCCGCGACATCATCACCGCCGTCTCCGACGCCCCGCAGGAGCCGGGCAGCGAAGGCCAGAAGGTCGCTGACCTGTTCTCCTCCTTCATGGACCTCGACCAGATCAACTCGCTCGGCGTCAGCCCCCTCGACTCCTCCTTCGCCGCCATCGACGCGGCCGAGGACAAGTCCGAACTGGCCCACCTCCTCGGTCGCCTCGAGGTCGAAGGCATCGGCGGCCTCCTCGACGGCGGCGTCACCGCTGATGCGAAGGACTCCGACATCTACGCCCTCTACCTCCACCAGGGCGGCATCTCCCTGCCCGACGAGGACTACTACTTCAACGACGACCACGCCGAGGTGCGCGTGAAGTTCGTCGATCATGTGAAGAAGATGTCCGCCCTCGGTGGGCTGGGCACCAAGAGCAACATCTCCGACGCCGAGGTGGCCGCCAAGGTGATGGCGTTCGAGACTTCCCTGGCCCGCCACCACTGGGACCGTGTGGCCTGCCGTGATGCGGAGAGGACCTACAACAAGGTCACCGTCGACGAACTGCGCGAACTGGGTCCGGGCTTCGACTTCGACTCCTGGTTCTCAACGCTGGCCGCAGACGTCGACGGTGAACTGTCCTACCTGATCATCGGCCAGCCCTCCTTCGTCACCGGCATGGCCGAGGTGTGGGAGCGCACCGACATCGAGACGATCAAGACCTGGCTGCGCTTCTCGGTCCTCTCCGCCACAGCCTCGCTGCTGACCGACGAGATCGTCGAGGAGAACTTCGACTTCAACGCCCGCACCCTCTCAGGCACCCCTGAACTGCGCGATCGTTGGAAGCGCGGTGTCGGACTCGTTCAGGGCCTCCTCGGCGAGGCTGTGGGCAAACTCTACGTCGCGTCTGAGTTCCCACCGGCGGCCAAGGACGCAATCGATCACCTCGTGGCAATGCTCATCAAGGCCTATGACAAGTCGATCAACGAACTCGACTGGATGAGCGAGGAGACGAAGAAGAAGGCTCTGGTCAAGCTCTCGAAGTTCACTCCGAAGGTCGGATATCCCGAAGTGTGGCGCGAGTACCCGGCCGCGATCGACTCCTCGGACCTGGTCGGCAATGTGCGTCGCTGCGCCCGTGCCGAGCACGCGCGCCAGATCAAGCGCATCGGTGGTCCCATCGATCGCACCGAATGGCTGATGACGCCGCAGACCGTCAACGCCTACTACCACCCGGTGATGAACGAGATCGTCTTCCCGGCCGCGATCCTGCAGCCGCCGTTCTTCGATGCCTCCGGTGATGTCGCGGCGAACTTCGGTGCCATCGGCGCGGTCATCGGCCACGAGATCGGCCACGGGTTCGACGACCAGGGCTCACGCTATGACGGCGACGGCAACCTCGTCGACTGGTGGACGGCCGAGGACCGCGAGCGCTTCGAGGAACGCACCAATGCCCTCATCGCCCAGTACGAGGAACTGGTCCCGGCAGGTCTCGACCCCTCGCAGCACGTCAATGGTGCACTGACCGTGGGTGAGAACATCGGCGACCTGGGTGGTTTGTCCATCGGCTGGAAGGCCCTCGAGCTCGAGCTTGGCCGGGTGCCGTCCTCGGATGAAGCCGCAACGTTCTTCGCAGCCTGGGCGAAGGCCTGGCGGGCGAAGATGCGCACCGAGGAGCGCGTACGACGGCTGAGCATCGACCCGCACGCACCGGAGGAGTTCCGCTGCAACCAGGTCGTGAAGAACATGACCGCCTTCCACGACACCTTCGGCGTGAGCGAGTCCGACGGCATGTACCTGGCCCCCGAGGAGCGCGTCACCATCTGGTAAGCGGGGCAACCTCGTGCCAGCGAGGCAACCTGGCAACCTGGCAACCCGAAGGGCGCTGGGCAACTTTTCCAGGGGTTGCTCAGCGCCCTTCGGGTTGCTGAGATGCTCAGATACCGAGTTGCGCGCCCGCCGGCGGTTCATGCCGCCACTAGACCGCTCCGACGCCACTATTTGCGTGCGGCGCCGGGCGCAAACAGTGACGTCACGGAGTTTCAGGAGTTTGAGGGTGAGAGGCGCGTCGTCCTCAACTCAGCGGTGCTGACGGACGAGGCAGACGATGCGGTAGTCGAACTCCTGCCAGCTGTTGATCGGGGCGTCGGCGTCCATCGCGGCCTCGAACTCGTCGATCTCGTTGAAGTCCGACTCCAGTGGAATGTCATAGGGCATCTCGACGTAGAGAAGTCCGCTCGCATCGGTGTGCACGACGTCGAAACCGGCCTTCTGCGGTGCCAGCTCGTTGTTCATCACGATGAGCAGTTTGCCGTCGGTGCCTGCGTACTCCTGCTCGATACCGTCGGCATAGCCTTGGGACTCGCGCAGTTCGCGCTGAGCCCTGATGACGAACTCGGCAAAGGCGCCGATGCCGATCACCGGGATGCGGGAGGTCAGCGCCTCGGTCGCGACCTTGACCAGGCGCGACCGTGCCTTGCGAGTCAGCGGGGTGGCGTCGGCTCCGGACATGGCGACACCGTCGAAGCCGACCAGGGATCGCGCAACGTCGTCATGGTTCGGGTTGAGCAGCGTGATGTCGAGTCCGAATCGGGCGTACCAGGGGCGGGTCACCTCGGCGCTTTCCTCGTCCCACCACACATAGAAGAGGAACGGCACGTTGATGCCGGCTTCCGAGAAGTAGAACGGCGGGGTCCGCTCCCCCGCTGTGACTTCGAAGGGGACGACGTTGCCGTCGATCGGAGCCGGGCAGGTGGCGAAGGCGGTGAACGCGAATGGGTAGTCGACGGCACGGTTGAAGTCGACGACCAGCGAGCCGTCCTGGTTCGGGATGCCCAGGTCGAGGGTTCTCCACGCAGGGGTGGTCTCACCATTCGTGGAATCGTGGAAGTCCAACTGCAGACCGCTGGCGGGATTGCCTGTGGCCAGGAGCTTCACCTCGCCGGCTTCGCTGGCGAAGGACACGATTCCGACTGCAGGGGTCTCCACGTTCAGATCGTCCTGCGCAGTCTTGATCGTGTGCACTTCAGGTTTCTCGAAGGGCGTGAACTTTGCAAGGAACACGAAGTCTGGGTTCGGGTCGAAGACGGGAACTTCGAAGAACTTGCCCAGCAGCGGTGACTTGGAATCGCGCACCCGGATTCCGATCCGACCGGCACGATCGATGAGTTCGTAGAGCACATGGCCGACGGTGAACCACTGGAGGGATCCACCGGTGGGCAGTTTCGCGCTGAATCCGTTCTCCTCGACCCTCACCTCGGGCCCGGAGATTTCGGAGACCTTCGGCAGAACCGTGGTGTCGCTCGGAACCGATGCCGAGCTGGAGGGAGACGCATTGCTGGAATTCGCGCCCGCCTCGGCGGACTTGCTCATGAGGTCGAAGGTCGCAGCAGCGGGACCGGCCTTGGTCCCTGCATCAAGGGCGACGCTGACCCAGCCGTCATCGACAGTGAAGGTTCCGGGAGCATCGGGCCACGCGGTGGTTTCGTCGAGCCAGTGCAGACCGGTCACGCTCAGCCAGCCGAAGGGAGTCGCCAGCGCCGAGTTCCTAGAATCCCGCCATGTGTTCCACTCGGTCACGAACTGGTTCACTTCGAACACTCCTTGCATTGCGTTACTTCTCGGTGCTGGTTCTCGGACGACAATCGACGAAGCCCGAGCGGTCGGTGGCAACTGCGGCGCCGGCCCCTCACCCGCTGCCGTGTCGACGCGGACTCGAGAACCAATGCCCTTGTGGCCAAAGCTACCGCAAACGATAGGCTGTGAAAATGAGCGCATCCCCCGTGACACCACGTACGAAAACCCAGGTCGCAGCCGATCTGACGGAATTCATCAGTTCATCTCCCAGCTCTTATCATGCCACCGCGACAGCGGCAGCACGATTGGAGGCCGCAGGTTTCACTCGGCTCGATGAGCGGGAGAAGTGGTCACTCGAGGCCGGTCAGGGCTGCTATGTCATCCGTGACGGCGCGATCATCGCGTGGCGGATTCCAGCAAGATCAGCTGTTGGTTCCGGTGCGGCTCCGGGCTTTCGCGTATTCGGTTCTCACACGGATTCCCCCGCGTTCAAGCTCAAACCCGGCGAAGAATTCACCTCCGAGGGCACGCGGCAGATCGGCGTCGAAATCTACGGCGGGCCGCTGCTCAACTCGTGGCTCGACCGGGAACTGGCGCTGGCCGGGCAGCTCAGCCTCGCCGATGGTTCCGTCGTGCTCGCGCAGACCCCACCCATCGCACGCATCCCGCAGCTGGCCATCCACCTCGACCGCCAGGTCAATGACGGCCTGACGCTGGACAAGCAGCGCCACACCACTCCGATCATCGGCCTGGCCGAGATCGCCGAGGCCGATGTCATCGAGATCCTCGCCGCCTCCGCCGAGGTGGACCCCGAGCAGGTCATCGGACACGACGTCTACACGATCCCCGTCCAGTCCCCCGGTCTTTTCGGAGCCCAGGAGGAGTTCTTCGCCTCGCCGAGGTTGGACAACCTGCTGTCCGTCCACGCCGGCGTCAACGCCCTGGTCGATGTCGATGCGCAGGCTCTGGATTCCATTGCGCTCTTCGCCGGCTTCGACCACGAGGAGATCGGGTCGAACTCGCGCTCAGGTGCCTGCGGGCCGTTCCTGGCCGATGTCACCGAGCGCATCATCGCCTCCGCGTTCCCGACCTCGACGCGCAGCGACTACCTGACTGCACTCGCGTCATCGATCTGCGTGTCCTCCGACGCCGGGCATGCCGCCCACCCGAACTATCCGGAACGCCACGATCCTCACGTCCGCCCCCGCCTCGGCGGCGGTCCGCTGCTCAAACTCAATGCCCAGCAGCGTTACGCCACGGACGCCGTGGGCACAGCAGCCTGGTCGCAGGCATGCACGGCCGCCGGTGTCGAGTACCAGAACTTCGTGTCCAACAACGCGATGCCCTGTGGGTCGACGATCGGCCCGCTGACCGCGACTCGCCTGGGCATGACCACCGTCGATGTGGGCCCGGCTCTGTATTCGATGCACTCGGCCCGCGAAATGGTCGCCATCGACGACGTGGTGGCGCTGGGAGCAGCGGCGAAGGCGTTCCTGCAGGGGTGATCGCGCTGCCGCGGGGTGGACGCGTTGCCGCGGGGTGGGCGCTGCTGCGGGGTGGACGTGTTGCCGCGA
The DNA here is from genome assembly GCA_030457025.1 of Brevibacterium sp. GTDB lineage: Bacteria > Actinomycetota > Actinomycetes > Actinomycetales > Brevibacteriaceae > Brevibacterium. The sequence goes on along the minus strand of JAKDSA010000033.1, from coordinate 17,536 downwards.
CGAAGCTGCCCGCCGGGGCCGTACGCGACTACTGACCGATCGAAGTTTCATAGCCTCGCTTTGAACGTGGGCTCTGAAACTTCGATCGATCCCTTTCGTAGTTCCTGCCGGAAACGTCCGGCACAGTCTGCCTATCCACTCAGCTCGTCAAGGGCCGTCGCTTTCGCCAGGCCGTCGCTTTCGCCAGCCCGTCTGCGCGATCGCCCGGGTGGCCGCCAAGCGGCCCGTGCGAGCGACCACCAATTGAAATTGGAACGTGGCTTGTCGATTGCGGCGATAGTTTGGGGCCATGAATTCTCCGACGCCGGTCTTCGACGCGCACCTGCACATCATCGATCCGAAACATCCTCTTGTGGAGAACAACGGCTACCTGCCGGACCCCTTCACAGTTGAGGACTATCTCATGCACATCGGTGGCCTGGGCATTGCTGGAGGAGCCGTGGTGTCGGGGTCGTTTCAAGGGTTCGACCAGTGCTTCCTGGTTGACGCCTTGAGTACTCTGGGCCCCGACTTCGTCGGCGTCACTCAGCTTCCTGCCGACACGTCCGACGACCGCATCCTTGAGCTTGACCGCGACGGCGTGAAAGCGCTGCGGTTCAACATCGCCCGAGGCGGCTCCGCCACCGTGGACGAGCTCGACCACATGGCCCGACGAGTGCATGATCTCGCCGGGTGGCACTCGGAGCTCTACCTCGACGCACGCAGCATCGACGCGGATCTCGGAGACCGAATCGCGAGCCTTCCCGCAGTGAGCATCGATCACCTCGGGATGCACAGTGACGGACTGCCGGCTCTGCTGCGGCTGGTCGAACACGGCGTCAAGGTGAAGGCAACAGGCTTCGGACGCGTCGAACTCGACCCGGTCGCCGCGATTCGGGCAATCATGGACGTCGATCCTTCTGCGCTCATGGTGGGAACAGACCTGCCCTCCACCCGAGCACAGCGTCCGTTCGAGAACGCAGACTTCGACGTCATCGCCGAAGCGCTCTCGCCAGAGGAGATCTCTGCCGTGTTCTGGGACAACGCTGCGGGGTTCTACCTGGGACGAGCCAGAGGCTGACCACCAAGCACAGGACGACGTGAACCAGGAAACGAAGAGTTTCGGCTCTGTTGACCTCGATCAAGTAGCATTCCACGGATGAACTCCCAACGATCGAATCTCGCCTCCACCCTGCACAGTCTCGATGGCCGCAGCTACGGAAACTACAAACAGATCCGGGGCCGATACGAGTTCGGTCCTGTCACCGTGTTCATCGACCGGGTCCAGGTCGACCCCTTCGCCTCGCCGTCGAAGGTTCGGATCCGGATCAACCGCGCCGAGGCGGGGTTCCCCACTGACATCACCACCGACCGGGCAGATCGCATCGCCGCCTCTGACTTCCTCTTTCGCGTCGGAGATTCGTTCCTGCACCGCAACGATCGGCGCTCAATCATCCTTGGACGCCCGGGTCAGGAGGTGCTCGAGCGCACCAATGTCGTCATCGACGATGAGGGCTTCGAGGCACGTCTGCTCGTCAATCTTCCCGCTCGCGGCAGACGCATCTTGGGCCACCAGGCTGCAGACATCCTCACACGCGATCTCCCTGAACTGGCAGAGACCATGTTCGTCCACGCCAATCTGCGCGCAGATGATCTGTACGACCACGTTCAGCTCTACCGGGATCAGCTGGAACTGCAGAACCACCTCGGCGAGGAAGGTCTGCTCGCGTTCATCGGCAACGGTGCGATCCTGCCCAGGCGGTCCGGGGATTCGGATCTGCCGATGGAGTCCAACGCTGTGGCCTTCACAAGCCCAAGTTCACTCGAGCACACCGTCACACTCTCGAGCGGGCGCAGCCTGACCGGCATGGCGATCCCGCGTGGTGTCACAGTCATCGTCGGCGGCGGCTATCACGGCAAGTCGACGATTCTGCGTGCTCTCGAGCGCGGCGTCTACCCGCACGTGGCGGGCGACGGCAGGGAATGGGTCATCACGGAACCCAGTGCCACCTCCATCCGGGCCGAGGACGGTCGCGCCGTGACCGGCGACGACATCTCGCCCTTCATCAACAATCTGCCATCCGGCACTGACACGAGATCCTTCACCACGACGAACGCGAGCGGGTCCACGTCACAGGCAGCCAACCTCGTGGAGGCCGTAGAGGTCGGTGCACGCTCGCTGCTCATCGACGAGGACACCTCGGCGACGAATTTCATGATCCGCGACGATCGGATGCGCGCACTTATCCCCGCCGACCGCGAACCCATCACCCCTTTCGTCGACCGCATCCGGCCACTGTTCACCCGCCGAGGCGTCTCCACGGTGCTGGTCGCCGGTGGATCGAGTGCATTCTTCGAGGTCGCCGACCATGTCATTGCGCTCGACGCCTACGTGCCTCAGGAAGTCACCGAGAAGGCGCACGAACTCGTGGGTGTGAAATCAGCTGATGACACAGGGGAAGTGTTCACCACTCCGCAGCCCCGAGTCCCCACGGCGAAGGCACTGCACCCCAGCTCGAAGACGAAGTCGGCGAAGGCGAAGGGACTCGGACAGGTTCAGTTCGGCAAGGCGTTCATCGATCTGAGCGCGGTGTCCCAGCTCGTCGACCCGCAGCAGACGACGGGCATCGCCGAGGCGCTTGAGTATATGGCCGAGATCTTCGAAGGCCAGACCTCACTGACCGAGGCACTGGCCGAGGTCGAGGACATGCTCGACGCACAGGGAGTCGACGGTCTGACCGGCAACCGCGATCATCCAGGGCACGTCGCCCGTCCCCGCGCACAGGAGATCGCGGCGGCGCTCAACCGTTTCCGAGGCCTGCACCTGGTGGAATGAGGCAAGCATTCGATAGTGTGGAGCAACCGAGACCTTTCGTTGGCCCGTTAGCGAATTGCTTATCGGTCGTCCTCTGCGGTGACGGGATATCCGGCTTGCGATAGTGCGTCGATGAGGTCTGAAGCAAGGATCGAGGTGGCCATTGCGACCTCGTCAGGGAACCCAACCCCCTCTTCTGCCCGACCTGCCATCTCAGCTCCAACGGAGCCGGGCCCAGGGGCAAAGTGCCGCGAAAGATAGCTCAGTGCTTCCTCGCTGACGTCCCGACTCAGTTCGTCATCCAGCAGAATACGGAATGACCGCAAAAGGCTATCAGTTTCTTCGGCTCGCAGAATCCGATACATATCGTGCGCATCTTTGTCGTTGAGGCGATGAGGCTGCTCCAGCCTCTCAACGATTTTGTGAAGTTTTGCAATGAGCAATGCAGCGCTTCCAGCAACTTTCGCTTTGAGTACTCGACCGTCGTTTGGGTCCAATGCGGTGACCGCGATAACGTCCCAATCAATGAGCGCGGCTTCCAAACCACGAGCCTTGCGTGCCGCTCGCTTATCGTGCGGAGGAATTCGTGCCCCTCTGCGACCACGTCCAGCCATAGCTTCAGGGACCATCAGATCAATCGGAATGCCAAAGGCACGAGCCCACGAGCCTGGCTGATCCAGAGGAAGAAAGCCTGCGGCCCTCATGACACTTTCCAGGTGAGGGACGTCATTCAATAGGCGCGGGTCGAGAGTGACATCACTGCCCTTCGTCGACTCTGCTAACGCCACGTTCAGGGCCCCAGTCCGCAGATACACCGCCTGAGCGCCAATTACGATGACCGCGTCCTGCTGATCGGCAAGCGCTTCCAAAGCGTCCAATAGAATCGTCCGAGCACGAATCAGCACAGTGTCGGACCTATCGCCAGGCAGATTCATTCGCTTCCATCCAATTGATCAGCTCTTCGCCCTCTGAAGGAGCCCGGCCTGGACCAGTCAATAGGTCCGTCACCACTTGAGTCGGAGCCGCGATCCTCAGGCCGTCGGCACGACGTCGGGCGCCAACGGTCAGAGCAGAATAGGCCGGCTCGGCGATGAGTACATTGGTTCCCGACTCGGCAGGTCGCAATCCCCACTTATCTGCAAGCACATTCGGCTCGTCCGCATAGACCATGAGGGAGCGCGCCGGGGCGTATTCCGACCAAGTGGCTGCGGCAACGGAGCCAGTGACGGCATAACTCTCAGAGTCGTCCTTGGCTGCCCGATCAATCGCGCTATCCACTCCTCTGACTGCAATCCAGTTGGTGACCGCGTTGGTACGTAAGAACTGATAGTCCAAACTCCATCGACGCACGATCTCAGACCAATTCACATCGCCGATCAGCCCGCGCTGTCCTCTGACGACAAGGCCCTCAGCCTCCAGAAATTCGAGAACTCGGTACACCGAACCCGTCGAGGCCCCGGAGGCGCTGATGAGCTCCCTGACTTTCCAGCTGCCCGGACGGTCCACGAGAGTCCGAACGATACGAGCGGCTGGGGCTCCCTTCAATGAACCTTTGGGTCGGCCGGGGCCTATCCACGGATCTTTGTCTGCGCCGCGATCGGCCACATAGAGAGCTGGCTCATCCATTCGGATGTAGACATTGCCAGTTCCATCGATATAGGACAGCCCCGCATCTATGAGACTGCTTCGGACTGAAGGCGAGAGGTACCGTGCGGCGACTACACCGCCCTGCCTCTTGTCGCCCCGTCTATTCGATTCGAAGTTTTGCGCAATTCGTGAAACATCTCTGGGTTGAACTGTTCGCTTCACTTCCACGTCGAGCGCATAGCTCCTGCCGTCCGGAGAGCGGAGGAGGAGATTGGCGTCACAACGGGCCGCTCTGTTCTGCGGCTCCCGCTCGATGCCGACGCTCCAGCTGGAGGGAAGGCGCTGACGCAACATCTCTTCTATCGCACTGACGAGCTGCCCCTCTGTCGCCAACTCTCGTGCCCCACCACTACCCGACATGTTCAGATAATACCATGATTCCACGGGTTCTGGAATAAGGTAATTTACCGAACATTGTTTTTGTTCTAGCCGTCCAGCAGCTCCATCAGCTCCTCAACCGTGGTCACGGGCAGTGAGCACTGCGTCCCTTGGCACACGATGGCGGCGCCCTCGGGCACCTCGACCTCTGCCCCGTTGTCACCAGGGACGCCGGTTGAACCGGTGACCAATGTGACCCCGGGATGCCTGGCCGCGATGCTGTTCAGCGCGGTATCTCGGGTGGCAACACGGACTGGTTTGAGAGCTCGTTCGGATTGCCACAGTGCGTGACCGCAGCCGCGTGGGGCGCGTCCGGCGAGCGCTCTATAGACGCCGAGCAGGCGGTCGCGCAGTTCCAGAAGTCCTCCGGTGCTCAAGCCGTCGACCCCAGCACCGTCGTCCACGCTGACCTCCGCGAGCAGAAGCGCCACCTCTGCCGCGGCAGATCTGCCCGAGGGTACCGTATTGTCCACGGGGTCAGAGGTCCTGACGTCCAGGATCTCATCACCCATGGAGTCGACGACCTCGAGTGTCTCGCCCTCGGAGGTGAAGTTCTCGAACATCCTCTCGCTCCATGATTTCAGGTCGCTCACCTGCACTGACGCTCCTGGAAGTTGGCGGACTGTGATGCCTGCTGTGATGAACTGTGCCCAGTCGGCGAGGCCTGCCTGACCCGGTCCCGGGGTGTCACCGGTGTAGCTGCGTCGGACCTCAAAACTCGAATTGGTGCCGAAGCGTGCAACCATCGCTTCCCACAGGTGCGCCGCCCCACTCCCCCAACCCGACGACGTTTCGACGGCTGCAGAGGCACCCGCGCCAGCGCCGCCATCGGCACCAGCACATGCGCCCTCACCAGCACTAACGCCAGCACCGCCATACAAGGCGGCCTCGACCAGTGCCGTGATCGCCAACGAGTTCCATTCGGTGATCGTCTTCTCATCCCGCGCGGGCTGAAGGCGTGTGCTCAACAGGTTCTTAAGACTCTCCTGCTGTGCGAGCGTCGCCGAGGTTTCCCACGGCGCCGGGTGCTCATCGTCGAAGGGCACGTCGTCCATGCCCAGCCAGTCGATGATGCGGATGGCGGCGACGACGGAACCGGAGAGTTCTGCGGCGGCCGGCGAATCGACGAGCTGCAGCAGCCCTTCCTCCCCTACCTCGGCGAACTTCTCACGTGTCACGACGTAGGCGGCGCCTTCTTCCAGCACGCCGTCAGCGTTGAGTGAGTCGGCGTCGAGTGCGGCGATGAACCGGTCACCATCGGACATGTCCGCGGTGAGGAAGTTCGCGGTGTCGGTGACCTCTCGTTCGGCGAGCGCCAACCACTTCGAGCCCGGGTTGAGGGCACGTTCGACCTTCGCCCATTGCACGGCGGCGCGCAGGTAGAGCGCGTTGTCGTAGAGCATCTTCTCGAAGTGCGGCACGAACCATTGCCGGTCGACGCTGTAGCGGGCGATGCCGCCGCGCACCTGGTCACGCATGCCGCCGCTGGCGATCCGGGCGAAGGTGCTGCGCACCGCGATGAGGCAGTCGAGGACAAGTTCACCTTCGAGGTGCCCGTCGGCTCCGAGCCTGTCGACTGCGTCAGGGGCAAGAGCCCCATCCCGCGCCGAGGTGGTTCCGCCCAACCGTACGAAAGTGGCCAGGAGCTGCATGAGGTTCATCAGCGGTGGGAACTTCGGGGCCTTGCCGAACCCGCCCCACGCGGGGTCATAGGAATCGAGCAGGGACTCGGCGGCCGAGTCGAGTTCCTCGGCGCTGAGCAGCTCGGACGCGGCTTCGGCTGGCAGGGCATCCGAGACTGCGCTGGCCATATCGGCCAGGCCACGATCCATGCGCTTGGTCATCTCGGTCACCTCGTCGCGGCGCTCCGTCCACGACTGGGACACTGCGGCGAGCACCTGCGTGAACGCGGGCAGATTCCCCCGCGGGGCAGGTGGGAAATACGTCCCAGCATAGAAGGGGCTGCCCGTCGGGGTCGCGAAGATCGTCATCGGCCACCCGCCCTGACCGCGCATCGCCTGGAGTGCGTTCATGTAATAGGAGTCGATGTCCGGCAGCTCTTCGCGGTCGATCTTGATCGGCAGGTAGTTCTCATTGATGATGCGCGCGATGGCTTCGTCTTCGAAGGATTCGTGGGCCATGACGTGACACCAGTGGCAGGTGGAGTAGCCGATCGAGATGAGCAGTGGCACGTCACGACGGGCCGCCTCGGCGAGGTTGTCCTTCGTCCACATCCGCCAGTCGACGGGATTGTCGGCGTGGGCGCGCAGGTATGGGCTGGTGGACGACGCGAGTTCATTGGCCATGAACCCAGCGTCTCATACGACCAAGGCCTGCCAACGGCGTTGTATCACGTGAGATACTCCTCCTATGGAAGCTGCCTCAGCCCCGTCACACGATTATTCGCGGTTCGCGAAGATCGGTCGAATCGGGCTGTCGTCGACCGCTGTCGCACCACCAATGAGGCTGTCATTTTTCGTCCTCACGTTCGCAGTCCATGTGGTCTTCTGGGAGGCCTACTGCGCAATTTCCACGGTAACGTCGTCTTTTACTGTCAACGGCGCGGGCCTGCCTGTGCTCGCATTCGTGCTGGCGTTTCTGTCTGCGGCGGCTGCGATCGTTCTCGGCTCTGGCCTGCGGCAACCGCTGCGACTCATCTTCGCCATCGTCAGCATCATCGCCGTTGCAGTGCCAGGGGTCATCGAGGTGGCATTCCTGCTGTTGCCCGACGACTTCGGCTACGTCGATGGATTTGTCACCACCGTGCTGACTCCGCTGGCGTTCACTCCCTATCTTGGAATGCTGCTCTATCCGCTGATCATCTCCGCTGTCGTCGTCGACGAACTCACGAGACGAAGGCTCCGCACCACTTCTCCGACACAGAGCGAACAGCCAGCCGCTGAGATCCGACGAGGCACGACGACCGACATCGTCGGCTTCATCATCGCAACTCTCATCATCATGTTCAGCATCGTCCTCATCACTTGGACGGCCGCAGCAGTCTTCGCCAGTTCATCTGCTGAGGGCTCATCGCTCTACTCTCAACCCGACGGTGTGATCGCCGTCTGCAGTGCGGTCATCGTCGTGGCTGTCCCGCTTGCCTTCGGCTACCTTGCCAATCTCGGTCTTCTGGCGAAAGCTGCGCCGGCACTGGGCCTGCTGACCTATCTCACGCTTGCCTCAGGGATTCTGCTGTGCACCCTGTCGACCATCCAAACCATCTACTCGGACGCCACAGGCATCGGCGGGACTCTTCTCTGGCTCGGTCTGCTGTTCGCATTTCCGGTGGTGGCCGCAGCGACCTCGCTTCTGAGCATCGGCATCGTCGTGTTCGAACACATTCGACGCTGAACACCACACGATCGAGACTGCCAGGCCGGACCGCCTCGGCGATCTTCCGCCTCCCAAGCGATTGTGCAACGATGACCCCATGAGTTCAACAGTGCTGAAATGCGGGAAGATCTTCGACGGCGAATCTCAAACGCTCCTGAGCGATCAGGAGATCCTCGTCTCCGACGGCACGATCGTCGAGGTCGCTGCAACGGTCAATGTTCCCAGCGAGGCCACGGTCATCGACCTCGGTGATCGGACGGTGTCACCGGGCTTCATTGATGCCCACGTGCATCTGACCATGGACGCCGCGAACCTGCAGATGCAGACGCTGGGATCGACCGCAACGAAGGCGCTGACCGGGCTCTCGATCGCCCGAGGTTATCTCAACCATGGGTTCACCACCGTGCGCGACCTCGGCGCCATGGACCCCGAAACACCGACTCTCGACCTGCGCAACGCCATCGCGTCCGGCCAGGTCACCGGGCCGCGGATCATCGCGGCCGCGCACATCATCTCCCCCACCGGCGGGCACGGCGACATCGGCGGCTTCTATCCCACCCGGTGGGACATCCCCGTCTCCGCTCTCGCGGATGACCGCGCCGAGGTGCGCGCGGCGGTGCGCCGTGAACATGCGATCGGCTCCGACTGGGTCAAGACCGTCAACGCCGGCGGGTACTTCAGCCCCGGCGATGACCCCGCAGTGTGCACCTGGTTCGATGACGAGATGGACGCACTGTGCCAGACCGCACGACAGCTTGGCATGCCCGTGGCCGTGCACACCGGCGCCGCAGATGCCTGCAAACAGGCTATCCGCTCAGGTGCCCGCAGCCTCGAACACGCTTACCTCATCGATGAGGAAGGAGTGCGGATGGCCGCCGAGGCGGGGGTGTTCATCGTCCCGACCATGCAGATGACGCAGGAGGATCTGCAGCAGCTCAACGATGGAACCCTGGCCGATCAGGCCGTCTGGAAGTTCTCCCGTGATGCCGAGCAGATCCTTGATTCCCAGCGGATGGTCGCCGCCGGTGATGCGGACATCGTCTTCGGCACCGACTGCGGAATGTTCCCCTTCGATCACGGAATCAAGGAATTCAGTGCCCTGGTCAATGCCGGTCTGACACCCTTGCGGGCGTTGACAGCGGCAACGTCGACGGCGGCACGCATGCTCGAGCGTGAGGATCTCGGCCGGATCCGGCCGGGCGCCGCGGCCGATATCGTGGCGATGCCCGGCAACCCGCTCTCCGACATCTCCGCCACCGAGCATGTCGACTTCGTCATGTCTCGCGGAGAGATCATCCGTCACTCAGACACCGGTCGGGACTGACCAGGGGCAGCTCAGAGCGATTCAACGACCTGCACCGAATCGCCAAGCCTGCTCGTCTCATCGACGAACTACACCAAGCTCGACAGGCCCAGCCGCCTTGCTCTCATTCCTCCGCTTCATCAGCAAGGCAGCTGTCTGAAAAGAACGGCTCTTCATGAGAGGATTCCACTATGGATGCCTCGACCTCTTTGGATGACTCGACCAAGCTGAAAGAGACGACTGCCGGAGGCACTCCGACCCCGATGCGCTTCACTGTTGTCGCACTCGCGTTCGTCGTTCACTTCGTCGCTTGGGTCGGCTACTGCGCATTCATGTTCGCTAAGTCCGAGTATTACTCCGCCCAAAGCTTGCCCGCCGGAATTGCCATGTCCACCCTGGCCTGCCTGGCCGGCGCCGCTGCCATCGTCATCGCACGCGAGCTCTCACCCATCCCGCGCAGCATCATCACCGTGCTCAGCATTGCCATCTTCGGAATCTCAGCAGTCACCGAGGTAGTCGGACACGTCGAACAACCGAGTCCGGAAATGTTGGCGCTGACCGTCACAGAAGTTGTACTGCTCATCGGCGCGTTCGTGTTTCCCTTAGTCATCGCGGGGATTCTCGTCGCTGTGGTGGGCAAGACTGCGGCGGCGGGCAAGACTGTGGCAGCAGACCGGGCGACAACCGGCCCGGGGATCGTTCTTCTCGCCTGCGTGGTGATCGTGTTCCTCTGCCACGTGCCGATGTTCCAAGTCTTCGAGCTGACGGAACTGCCCTCGTGGTATCGGTCGGAGTGGCCGATCGCCCTGAGCTCTGCAGTCGCCACGGTCGCCGCAGTGTTCCTCCTTGCGCGTGCACAGGTCAACGCTTCGTCACCAGGCTGGTCGCTGGCCATCAGAGCTTCCGGCTTCATCACCCTGGTCTGCGGAATGTATCTGTGCAATCTCGCCACAGGTCAGATTGTGGCCTTCCTCCCTCTTGCCCTTGGCGAACTTACCCGGGTGTTGTGGCAGGGAGCAGTGCTGGGACTCTTCATCGGCGCAGTAGCTCTGTTCGTCTCTGCGGCAGCAGCGAAGCCTCGGCGGTCCTGAGCCCAGGCTGTTCTGAAACCCGGCTCAGAGGTCTTCGACGACCTCGACGAGCCGGTCGGGCCTGTTGGTGATGATGCCGTCGGCGCCGAGGTCGACAGCCTTCTCCATATCTTCGACACTGTCCACGGTCCACACCAGGCTCGACATTCCAAGTTCGTGGACGTGGCCGAGTAAGGTCGGATCGGCAGCGATGTACTGAGGGTTGACCTGGTCGACCCAAGTGGCGAAGTCGCGCAGTTCATCCGGGCAGGGCCGACCCAGGACCCCGACAGGGATCTCCGGCGCCAGCGCATGGAATTCGCGAATGAAGGCCCAGTCGCCCGACTGGACGACGAGCATCCCTGCCGCCAATGCCCGGTCCAGATAGTCGGGCACATGAGTCAGGGACTCAACGAGTACCTCGGCGATTCCCGGGTACTGGGCGGGATGCTTGACCTCGAGGAGCAGTCCGGTGCGCGTTGTGTGCACCAGCTCCAGTACCTCGCCGAGGTGGGGGACGGTGATGCCGGCAAAGGAAGGGTCCTTCCAGCTGCCCGCGTCGAGGGTCGCGATCTCGGCCGTCGTCATGCCACCCACGCGGGTGTCGGCACGGTCAGGGTAGAGCGAGCGGACATTGGTGGTGCGCTCGAGGCTGTCGTCGTGGATGACGATGAGGTCGCCGTCGCGGTTCATGTGCACGTCGATTTCGATCATGTCCGCACCCTGCTCGATTCCGGCGGCAAAGGCGGGAATCGTATTTTCGGGGTACTGCTCAGACGCTCCTCGGTGAGCGATGACCAGCGGGGGAACGCGGACGTGGGAGGGGATTGCTGAACTGGGGTTCAGGAGCGCAATGGGCATGTGGGAACTCCTTGAAAACTACTGCTGGTGACTGCGGGTCGGAGGTCGAGTCGCGAATACGGTCCACCGACAGAGCAGTCTATTGGCGATCAGGTTAGCTATCCCGGGCAAGTTCCCGGTTATATGAGAGTGGACTGGAAGTGAATCCTGGCGGTGCCGCGGCCATGATTCCGGTGGCTGGCCCCACTGCTTCACTGTCTTCAATGAGCCAATCGCCCGCCGCCTACACGCTGCAGGAGTGGGTTGGTGGCAAACTGAAGACATACACAGCGGAAGTTCAGGCTTTCATCCGCCCGAACCTCTGATCGCATGATTGCCGAAGGAGGCTCAGTTCCATGGAGATGTTGCAGACCGCACTGGGCAGCATCGATTCCGTATCGTCCTACGTTCTCGTTGCAGTGCTGATTCCCACTGGTTTGTATTTCACAATCCGCACTGGAGTAATCCAAGTACGAATGCTCCCCGAAATGTTCCGCACGCTCGCCGAACCGGGTGGGCGAGATGCCGAGGGCAATAGGAACATCTCACCGTTCCGAGCGTTCTCCATCTCTGCCGCGTCACGGGTGGGCACGGCCAATATTGCCGGCGTGGCCCTGGCCATCTCGCTGGGCGGGCCCGGCGCGATGTTCTGGATGTGGCTGACTGCCATCGTCGGCGGTGCCACCGCGTTCGCCGAGTCCGCACTCGGCCAGGTCTACAAGATGAAGGACGGCCCGAACTTCCGCGGCGGCCCGGCGTACTACATCCGGCACGGCATGAACATGAAATGGCTCGGCCTGATCTTCGCTGTGATCGTCGCCATCACCTACGGCATCGTGTTCAACACGGTGCAGTCGAACTCGATCGTCGACGCTGTCGGAACTTCGTTCAACATTGACGATTCAAACTTCGCATTCACCGCGATCGCCGGTGTGGTCATCGCCGTCGGTGCCTACGCGATCTTCGCTGGTGGCGCCAAGCGCATCTCGAATGTTTCCGCATACCTGGTGCCGATCATGGCCGGTCTCTACCTCATCGTCGGAATCATCGTCGTGGCGCTCAACCTCGGCGCCGTGCCCGGCATGATCGGCACGATCTTCTCCGACGCGTTCAGCATGCATTCGATCGCGGGTGGATCGCTTGGTTCGATCATGCTCATCGGTGTTCAGCGCGGCCTGTTCTCCAACGAGGCCGGCATCGGTTCCGTTCCGAATGCCGCTGCCACAGCCTCGGCGTCTCACCCGGCCAAGCAGGGATTCGTGCAGGCCCTGGGCGTGTACTTCGATACGATCCTCGTCTGCTCGATCACGGCGTTCATCATCCTGCTCTCGAACCCCAAGTACGGCGACTCCGGCGAGGGAATCCAGCTGACGCAGACGGCGCTGAGCGGACAGTTGGGCCAGTGGGCGATCCACTTCCTCACCTTCGCGATCTTCCTCTTCGCCTTCTCCTCCATCCTCGGCAACTACTACTACGGCGAAGCCAATATCGAGCACCTGACCACCAGCAAGGTCGCCCTGCGGGTGTACCAGCTGATCGTGATGGTGTCGGTCTTCATCGGAGCGATTGCGGCGCTGGACATCGTCTGGACCGCGGCAAACATCTTCATGGCGATCATGGCGCTGATCAACCTGTTCGCACTGCTGATGCTCTCGCCGCTGGTGTTCAACCTGCTGAAGAACTACCAGGAGCAGCGCAAGCAGGGACTGGAGCCGGTCTTCCACCGCTCCGATCTGCCCACGTTCAAACACATCAACACCGAGGTCGACGCCTGGGACGGCACCGACGAAGTCACCACGGCGAAGTTCTGGCAGGACCGCGGCAAGAAGGTACGCCCCGATAGCGACTGATGCTGCCAGCACAGTGATCCTGAAACCAGATCGGGCGCCCCCTTCTCTGGGAGCGCCCGATCTGGTTTCAATTCTCTATTTCCAGGAGGAAGCTCCTATGACTGTGGATCGCACAGAATTGGCCGAAGCCCTCGCCGAGGCGACCGGATGGTCGGTCATGGCCGATGCCCGCCGAGTGACATTTACCAATGATGATCCACCGCAGGTGGTCATCTGGACGGTCACCGATGCCGAGATCGGCTGGCTCCGTTACAACGAGAACTTCAGCGCAGCAGGGTACGGAGGGCGCAAGACCGCCGATCTCGGCGCGTTGTGGCTGCCTCTCTGCGAAGCGCTATATCCGTTCGAAGGATCCCGGGGATATATGCAGGGGACAGATGTGACCATCCGCGAGTGACCTCGCCTCAGCGTCTGTCCGTCTTTGCTCGCGGGCGGTCAGCGCTTGACTGACTTCGAGGTGGCTCCGGTCGCCCAGCTCGCCTGACTGAAGGTGACCCGGTAGGTCTTCTTGCTCTTCGTCTTGACCTTGTACGTGGCTTTGCCCTTTTTGGCGGTGACCGTCTTGATGGTCTTCCACTTACTGCCGGACTTGACCTGGAACTTCACCTTCGGGCTGTAGTTGACCTTCCCGTACTTCTCCGGGTTGTAGACCTTCGTCTTCGAGGTCAGGGTGACAGTCTTGCCGCTGCGCTTGGTCGACAGGGAGGCGTACGTCTTGCCGCGGACGTAGAAGGAGCCTTTGGTGTAGTCGGTGAAGTCATCCCAAACGGTCTTATATCCGTTGTCGTAGTCTGTCTCAACTTCCGACGGCCCAAGGGTGTACTTACCGAGTCCACTCTCGTCCGGAGAGAGCGTGACCCTGTCCTTGTTGTCCGGAGAGAAAGTCGAGTAGAAACTCGCTTCCGCCGCCTTGCCATGCCGACCGTAAATATTGGTGTCAACCATCCAACCATCAGATCTCTTGATCTTGTAAGACATGTTCACGTATATCTTGATCGGCTCCGTATTGGCGACGACGACACTACTGGCTGACAGCTTCGTGACGTCGAATGAGATATTAGCCGCCTGCGCTGAAACAGCCGGAACGACAACAAGGGCGAGGGCCGCAAGGCCGGAAACGAGCGCACGTCTGATGAGTTTCATGAAGACTCCAAAGGAGAGAAAGTGAACTGGGATTGCCAGAGTTGGAGTCTTGGAATGTTGAGTCGGCAGCGTCAGGTATCGAAACTTGAAAGTTGTATGACCGAAGAGTAGCACGGCTGAAGTGGGCCCGGTTGGGACTTCGTCAGAACACCGAAAAGGTGGCCACGGAACCAAGCTCAAGCCGCGCGCAATGCGGACTAGTCTCAGTTCCGTGGCCACCAATTCTGGTGTCCGGAAGTCGGACGGTGCTTCAGTGACCGCCCAAACGGAGGGCCACCTCGGCGATGGAGCTATTCAGCTCACGGAAGGATCTCAGTCCTCTTCGACGATGAGCGGGTAGACGCCGTTCTCGTCGTGGGTCTCACGGCCGGTGACCGGCGGGTTGAAGACACAAGCCATGCGCAGTTCCTCTTCGGCGACGACCGTGTGCTTCTCGTTGCCGTCGAGCAGGTACATGGTGCCATCGGAGAGCGGGTACTCCTTGCCGGTCTCCAGATCGGTCAGTGTGCCCTTGCCCTGCACGCAGTACACAGCTTCGATGTGGTTCTGGTAGTGGAAGGTCGAGGTGGTTCCTGCATAGATGACCGTGTCGTGGAGCGAGAATCCGACGCGTTCCTTGCCCAGCACCATGCGGCGGCTGCGCCAGGTCTCCGACTTGATGTCGCGGTCGGTGTCGTTGAGGTCATCGCGGTTGACTACGTACATTCGTGGCCCTTTCGAGTGGTATATCAGACGGGTTGCCGGTGCATCAGTCGAGATGTCGACCGATCCACCGGCAACGCGTCATACAAGTGTCATGGTTGAGCCTCGGCGAACCGAAGCTCCGTTTTTCAGGCTCTCGCGCTCAGTCGGGAGCTGGCTCAGACCGCTGCTGTTTCTGCGGCCGGAGCGAACTTCAGCACGCCAGCCTCGATGATGTCGAGGCCCTGTTCCAGATCGTGCGAGGAGATCGTCAGCGGAGGCATGATCTTCGTGACCTCATCCTTGGGACCGGAGGTCTCGAGGAGCAGGCCGTTGTCGAATGCATACGCTGCGATCTGTCCGGCAACCTCGTCGTCCTCGAAGTGCAGTCCGGCGAGGAGTCCGCGTCCACGGATGGATGCTCCCTCTGCCTTTTCTACGATCGAGTCGAGGCGCTGGTGCAGTGCGGCGATCGTGTCGGCCAATTCGTTCTGGAACGTGTTGTCGGCCCAGAAGTTCTTGATCGCGGCGGTCGCCGTGACGAATGCGGGGTTGTTGCCGCGGAAGGTTCCGTTGTGCTCGCCGGCTTCCCAGACGTCGAGCTCGGGACGGAACAGGGTCAGTGCCATCGGCAGGCCCGAACCGGAGATCGACTTCGACAGGCAGACGATGTCTGGCTCGATGCCGGCCTCTTCGAAGCTGAAGAACGAACCGGTCCGGCCGCAGCCGGCCTGGACGTCGTCGACGATGAGCAGGATGTCGTGCTGCTTGCACAGCTTCGACAGGGCGCGCAGCCATTCGGCGCGTGCGGCACGGAGGCCGCCTTCACCCTGCACAGTCTCAACGATGACAGCGGCTGGCTTGTCGACGCCCGAGCCGGAGTCTTCGAGGACCTTCTCGAGCCACAGGAAGTCCTGGGTCTCGCCGTCGAAGTAGTCATCGTAGGGAATCTTCGAGCTGTTGGTCAGCGGGATGCCCGCGCCTTCGCGCTTCATCGAGTTACCGGTCACTGACAGAGATCCCAGGGTCATGCCGTGGAATGCGTTGGTGAAGGACAGCATGTGCTGACGACCGGTGACCTTGCGAGCCAGCTTGAGGGCAGCCTCCACGGTGTTGGTGCCCGTTGGTCCGGGGAACATCACGGTGTAGTCGAGTCCACGTGGCTTGAGGATGAGGTCCTGGAAGGTCTCGAGGAACTCACGCTTGGCCGGGGTCTTCATGTCCAGCGAGTGCAGGACTGCACCTGACTGGAGGTATTCGACCAGCGGGTTCATCACGACGGGGTTGTTGTGCCCGTAGTTGAGAGCGCCTGCGCCGGAGAAGAAATCGATGAATTCCTTGCCGTCTTCGCCCCACTGCTTCGCGCCGTATGCCTTGGCGAAGGTGGCTGGCCAGGAGCGCGAGTAGCCTCGCACCTCTGATTCGCGAGTTTCGAAGATGTCGGGAGTTGTGGTCTTGGGGGTTTCGCTCATCACTTGAGTCCTTTCGACTTCTGGATTGCGCGCCTGCCTCGTGAGCAAGCGCCTTGGCGGTGGCCGCGTCCGATCGGTTTCGGAGACGGCTGTCGCCGGTCGGCGTCCTTGGACGGGACCAGATGATCCCCAGGGCGCCTGGTGGCACCAGGCTTTACAGCGGTGCGATCTCGTACAGAAATTCGGTGTCGTGGCCGTCCGGGTAGAGGTCCGGGGTGATCAGCGCACGTCGTTCGCATGACGCTCCGCGCTGCTGCGCGAATGACTGGAACAGACGGTTCGACGCGTCGTTGTCATCGGTGATCGTTGTCTCGAGGCGGAGCGAATTGGTGCGATCGGCCAGCTCGTTGAGCATGGTCTTCGCCAATCCATGTCCGCGGAAATCGGCTGAGACGGCGACCTGCCAGATCATCAGCGTGTTGGGCCGATCCGGGCGGGTGTAACCGGTGACGAAACCGGCGGGCTCTCCGCCGATTCGCGCGATTGTCGAGGTGGCCGAGAAATCACGACACCACAGGATGTAGGAGTACGAGGAGTTGAGGTCGAGAACGGCCGAATCTTTAGCCAGTCTCCACATGTGTTGTCCGTCCTCCATGACTGGAGTACGGACATCGGTTTCCGTTTGAGGTTCAGCTACTGCGTTTCTCACGTCCCCAAACCTAACGACCTGAGAATGAGCGTCAACTCCAAAACCAGCGATTCAAGCCACATTCAGTCCCGATTCCCGTCCTCGCTTGCAACGTAACGAACCGGGGCTTCCCCATGGCATCTCTGGGATGCGCAAGGGCGCTCTTCCGCGCTCATCGCGGGGAAATGCTTCGTTATCGTTTCGTTACATTTCGGCGTCTTTGGAACTGCGGTTCCACACCTGTTCCAGGCTTGCGCGACGCTTGCTCGTCGCTTGCTCGCCGCTTCGCAGCGGACTGAGGGCGTGGCTTCGGACTGACCTTTCAAGCTGCTGGCGACTGTGTACTCGCCCGGGCCATTACGGCGGCAGGTTAGGTTGCTGAATGCGGGGGTGGGGA
>JAKDSA010000116.1 GCA_030457025.1 Brevibacterium sp. | reverse complement strand
CTCAAAGTGAAAGCGGGGATGTCATTACCGCATTAGTCTACTGGGTCACCATGACGCGATCGGCAGCGGCCAGTCGAGTGCGACCGATCAGCACCATGGCCGCCTCAGCTCTTGACAGACGCAAGAGCGCATCCTGATAATTGGTCACATGACCAATGCAAACGACCAAACTAGCGGAAAGCGCACCAGCACGGAGCGCGGGCGAGCAGTTCGCGTCAGGCTGCAGTCAGCCGCGACCGAACTGATCAGCGAGATCGGATGGAACGCAGTGACTACGCGGCGTCTGGCCGATCGCGCAGGAGTTCGCTCCGGTCTGGTCCACTACCACTTCGACTCGCTGCAGGATCTGCTGAGGAAGGCGGCATTGGCGGAGTTCGAATCTGTCGTCGATGCACTCCTCGACGACGAGGCGAATATCAAGGGCGGGCCCGCGGCGCTGCTGACCATCACCGAGGAATTCGATGGATCCGATGCGAAGTCGATGCTGATGATCGAAACCTACCTCGCCGCCGCTCGCGATCCGCTGCTCAAGGATCAGCTGGGGCAGAACGTCAACGACTTTCGCCGCGCACTGATATCTGTCTTGGCCCATAAAGGGGTTCCCGATCCGGAAGCGGCGGCTCTGGTGACCCTGGCCGCGCTCGATGGACTCACCCTCCAGAAGGGCCTCGACGATGAGCTCGACGTCGGCGACGCCATTGCCCTTCTGCACACCATCATCTCGCCCGAACAGGGAGGGCAACGCTCATGAAAACACTGATCTGCGGAGCCCGAATCGCCGGCCTGACACTGGCAGGTCGGCTCGAACACCACGGCTGGGACGTCACTCTTGTCGACGACGCTCCAGGACCGCGTCGGCACGGGTACATGATCGACTTCTCCGGTCCGGGATTCGAAGCCGTCACGGCCATGGGACTCGGCGCGCATCTGCGACGGATGGCAAGCTCGGTGGACAAGTTCCGCTACATCGACGACGCGGGGCGCACGACCGTCAGCCTCGACTACGACCGCTTCGTCAAGGCCCTCAGCGGAGAGATCGTCAGCATCATGCGCCCGGACCTCGAGCAGATGCTCCGGGAAGCGCTCGGAGACGGCGTGGATCTCCGATATGGACTCACTGTCGATCAGGTGACTGACAGCACGGCGGTGCTCTCGGACGGTACCGTCGTCGACACCGACCTCATCGTGGGCGCCGATGGCATCCATTCTCGCATCAGGTCTCTGGTCTTCGGAGTCGAATCCGACTTCCTGCGGGATCTCGGAATGGATACCAGCGCATTCGTATTCGAGGACCCAGAGATCTTCGACGAAGTGCGTGGCCAATTCGTCCTCACCGAAACGCTCAACCGGCAGATGGGCCTCTATGGTCTCGACGATGGACGCGTGGCGGCATTCACCGTCCATCGCAGCGATGAACCGCCCTCGTCCGACAACGCCCGGCAGGAGGTGCGTGCAGCCTTCTCCGGAATCGGCCCCCTGGCGGATCGTGCGCTGACGAGCTGTCCGCCATCCGCAGAGATGTATTCCGACCGAGTCGCGCAGATCGTGATGCCGAACTGGACGACCTCCCGGGTCGCCCTGGTCGGGGACGCGGCCCACGCGGTCTCTCTGGTCGCCGGGCAGGGCGCATCGCTCGGGACAGCCGGAGCGTACATACTCGCGGAGGTGCTCGCCACGGAACGCTCAGTGCCCGAAGCTCTCGCGGAATACGAACGCCGGTGGCGGCCGACGGCCACCCAGATCCAGCGTGCGGCCCGCGACCGGGTCATCGAAGTGTTCCTTCCGCGTTCCAAGCGCACACTGCTGCTGCGACGCTGGGGGTTCCGCGCCATGCGCATTCCCGGCATGAGTCGGGTGATGACCGGCTCACTCTTCCCCAAGGGGTCCCGCTCCATCGCCGAGCTCAGCGCTGCCGGTCGAAGCCAGCTGAGGAACGTGTGATCACATCGTGCCGGCAGCCGATAGGCCGTCTCGACGGCGAGCGCAGAACCACAGGAGGAACGGGGAATGCTGCCAGACTTCGACAGAATCAAGCTGCGACTGAGCAATGGGGCTCTCATGCCCATCGTCACTATGGGACACGGTCACACACCTGTCGTCTACATCCCCGGAGCAGGCGATGGCTTGTCGACCGCCTACGATGCTGCATGGAACATGGCGTGGTTCTTCCGTTCCCGCACACCGCATCAGCGACTGCACATCATCAGCCGTCGTGAAGACATCCCTGCCGATTACGACATCGCCGACCATGCTCGGGACTACGTCGAGGCCCTTGACCGCTTACAGCTCGGACCGGTCGTTCTCGAATGCAATTCCGCCGGTGGACCGATCGGGCAGCTCATGGCTGCTCACAGGCCGGATCTGGTGCGCGCCCTTGTGCTGGCGTCAACGACCCACACGATCGATGCCCACGCCCAAGGGGTCTTCACCGGCTGGCTGACGATGATCGACGACGGGCTCTGGGCGGAACTCGCATGGGACACCACCGTCAGGACTTACCGCGCTGCACAGCGCGCCCAATGGGCGGCACCCGTGCTGAAACCCATCCTCGGTGCGCTGTCTCGCCCCACGAATCCCATTCGGTTCAAACGACTCCTCGAGGGGCTGCTCAGGGTCGACAACAGCAGCATTCTCGGCGACATCTCGTGCCCGACCCTGGTCTTCGGCGGAACCCGAGACCCCATCTTCGCACGCGCACTGCAGCAGCAGATGGCTGCCGCGATCTCCCATGCCAGATACGTCGAAGCCCCGGGCCATCTCCACGGGGCGGACCTCGAGAGCCCCGCCTATCCTCGAGCGGTGGCAGAACTCATCACCGCCACTCGTTGACGCATCATCACTGAATCACTCGCCGAGGCGGGTCCTCGTCGGCCTTCGCCCCACCGACCCAGCCGTGTCCCCTTGCCCCGCTGAGCTAGTCGTACCTATGCTGAGGTCACCATTAGTACCGTCGTTCGGGCATCACGCTCCTGAACATCGTCGGTGACGTCGAGGTCCGGGGGCACACGCCTGCTGGAGGTTGTCATGTCCACCGTGAGTTCGTCCGCATCATCCCCATCAAGCCCGACACTGCCCCTGGCCACTCGCGCCGACAGCCTCGTCGGTTCGGTCATCGACTCTTCGACGTCGATGCTGGCCGAGTACACCCACGACATCGTGAAGTTCGGGATGGGTGCGCCCGCCCCGGACATGCTGCCCTCCAGCGAGTTCGCCCGGATCGCGAAGAGCGTCTTCTCCCCGGAGAGCTTCACCTACGGCGAGACCCAGGGTGAGCCGATCCTCATCGACGCACTGCTGAACTACCTGCAGGATACGTATCAGATCCCCGAGGAGCACTTCGGCAAGCGTGAACGCATCGTCATCACCTCGGGCGGTATGCAGGGTCTCGACCTGGGCTTCAAACTCTTCGTCAGCCCTGGCGACCTCGTGTTCTGCGAATCACCGACCTACACGAACGGTTCCGCGACAGCCATGAGCTACGAGGCCGAGGTCGTCGAGGTTCCCGTCGACCATGAGGGCATGCAGGTCGATGTGCTCGACGAGTTCGTCGCCCGGGCCGGCCGAGCACCCGCGGTGATCTACACGATCCCGACCTTCCAGAACCCGGCCGGGGTGACGATGTCGCTCGCGCGTCGGCAGAAGCTCCTCGACTTCGCCCACCGCCACAATTCGGTCATCCTCGAGGACAACCCGTACGGGACTCTGCGCTTCTCCGGGGACGACATCCCCTCACTCAGCCAGCTCAGCCCCAACGACCCGCTGATCTTCGGCGTGCGCACCTTCTCCAAGTTCGTCGCCCCGGGGCTGCGCATCGGCTGGGTCGACGTCGATCCGGATGTCCGCGGCCTCGTCATCAATGCCAAACAGACCATGGACACGTGCACGAGCATGCCGACCCAGCACATGGTGGCTCAGTGGCTGAACGAGGGCTGCGCGAACAACCACGTCGACCACCTGCGCGGCGCCTATCTCGAACGCAAGAAGTCGATGGAAGCAGGTCTCGAGCGCCTCTTCGGAGATGAGATCAGATCGACCGACCCAGACGGCGGATTCTTCCTGTGGGTGACCTTCGAGGACGAATCCGTCAACACCGAGGATCTGCTTCCGGTGGCCTTGGAGGAAGGAGTCGCCTACATTCCCGGGCCCGCGTTCTCCCCCGCCGGAGCCTTCACCAACGCATTGCGACTGTGCTTCGCCTCGAACGCCCCGGATCGCATCGACGAGGGTCTGACGCGTCTGCGCAGCGCCATCGACAAGTACCGGCCACCACATTCGCGGGCCCGCCATTGATCATCCGGGCCACCCATCGAGGGTCGGCTCCCTAACGTCGCCCCTCACCCTCGCCGAGGCGGCCGATCCATTGGATGAGTAGCTGAGTCTCGTTTGTCCCGAGGACCTCCGGGTGCGCGGCCGCGAATTCGATGATCGAGTGCCCCAAGCGCTTCCCATCGTCGCCGATCTGCCCTGTGCCGGTGATCGCTGCCAGCACGCCTTCGCGGACCCCTGCCGAGAGTTCGGGATCGTCCCTGCCCTGGATGATCAGGCGCAGAGTCACGCCGATGTTCGTCGCCAGGATATGGGCGGCGGCCTGCTCATGGTCGACGACCAGACGCCCCTCTGATTCGGCCCGAGAGGTCAATGAGCGCAGCATCTCGCTCGGCCGCGACTGCGCCTCCGGTGAGTACCCGGGTCTGACCTTGCCGTACATGAGCGTGTAGAAACCCGGGTTCTCCAGACCGAAGACGACATGAGCATCCCAGCCCATTCGCAGGTCCTGGATCGGATCACCGCTGGACTCCGATGAGGATTTCGCCGACAGGTACATGTCGAAGCCGTGTTCGATGACGGCCTCGATGAGCCCCTGTTTGCTGCCGAAGAAGTGATACAGAGTCGGCATCTTGACACCGACGACATCGCAGACTGCCCGCAGGGAGAAGTCCTCACCCGGAGCAGCGGCGATGAGGTCCGCGGCCGCATTGAGCAGCCGGGACCGTGTATCGATCGACCCATCTTCTGTCATACCGCTATATTATCGTGTATTGTCGGTACAGTCAGATATACCAACGCTATGGAGATGCCATGACCGACCACTCGCTTCAGAACAAGACCGTCCTCATCGCCGGGGGCGGCAAGAACCTCGGCGGGCTCGTCGCCCGGCAGGCCGCCGAGGCGGGAGCCGATATTGCCATCCACTACAACTCCGAGTCCTCTCGCACTGAGGCCGAACAGACCCTGGCCGCGGTCGAAGCCAGCGGCGCGAAGGCCGTCCTTCTGACGGGAGACCTCACCCGGCCCGCCAACGTCGAGAGGCTGTTCGCTGATGCCACCTCGGCGCTGGGGCCGATCGACATTGCGATCAACACAACGGGCAAGGTGCTGCGCAAGCCCATAGCGGAGACCACGGAGGACGAATACGATGCGATGTTCGACATCAACTCCAAGGCCGCATACTTCTTCATCAAAGAAGCCGGGAAGCACCTCGCGGACAACGGCAAGATCATCACGATCGTGACCGCACTGCTCGCGGCGTTCACCGATGGATATTCGACCTACGCCGGAGGAAAGAGCCCGGTCGAGCACTTCACCCGGGCCGCGGCGAAAGAAAACTCGGACCGCGGAATCTCGGTCACAGCAATCGCTCCCGGCCCTATGGACACCCCGTTCTTCTACGGTCAGGAGACCCCCGAGCGGGTAGAGTTCCATCAGTCGCAGGCGATGGGCAATCAGCTCACCCAGATCGAGGACATCGCTCCGATCGTGCGATTCCTCGCGACCGAGGGCTGGTGGATCACCGGCCAGACGATCTTCGCCAATGGCGGATACACGACTCGCTGAGTCGAGCCTCGGGCCCGCCAAACACGAACCAGCGCAACACCCACTTCAACCGCACAGCACACAGTTCGCCAGCAAGGAGAGTACTCATGTCAGATCTGCAGATTCCCGAGCCCGTCGCCGGGTTCATCGACACCGTCAACGCCCACGACGAGCAGGGCTTCCTCGACGCATTCACCACCGACGGCACGGTCGACGACTGGGGCCGCGAATTCAACGGCCGCGAGGCGATCAAGGCCTGGAGCGACAAGGAGTTCATCGGCGCGACCGGCACCCTCACACCCGAAGAGGTCACCGTCAACGGCGATGAGGTCACCGTCATCGGCGACTGGCGCTCAACACACGCAAATGGCCGCTCGTCGTTCGCCTTCGCCGTCGACGGCAACAAACTGAGCAGGATGACCATCCGCGAGGGCTGAGACTCAACACCTCGTCGGGGCCGCCGGATACCAGCCATCCGGCGGCCCTTGCGCGTTTCCCTGTGGCAGAATGAAGGAGATGCTTCAGGCGTCACGGCGGTGGGGCTCGCCGTTCCCAACCTCGGTTCTCCGACAACAGTCCCTACCTCGACCGGCGTCAGCATGCCCGAAAGGTAGAAGTTACTCGTGAGCAGCACCCTCAGCACCAGACCCGTTCACCTCCGCCTGCCCTATCTGTGCCTCGTCGTCGTCGGCGGCACGATCGGCACCGCCGCCCGTGAGGGCCTGACCCTCGCATTCCCGTCGGCGGGCGGCATCCCGTACGCAACCTTCACCATCAATGTCGTCGGCGCGTTCCTGCTGGGACTGCTCCTCGACGCCCTGGTGCGCATGGGGCCCGATGACGGGCTCAGGCGCCGCATTCGAGTCATGGTCGGCACCGGGTTCATGGGTGGATTCACCACCTACAGTGCACTGGCCGTGTCCACGGCGGGCCTCCTCGGCGAAGGGCAGATCGGCTTCTCGATCGCCTACGGACTGGGCACGATCCTCATCGGCGGCGCTGCCACGGGGGCGGGCATCGTCACGGCGACGGTGCTGCACGGCCGGTCCCACGCGAGATCCGCGCGGCAGAGCCCGGACGCAACGCTGAACGGTGGTGCGCGATGACGCCCTTGATCTTCATTGCATCGGCTTTGGCCGGGGGCCTCGGAGCGGGGGCGCGGATGGCCCTCGACGGGGTCATCAAGTCACGCGCGAGCGGTCCGTGGGCCACCATGGGCATCAACGTCAGCGGATCACTGGTATTGGGGATTCTCACCGGATTGGCCGGCGAGCAGATTCTGCCCGAGGCGTGGCATCTTGTCATCGGCACGGGATTCCTCGGCGGGTACACGACGTTCTCCACGGCCAGCTTCGAGACCATCCGTCTGTTCCAGGAACGGCAGTGGGCAGCCGGCCTGGTCAGCGGGCTCGGCACACTCGCACTCGCCACCGCTGCGGCAGGGCTGGGACTGTGGATCGGCGGGCTGGCGTGAACGGAGCGGGCAATTCCGCTCCCCTGCCCGCACCGGTGTCGACTGCCTGCCGCCGATCGGGCTGCCTGCCGCCGATCGGCCTGCTTGCGGATTCCCTCGGCGCGAGTGGCATCGACGACCTCGAGGAGGAAACGGGCCCGATTCTCCGGGGTGTCTCCGTAGGAGTCGGTGCGGGTGTTGGACAACGGGGAGAGGACCTCGTGGAGCAGGTAGCCGCGGCCGGCGTGAGCGAGCTGGATTACCACCCTGCCGCAGGTTTCACCGGTCGAGAAAGCCAGTGAATGGAAGTAAGGGATGCAATAGTTCCCCGAACACCAGTGCATTCAGGAACTCCGGTGGGCGCCCAGCCTATTCGACGCGTTCAGCACGCCGGCGCCGGCGACCGTCGAGGCAGGGGCGAGGCGGCGGATCGGCCAGTTGTGGTGTCCGAGCGTGCTCATACTCCGAACTGGGTTGAAGTGCTGGGGTGAAGTGTCAGTTAAAATCGCCGTCAAACACTCTGTGCGATGTGCCGACGGAAGGTCCCAGAAGTCAGCCGAAGACGTACGTGCACTCTATCTGCGGTTGCTGATGGCGCGGAACGAGCGAGACGCCCACGCCTTGTCAGTGTGCGCGGCGCCGGAGATGTTCGCGTCCTCGACGCAGCAACGGCGCATGGCATGTCCAGCTGTTCCAGAACACTCCAACTTCGCTGCACTGGAATGAGTCGGAGCACGACAGAATCTCCGAAGTCGCTGCCGCACTGGACGTTTCCAGAGGCCGAGTCTCTCAGCTGGAGCACGGGCGGAAACTCGCCACTCGCTGAGCAATCAAGCACCGCCCGTACTCCCGGAATCAGTTTCGGTCACTGAGGCTATTGCCCTCTACTCCCCCGCAGCCATCGCATCGATCGCGGCCGGGTCCGAAGACCGCAGGAACTCCTCGATCCGAGCGGCCTCTTCGCCTTCGCCGATCGCACCGGCGGCACGGCCGAGGGCGTTGAGGGCGCGGAGGAATCCGCGGTTGATCTCGTGCTTCCACGGGATCGGTCCTGATCCGCGCCATCCGGCGGCACGCAGGGAGTCGAGTCCGCGGTGGTAGCCCACACGGG
>JAKDSA010000172.1 GCA_030457025.1 Brevibacterium sp. | reverse complement strand
CCGAACTGCGGTTTCGTGCGCCGGGAGTCGAGTTTGCGCTCGAGACCATAGGACATGAACGTCGGCACATCGGCGCCGCCGACAGGAATCACACCGAAGGGCAGGCCGATTGCTGTGCCACGCAGCCAAGCGGGCAGGGCCTCGCCGAATTCCTTGCGCGAGAGGAACGGGCGCCCCGAGGAATTGATCGTATTGTCGGTGACCTTGCGACGGATCCGCGAGGCGATGAAGAAGACCTCGCCCAATGCCAGAATGGCCACCGTCACGGTGACGAGTGAAACGCCGTCGAAGAGTTCGGGAACACCCATGGTGAAACGCTCCGTGCCGGAGACCGAGTCGATGCCGATGACTGAGATCCCGATGCCGAGCACCAGCGCCATGAGGCCCTTGAGCACGGAATCGGCGACGACCGAGGAGGTGGCGACGAAGGCGAAGAGCGCGAGTGCGAAGAACTCGGCGGGACCGAAGTTCGTCGAGAAGTCTGCCAGGGCAGGGGCAATGAACACGACGAGGAAGCAGGAGACGAACCCACCGATGAACGCACCGATCGCGGCCGTGGCCAGAGCCTGCGGCGCTCGCCCGTTGCGCGCCATCTTGTGGCCTTCGAACGTCGAGGCGATCGCTGAGGCCTGACCGGGGGTGTTCATCAGAATGGCCATGGTGGAGTCACCGAAGAGACCACCGAAGTAGACGCCGGCGAACATGATGAATGCACCGGTCGGGTCGAGGGCGAAGGTCATCGGCAGCAGCAGCGCCACAGCCATCGATGAACCCAGGCCCGGCAGCACGCCGACAGCCGTGCCGAGGAAGCAGCCGACGAGCACCCAGAGCAGGTTCATCGGCGTTATCGCGTGTGCGAAGCCTTCGAAGAGGGACATGAGAGCGTCCATATCAGAAGCCACCTCCCAGAATTCCCGAGGGAAGATTGAGCCCCAGCAGCACCGCGAACGCGATGTAGACCAGAGAGGAGAAGGTCAGTGCCATGGTCAGGTCGAACAGGGGCCGCTTCGACCCCATCGACCTGGCCACACACCAGAACAGAAGCGCCGCGGCGAGGATCCATCCGGCGAACTCGAGGATGAGAGCGAACGCGGCGAAGCCGCCCGCACCCCAGGCCAGGGACACGAAGTCACTGTGCGTGCGGTGCGAGGAATCCTCGGCCCGCGCCTTGGCCAGGGCCTGGCGATCCTGGACCGGTTCATCCTCCTCATGCGGATCGAGGCGCGAGGCCGACACCGCCGAGGTGACAGGTGTCGAGAACGCCTTGGCCTCCTCCTCTCCGGCGGGGAGATCATCGTCGGCATCGACGGGTTCGGGATTGCGAATATAGGCGATCGTCAGCAGGATCGTGAGGACGTAGCCGACGATCATGATGAGCAGAGGGAAGAACCGCGGTCCCGGCTGATCGGCATCCTCGGCAACGTCCATCGTGATGATGCCGATGAGCAGGTAGGTCGAGAAACCGGCCATGATGAGAGGAATCAGGAGACCTGATCGCCCCTGCCACCAGGTCCCGGCGCCGAGGTGGGCCGTCCTCGTTCTCTTCTTCGTTGACGTCTGAGCGCTCACAGTCCCAACTCCTTCAGCAGCTTCGCGATCCGGGAGGTGTCCTCTTTGATGAATTCTGCGAACTCATCACCGGTCAGCCACACGTCTGTCCATTTGTTGCGCTCGAGGGCATCTGCCCATTCCGCGCTGTCGCGAGTCTGTTTGAGGATGTCGACAAGCTGCGAGGTCTCATCCTCAGTGATGCCGGGAGCACCGAGCCAGCCGCGCCAGTTCGTCAGCGTCACCTCGTAGCCCTGTTCGGTCATCGTGGGAAGGTCCTCGTAGCCTTGGATGCGCTTCGGTGAGGCCACGCCGAGCGCCTTCACGCGACCGGCTTCGATCTGGTCCGAAACCTCGTTGAAGCCACAGGAGGCGAAGTCCGTCGTGCCCGAGAGCAGCGTCTGGATCGCTTCACCGCCTCCGGACTTCGGAATGTAGGTGATCCCAGAGGCGGGGATGCCCGAGAGCAGCGCCAGCTGAGCGATCGTGAGGTGATCGACGGACCCGGCAGAACCACCGGTCCAGACGAAGCCCTTCGGGTCCTTCTTCCACTTGCCGATGACATCATCGAGCGTGTCATAGGGGGAGTCGGCGGCGGCGATGAGCACGTCGTAGTCCTCCGCCACACGGGCGAGCAGGGTCGTGTCATCGAAACCGACCGGTGACTCGTTGAGCGCAATGCCGCCGACCATCGCGGTGCCGGTGGCGAGTACGGTGTCGGCTCTGCCCTGCATGGTGGAGAACTTGCCGAGCCCGATCGTGCCACCGGCTCCGGGGATGTTGACGACCTGGGCGTTGTTGGCCAGCTTATTCACACGCATGGCCTGCTGAGTCTCTCGGGAGAAGCCGTCCCAGCCGCCACCGGCACCGGCAGGTGCGATGAGTGTGAGGTTGGAGGAGAGATCCCCCTTGGCCGAGGCGGCTTTGACCGAATAGGTGGTGGCCGTCCCGATGGCTGCCACCGCGATGGCACCGTAGGCGATTCGGCCGAACATGCGGCGAGTCGGATGAGGCGGCCCGGACCGTGCATCTGCGCCAGGATCTGAGGCGGATTGGTTCGTCATTGACCAAACTTTCATATCTGTTGTGAATTACATGTGAGGCTCGTCATAGCTTAGGTTGATGCGCGTCACATTACGCGCTTGTGTGCACTGATCGCGTTCTGCTCGTTCTCCACGTTGTGCGCATTGTGCTCACGAGGGGGCGGGTGGTCTCACGAGCGCATTTGTTCCCGCTTGTGCTGCGGCGTCGCCGCTGAGGTAGCTAGGCTGGGGTCATGACTGAGACTGTTCGAAGCGC
>JAKDSA010000004.1 GCA_030457025.1 Brevibacterium sp. | reverse complement strand
GCGAACTGATCGATCGCTGGCCCGTAGACGCACGGGGACAGTTGAACTGATCACGCCGCAGGCCCACCCCGCCGGCGACGAGAATGCCCGTGGTCCCCGACGCCACCGAGAAACGGGTTGAGCGTCGAAAACCATGCGCACGCACATGCGTCTCGACACGCACCCCGTTTCTCGACGGGCGCGCACCGAGTCAGTGCGCACCGAGTCAGCGCACGCCGAGCTTCTTCCAGGCCACGAGGATTGCGCTGACGCTGAGCACACCGGCCAGCAGCACCCAGTAGGCAGGCGCCTTCGCATCACCTGTGATGCCGATCAGCCAGGCGGCGACGAGCGGTGTCAGCCCACCGAAGATGGCGACGCCGATGTTGTAGCCCAGGGACAGCCCTGTGCCGCGCACCTCGGTGGGGAAGATGTCGCCCATGACGCTGGCCAGCGGACCATAGTAGGCGGCCTTGAGCACCGAGAAGATCGCGACGACGACGATGAGCACGCTCAGCGCATTGGCCGCGACGACCCAGGTGAAGAGCACCCACGTCAGCACCATCACGGCCACGGCAGCCGGGATCATAAATGTCAGTCGTCCGACCTTGTCGCAGAAGTAGCCGGCGACCGGGGTGACGAGGAGCAGGACGATGCCCGAGACCAGGGTGGCCCAGAAGCCGGCAGAGCTCGTCATTCCCAGGTTGTCCACGGCGTAGGTGGGTACGTAGGTGATGAAGTAGTTGAGGCAGGTCGAGACCGCGATGGCGCCGATGGCCAGGACCACGGCCAGCTTGTGGTGGCGCAGGATTCCGCCGATCGCTGCTGTCTGCTTCGGTGCCTCAGCCGCGAGGGCGGTGAATTCCGGTGATTCGGGGACATGACGGCGGATGTAGAGGCCGATGGGTCCGACCAGCAGGCCCACGATGAAGGGCAGACGGAAACCCCAGGTCTCGAGCTGCTCCTGGCTCAAGCCGGTCGTCAGGCTGACACCGATGACGGAAGCCAGGATCGTCGACATCGCTTGGGAGGTGAATTGCCAGCTGGCGGCGAAGCCCTTGCGATTGGGCAGGTGTTCGACCATGAGTGAGGTCGCTGATCCGAACTCCCCACCCGCGGCGAAGCCCTGGATCAGACGGGCGAGCAGGATGAGCAGCGGGGCGGCCAGGCCGATGACATGGGCCGGAGGCATGACGACGATCATCAGCGTGCCCAGGAACATCAGCCAGATCGTCAGCGTCAGCGCCGGTTTGCGGCCCTTGCGGTCGGCGTAGCTGCCGAGCACGATCGCACCGACGGGTCGGATGAAGAACGACAGGGCGAAGGTGCCCAGCGCCAGCATGATGGACACCGAGTGGCTCTCGGACGGGAAGAAGGCGACGGAGATGTAGACCGAGAAGTAGGCATAGATCGCAATGTCGTACCACTCAAGGGCGTTGCCGATGGAGGCGGCGACGATCACCTTCCACGGCCGCACGGGCTTGGTCGCCGAGGCGGCAGTCGCAGCCATCGTGTGCTCGCTCATTGCGCGTCTCCTGTGCTCGCCGAGGGGCCCTTCGAGGTGAACCAGTCATCCGGGTTCTGCCTCATGTCCCAGAACATTCCCGCCATGATCTCAGCCCCCTGTTCGAGAATCGAAGACAGGGCGTGTTCGTCGGGAGCGTGCTGATTGCATCCGGGGTACGAATGCGGCACCCACACGGTCGGCAGGCCCAGCACCTCGGCGAACACATCGTTGGGAATGGTGCCGCCCAGATTCGGTTCGATAGCGGCCTCGAGGCCG
The DNA here is from genome assembly GCA_030457025.1 of Brevibacterium sp. GTDB lineage: Bacteria > Actinomycetota > Actinomycetes > Actinomycetales > Brevibacteriaceae > Brevibacterium. The sequence continues at coordinate 81,943 of JAKDSA010000004.1, read as the reverse complement.
GTCGTTGCCTTGATCGATTCCGCTGCCGCCGCGACAACGCGGGCATTCGGGTCCAGGCGGGTGGCCGGCATGCAGTGCGCGGCGACGATGTCGACACCGTGGATTCCCTGCTCCTCGAGGTGGGTTCGCACCGTGGTCTCGACGTCATCGACGTCGGTGCCGACGACGAAACGCAGCTGCATATGCGCTGCGGCCGTCCCCGGGATCGCATTGACGACTTGGTCCGGATTTCCTGCCTCGAGGGCGAGCACCTCGATGACGTTGAAGGCGAAGACCCGCTCCGCCGAGGTCAGTCCGGGCTCACCCCAGTCACGATCGACTGTCGGCGATCCCTCTTCGACCACTTCAGGCAGCTTCGCCACTGCGTCGAGCACCGACGTGGGCGGGGCCGCCGGCCGCAGTGCGGGAATGCGGATGATCCCGTTGCCGTCGACGAGGGAGTTCACGGCGGCGGCGAGGACGGTGGCTGGGTTGCGCAGCTTCCCGCCCCAATTTCCCGAATGGTGGTCTCCGTCGCGGTCATGAACGATGAGCGTGAAGTTCAGTGCCCCGCGGGAGCCGAGGAAGAGCGTCGGGTGCTCGGCCGCGATCCGCGGACCGTCGGAGGCGAGGAAGAGGTCGGCGTCGAGCTCTGCCTGGTGCGCGGCTGCGAAGGCTTTGAGCCCGCGCGAACCGGCCTCCTCGGCGGTTTCGATGAGGACCTTCACGTTGTATCCGAGCTTCCCGTCGGTCGCAGGTCCACCCGCTGCGACAGCGTCGAGCAGCGTCGACAGTGCAAGCGAGTTCACGGTGTGCTGGCCCTTGTTGTCAGCACTGCCGCGGCCGTAGAGTCGGTCGCCGTCGCGGGTGAGCACCCAGGGGTCGAGGCCCTCGGACCATTGCGCGTCGTGAGCGAACTGCACGTCGCCGTGACCGTAGAGGAGGACGGTGGGCAGGTTCGGATCTTCGATGCGGGAGGCGATGAGCAGCGGGTGTTCGGCGGATTCCGGGTTGTCGTGGATCGTGGAGTCGAAGCCCAGCGCAGTGAGCTCGGGAACGATCTCCTCGGCGAGGTAGGCTCGTGCGGCGGCTCCGTTGCCTTCGGCCTGGCTCTCGGTGCGTCGGGCGACCCGGGCGGCGAGCTGGTCGAAGAAGGCCTCGCTGCGGACGGACTCGCCTGCGGCGCGGGTGACGGACTCTCGGTCGGCAGCGGGTGCCTCGGACGGTGAGCCATCGCTGCGTACTGCTTGGTCGGGTGCCGCCTCATCGCGGCCGGTGCTGTGATCTGAGGTCATGCATCCAGCGTCGCCGAACCGACTGCGGAACCGGAAGGCCGATCTGTCCGCAGACCGGTGCGAATCCTGCACGGAGGTGGTGCACGTTGCGCACCACCACGCGTAGCATGACGCCATGACCGACCTCCGCAGTCTCACCACCCTACTGGCCGTGGTCGAATACGGTTCGATCCACCTCGCGGCGCGGGCTCTGTTCGTCTCACATTCGACCGCCAGCCGTCAGGTCAGAACGCTTGAGGACCATTACGGGACGACATTGTTCGAACGATCGGCGACCGGAGTCGTCCCCACCGGCCAGGGCATGGCCGTTGCCGATTTCGCACGGCGGATGATCGCCGAATCCGAGCTGCTCTCCGATTCCTTCGGCGGTTATTCCCGCTCCGTGGAGACCATCACGGTCGTCACCAGCACGGGACTGGGCCAGACTGTCGTCGCCGATGCCATCAACGAGGTCATGACCATCACCGACCGGGTGCAGATCTCCGTCCTCGACCGGAACTCCCTCGAAGCCCTCCAAGTGCTGAAACGCCGGCAGGCGGACCTGTGCGTGAACTTCTCCGTATCGAGCCACAATCACGTCGAGATCCCTGGGGTCCGACGGGTCGATCAGATCCAGGCCCGAAATTTCGCGGTCCTGGACAGCACTCACCCCCTTGCCGGCCGGTCGAGCCTGCGCATCCGTGATCTGGTCGACTATCCGATCGCCACCCTGCCTGCTGGCAACACCGCTCGGATGAGGATCGAGCAGGCCGTTCGTGCGCAGGGGCAGGTGTTCTCTCCGGCGGTCGAGGCCACCTGCCCAGTGCTGACGCTGAGGGCCGTGGCGGGTACGACGATGATCGCGATGATGGCCCAGCGAACGATCCCGGATACTCTCGCCGAGGCGGGGTGCACCGCCGTGGAGCTTGACGATCCCAGTCTCGACGCCCGTTTCATTCAGGTTCTCGTCGCCGATCCGCAGCGGGAATCGGAGGGCATCGAGCTGATGGCCGAAGCCCTGTGTCGGCACCTGGCTCCCCGGCGGTGACCCCATCTGCGGTCCACATCATGGATCCGGCTCCTCAACCGACTCCCTGCGCAGCATAATCGTGAGCATGGGCAGCGAAGCACCGATACACGATCTCGACCGGGTGAGGCTGCGCGGGCGGATCATGAGCCGGTCCGCCTCGTTCAATATCGCCCATGCGGTCGACGATCTGGGACCGGGCACCGCATGCTCAACGCCCTGGCCGTGGGCGATCGCCATCCACTCGGCATCGGGGCCGGAGCCTGGCCATCATGACCCAGTTCCCCACCGCCGAGGTGGACGCCTTCGTCGACGCCAAAGTCCGAAGCTTCGCACAACGCTATCCCGCGGTATCCGTTCCAGCGCTCAAGGAGATCATCGAGCGGGGCCGCCAACCTCGGTCGGCACTGTCGATCGCCAGCATCGAGGAGCGGCTGACGGGAAGCCGCGTGTTCGAAATCGCCGCACTGCTCTACCAGGAAGCTCAGCTCATCGCCGATGCCGTGGCCGGTCAGGAGGAGGCGCTGTGACCGGTTCCGCGGGCCCGCACGAGTCCGACTCCCCGGCTCGAGTGCCGGTCGCCTCGCCCTCCGGCCCGAGCCACCGCCTCGACGAACCGGGCCACCGCCTCGACGAACCGGGATACTGCCTCGGCGAGCCCGGCGAGGCGGTCGTCCATGCCGGCCACCGGCAGGAGCCGAGGATCGTCTCGGTGCCCACCCCTCAGACGCAGCATGTCATCGACCTCGCCGCCGGCGAGGACCGTCGACTCGCTCACCGGCCTCCTCTACTCGTGCGAGGTCCCATCAGCAATGGCACCCCGGGCTGCATCGGCCATCATCTCGGGAAGAGGCGATTCGGAGCGTCCGAACTTTCCGTGGGACCAACCGATGATCGCAGGCTTGGGCATGGACACTCCTTTGGATCCTCCACCGAGGTGGGGCAGTCGACAGTAACTCCTGCTGTCATACTTTCGTCAGTCCCAGTTATTGGTCAATTCGAATCCACCATATGGAACGAGGAGTGTCCTTCCCCGGTCGGCGCCATCCCGAGAAGCGGGTGGACTGCAAGCACCCAATCGAAACCACGCCGTTGTTTCGAGACCACTATGCACGCACAAGCGTCTCGAAGCAGCGGCGTGGTTTCGGCAAGAGTGAAGGGCCCATCACCCCTTGAGTCGGGTCATCTCCGGGTCGAAGATCGGCTCGGCGGTGACCGTCGCCGGGAGTCTGCGACCCAGGTACTCGACCTCGACACCGTCGCCGACACTCAGAGTGTTCGGCAGCCAGGCATAGGCGATGGTCTGCCCTATCGAGTACCCATAGGCCGCCGAGGTGACATAGCCGTCAGCCCCATTCGCCGAGGTGACCCCGGGGTTCGCGGCACCAGTCCGCAGGTACACCGGCTCACTCCCCAGAACGACATCTTCCCGCCGATCCAGCGTCAGGCACGTCAGCTTCGTCGTGGCCGCCGCGGCCCGAGCCTCGAGTGCGGCCTTTCCTTTGAAGTCATCGGTCTTCGAAGCCTTGACCGCGAAGCCGAGACCCGCCTGAACGGGCTCATGCTCGCTCGTCATATCGGAGCCGAATGAACGGAACCCCTTCTCCAGGCGCATCGAATTGAAGGCTTCACGACCTCCGGCGATGAGTCCGAACTCCCGACCGGCCTCCCACAGCACGCCCCAGAGTCGGTGTCCCAGATCCATCGAGGTGTAGAGTTCCCAACCGAGCTCACCGACATAGGACAGGCGCATCGCCGTGACAGGAATGCCGCCGATGGTGATCTGCTTGGTGCGGAAGTATTTGAGCCCGTCGTTGCTGAGGTCGTCGGTGCTGACCTGGCCGATGACCTCCCGGGCGAGCGGACCCCAGAGGCCGATGCAGCAGGTTCCCTGCGTCGTCTCGCGCACGGTAGCCCACTTGCTCGGATCTGCCGCCGACTGCTCCCGTGCCGCGCGGGTGATGGTGGCGAAGTCGATATTCGAGTTCGCGCCTACCTGGTAGGTCTGCTCGTCGAGGATCGCGACGGTGATGTCGCTGGTGATGCCGCCTTCATCATCAAGCAGCAGGGTGTAGCTGACAGCTCCCGGCTTGCGCAGCATCGACGAGGTGGTCAGCCCGTGCAGCAGCTCGCCGGCTCCGGGACCTTTGACCTCGAAGCGCTTGAGCGCGGTCATGTCGTACATGGCCACATTCGTCCGCGTCTTCCACGCCTCGACCGCCGCGATCGGCGAGTGGAACATGTCCGCCCACCCCTCACGCTCAGGAGCCTTCCATTCCTCAGGCAGTTCGCTCAGCAACGAGGCATTGGCCTCGTACCAGTGCGGGCGCTCCCACCCGTTCGTCTCGAGGAAGAATGCCCCGAGCTCCTTCTGTCGGTCATTGAAGGGGCTGAGCCGCACGTCCCGCGGTGAGACCCGTGGCTGCAACGGGTGGATGACGTCGTAGATCTCGACGAAGTTCTGCTGGGAGGTCTCGCTGACGTATTCGGGGGTCGTCAGTGCGTCCTCGAAGCGGTTGAGGTCGATGCCCGACAGGTCCGTGTTCGAACGCCCAAGTGAGATGAGTTCGGCGACGGCCTTCGCGATGCCGGCTCCGTGGGTGACCCAGACCGCCTCGGCGACGAAGAATCCGTCCACCTCCCGGGACTGGCCCACAAGCGATCCGCCGTCGGGAGTGAAGGAGAAGATGCCGTTGAAACCGCGCTGGACCTGAGTCTGGCGCAGTTCGGGCAGCAGTTCCTTGGTGGCCTCCCACTCTCGGGCGAAGTCTTCGGGAGTGAACTCGAGACTCGAGGGCATGACCTCGTCCGTGATCTCATCGGGCGAATAGGTGCGCAGCGTGTCGAGGTCGACGGGCATCGGTCGGTGGGCGTAGGAGCCAATGCCGATTCGATCGCCCCATTCGCGGTAGTAGAGGTCCTTGTCCTGGTAGCGCAGGATGGGCGCCGAGGCTCCTGCCGGCTGTTCGTTCTTCCCGACGAGGCTCGGCACCTCGGTCGTCCAGGCGAACTGGTGGCCCAGCGGCAGCAGCGGGATCGTCGTACCGACCATCTCACCGATCTTCGGACCCCAGAATCCGGCGCAGGAGACAACGATGTCCGCCGGGAACCTGTCGTCGCCGGCCAGCACTGCGGTGACCTTGCCACCGGACTGCTCGATGCCGGTCACGGTGGTGCGGTCGCGGAATTCGACACCGGCGGCCCGAGCGCGGTCCATGACCAGCTGGGTGCCACGGGCGGCGAGCGCCAGCCCATCACCCGGAGTCAGAAGCCCACCGAGGATCTTGTCCGGATTGAGCATAGGGAACAGCCGCAGGCATTCCTGCGCATCGACCACCTCGGCGTCGACTCCCCAGGACCGGTTCCATCCGGCACGACGGTGCAAGTCCTGCAGCCGGTCGGGTTGGGTCGCGATCTCCAGGCCACCGACGGGCAGGAACGAACCGCGACCGTCGGGCCCGGTCAGGGACGTCAGCTTCTCGATCGTGTACTGAGCGAACTCGGTCATCGACTTCGAGCCGTTCGAGGAGAACACCAGGCCGGGTGCGTGCGAGGTCGAGCCGCCTGGGATGTTCAGGGGTCCCTGTTCGAGCACGAGAGTATTGGTCCAACCGAGCTGGGCGAGTTCGTCCGCGAGGTTGGCTCCGACGATGCCGGCTCCGATGATGACGACCCGAGGTGCGGATGGCGAAGAGGACGAGGAAGGCGTGGAAATCGGCACTGGGTACTCCTTTGTGGTGCAGTGAAAAGACTGAGGTGGTGCAGTTGGTGCGTGGGCCAGCGAAAGTCCTGCCCCGTAGGGCTGGCGACTCCTGGCCGGCGGGCTCAGGCGTCGATGACCAGGTCACTCGTCGCCGTCGAACAACAGGGAAGGAACTTCCCGGCGTTGATCTCCCGTGCGCGGATGCCGCCCTGATGGTTCATGTCGACATCCCCTTCGAGCTTGACGACCTTGCACGAGCCGCACATGCCCTCTTGGCAGTTCGCCCCGATCTTCACGCCTGCACGGCGCGCGGCGTCGAGGACGAACTCCTCCGAGCTGACCCGGACGTTGAGCCCGGTGCGCACGAAGGCCATAGTGTGCTCGCCTTCGCCCACGGTAGCGAAGGTCGCCGGATCGACGACCGTGGTTTCGTCACCTGCCGCGTCATCGAAGTCCACCGTCGCCGAGGCGCTCGCTGGGTCGGTCTCCAGCGCGGGATCGAACCCGGCGTCCGCCGCCTCGGTTCCCGCCACGACCACTTCAACCCCCGGCTCGACAGGGACTTCGGCCAGGGCGTCGACGGCCTCGAGCGGCGAGCCGGTGGCTTCGACAGGTCCGTCGGCGGTGTACTCGGGTTCGTACATCTCGAAGGCGGCCGGCTGCGCTTCGTAGTACTCCTCGCTGGCCGAGGCGATCTCTTCGGCGATCTCGCCTGCGATCGCGACTTCCTCGGCGTATTCGGCGCGGGTGGCACGGTCGCCGGAGAAGAACTCCATGAACACCGAGGTGTCATCGACGCCGACCTCGCGCAAGCAGTCCGTCGCCGTGTTGAGATACCCCTCCGGCCCGCACGCGAACACCTGTCGCCCATTGGCGTCGGGCACGACTTCCTCGAGGAGCGCCGTTGAGAGACGGCCGGCCTTTCCGCTCCAAATGCTTGTCGCACCTGCAGACTCGTCGGCCTGATTCCTGTCACCGAGGGTGTAGACGACTTCGATGCGGAAATCGGCCCCCTGCAGAAAGTCGAGCTCCTCGGCGAAGGCGAAGCGATCCGGTGCCGAGCCGTGATAGAGGAGAACGACGTCGGCCTGCCCCGGCAGGGAGTGAATCGTACGCACCATCGACATCAGCGGGGTGATCCCTGCACCCGCTGCCAGCAGCAGGTAGCGGGCTCGCCGATCGTAGTCTGCGAGATGGAATGCTCCCACCGGCCCCAGCATCTCGAGCACCGCGCCCGGTCGGATGGTCTCATGTGCCCACCGCGAGACGAGTCCCTTCGGATCGCGTTTGATCGTGATGGAGAACGTCCACGGCTCGGTCGGAGCACTCGAGATCGAGTAGCTGCGAGACACCGGCTCGGCGTCCGGACCATACACGGGAAAGTCGATGTTGATGTACTGCCCGGACCGAAATGCCAGTGGGGCACCGTCCATGCGCCGGAACACGAAGACCATCATGTCGCCCGCCTCGGGGATGGTCTCCACACACTCTGCAGAGAATTCCTGCGGGTGCCAGGGGCCGAGCGCTGTGGCAGCACCGGCGGGTCCTGTCGTGCTGGAGAGAACCCGGTTCCATGGCATCTCGAGGCCCCGGACCCGCTGCGCCAGCGGAGTCATGGGGTCGGCGAAGCGCTTCATCCCACATGCTCCCGCATCCGAGTCACATACCAGTTGATGAATGCCTCGACCTGGTATTCGCTCTTCATGTACGGGCCCTGCTCGTAGAACGGGCTTGCCGCGCCCCGCTGGCAGAGCTCGACGAAGTTCTTGTCCTGCAGGTTCGTCTGCTTCCACGTATGCGTCAACGTCTCGAGGTCGTAGTCAACACCCTCGACCGCATCATCGGCGACGAGCCAGGTGGTGCGCACCAGCGTCTGGTGCGCGTTGATCGGGAGGACGGTGAAGGTCACCACATGATCGCCGAGGAGGTGGAACCAGCTGTTTGGCTGCAGATGCATGGAACAGCGACCCAAGCGAAAATCGGGAAGATCGCCGAGGAGCTTCTTCGACAGGCGCCTGCCGTCGGCGGAGAACGACTCCCCCTGACCGTCGAGTGATTCGCGCGAGATCCGAATTCCGGCGATCCGGGTGTCGAGCTCTTCGACGACCTCGTAGGGCAGTCCGTAGCGTCGGCACCGGTATTCCAGCGAGGCCTGAGCTTGCTGATTGCGGTCCCAGACCTCCTCGAGGTGGGGTGGAATCGTGTCATCGGTCAGTCCCCAGGTCGGGAACAGAGCGCAGGCCAACTCCGGGTGACCATCGCAGTGGTAGCACTCGCGGTTGTTCTCCATCACGAGCTTCCAGTTGGCTTCCTCGATGATGTTCTGCTGGTAGGCGACCTTCGTCTTCGCCAGTTCGTGGGGTCCGACGTAGGGCGCGAAGATCGCCGCGGTGTCGTCGAAATCAGCCGGGGGCTCTTCGGCCAGGCACAGGAAGACGAGACCTGCGACGATCTTTCCGTGCGCACGCTTGAGCGAATAGCAGGCCTTGTCGAATTCCAACTCACCCGGCGCCGAGGCGTGGATGAGGTCGCCCGCGGGTGAATAGGTCCACGAGTGGTACCCGCAGACCAGATTGCCGGTGGTTCCGGTGTCCTCGGTCAGCACTCGGGCGCCTCGGTGGCGGCACACATTGTGGAGGACGTTGACTCCGCCCTCGTCGGTGCGGAGAACAATGAGGGAGTAGGGACCGTAGTCGAGCGTGACGTAGTCACCGGGTTCGGGGATCTCCGCGACGCTGCAGGCAAAGACCCAGTTCTGCCCGAAGATGGCCTGCATATCGAGATTGAAGAGATGGTCATCGGTGTAGAAAGGAGCCTCGAGGGAGAAACCGGTGCGTCGGGTGTCGAGACGGCGTCGGATTTCGTCGAGCCTCTCCTCGCTGAAGCCGGCAGGGAAACCCTGCATCGTCGGCGCCAGATTCACTGCGGTCAATTCCATCTCCCTTGATGTGCGCTGCTGTGTGACGACCGTCGGAACCCGTGACGTCACAGTCGACGATAGCGAGGTGAACACTGCAGGAAAAGCGCGAGTTTTCGGTGGATTATGTGCGGATCTTCCGCATGATCCAGGGCACAATAGAACCATGATCGATCCGCGCCTCATCACTCTGCGCACGTTCGCCGCCTGCGGCACCGTCGCCGCCACTGCCGAGCTCACCGGCTACTCGCCCTCGGCGGTGTCCGGGCAGCTGCGCGAACTCCAGGCGAGCCTCGGAATGACCCTGCTGACCAGGGACGGACGCGGCCTGCGCCTGACCGCCACAGGCAGGCATCTCGTCCGCCGTTCAGACCGCCTCATCGCCGAGTGGGAGGACATCCGCGCCTCTTCCCTGACCGCCGGCGACCAGTCTCCGTCGCACTTCGGCATCGGCGGCTTCTCCACGGCATCGTCGAATCTGCTCGCACCGCTCGCAGCCCATCTGCGCAACTCCCATCCCGAATCCAGGGTCCACGTGACCGAGGCAAGTCCGACGCGATGCCTCGAACTCCTCATCGCCGAACGCATCGACCTCGCAGTCGTCGTCTCCATGCAGGGCGACGTCCAGGTTGAGGACGATCCCCGATTCGAGAAAGTCGACCTCCTCGACGACCCGCTCGACGTCATGGTGCCCTCCGACCACAGGGTCGCCACGCTCGAATCCGTGACGCTGGCCGAACTGGCCGCCGAGGATTGGATCACCGCCGTGCCCGGATCGCCCTATCACGCACTGTTCATCGCCGCCTTCACCGCGGCCGGCGTGACCCCGAGGATCTCGCACGAATCCGTCGAATGGGAGACGCAGGCGGCGCTCGTCGGTGTCGGTGTGGGCGTCAGTCTGCTCCCTCGACTGGTCAGCCTCGCTGGGGAGGACAATGTCACCCGAGTCCGTCTGAGCGGGCCGGGCCGACTCAGCCGGAAGATCGTCGCCGCAGTCCGCGCCGGCAGCCGTAATTCGCCACTGATCAAGGAGTCCCTGCGGCACCTGCGGGCCACCTCTCAGCACATTCTGGCGACCCGCCTCGGCGAATAGGAAGAACATGCCCGGGAGCAAACGGCCACTGGCTCCACCCTCTGAGACGGTGGCTGCTGGTGTCTGAGACGGCTATTGACAGACGCATAAGCGAACGGCGAGACTGCAGTCACGTCTGATGAACGACTGATATTTCAGGAGGTCGGTCGACTCTCCTGGCATTCGCCCCCTTCCGCATTCTTTCGAATGGAGGCTCAACGATGAGCAATAAGGCAATCAGCTACGCGGGTCCCGGCAAGGTCGAGGTCGTCGACACCGAATACCCCGAATTCGTCCTCAAGGACGGGCCGGGCGTCCACCCGGCCAACGTGGGACGCAAAGTCGATCACGGCGTCATCCTCAAGACCGTGGCCACGAACATCTGCGGCTCCGACCAGCACATGGTCCGCGGGCGCACCACCGCACCGGAGGGGCTCGTTCTCGGCCATGAGATCACCGGTGAGGTGGTCGAGGTCGGACGTGACGTCGAGTTCGTCAAGGTCGGCGACCTGGTCTCCGTGCCGTTCAACATCTCCTGCGGTCGCTGCCGGAACTGCATCGAACGCCAGACCGGCATCTGCCTCAACGTCAACCCTGATCGCCCGGGTTCGGCCTATGGCTATGTCGACATGGGCGGATGGGTCGGCGGGCAGGCCGAATACGTCCTCGTCCCCTATGCCGACTGGAATGTGCTGAAGTTCCCGGACAAGGATCAGGCGATGGAGAAGATCCTCGATCTGGCGATGCTCTCCGACATCTTCCCCACGGGTTTCCATGGCGCCGTCGGTGCCGGAGTCACGATCGGATCGACCGTCTACGTCGCCGGTGCGGGTCCGGTCGGGATCGCGGCGGCCACCTCTGCGCAGCTGCTCGGTGCCTCGGTCGTCATCGTCGGCGATCTCAACGAGGACAGGCTCGCGCAGGCACGCGCCTTCGGGTGCGAAACGGTCGATGTCTCCAAGGGTGACCCGAAGGACCAGATCGAGCAGATCCTCGGTACTCCAGAGGTCGAGTGCGGAATCGATGCCGTCGGATTCGAGGCTCGCGGCCACGGCAAGGACGCGGCCACGGAGGCCCCGGCCACCGTGCTCAACTCGCTCATGGACATCACCCGAGCCGGCGGCAGCCTGGGCATCCCCGGCCTCTATGTCACCGGCGACCCGGGTGCGGCCGACGAGGCTGCCCAGCAGGGATCGCTGTCGATGCGCTTCGGCCTCGGCTTCGCGAAGTCGCATGTCTTCGTCACCGGCCAGTGCCCGGTCATGAAGTACAACCGCGGTCTGATGCACGCGATCCTGGGTGACAAGGTCTCGATCGCAAAGAACGTCAATGCCACTCCGATCGCCCTCGACGATGCTCCGCAGGGCTACGCCGACTTCGACTCAGGTGTCGCCAAGAAGTTCGTCCTCGACCCCCACGGCATGATCAAGGCCTGAGGCAGCACCAGCGCCACCAGGAGCCTCCGCCGAAACACGGGCGCTGCGTCGAGACACATGGGTGCAAACCCGCAACTCGACGCAGCGCCCGTGTTTCGGTGCTGCGGGCGCGCCTCAGCGCGCCTCAGCGCACCTCGTCGCTCAGCCGAGCAAACGCCAGGTGCGCCAATGCCGCGGCCTGATCGCCCAGCAGCCCGTCGTCGAAGACGACCCTGGGCGAATGGTTCGTCTCCGCATCCGGGTCGACGCCCTCGGGCGTGGCCCCGAGGAACACGAATGTGCCCGGCACCTTCTCGAGCACATAGGAGAAATCCTCCGAGCCCATCCGCGGCACGGCCATCTCCTCGACGTGCTCGGCGCCGAAGATCTCGCCGAGGCGGTCGAGGACGACCCCTGTCTCGACGGGGTTGTTGACAGTCACGGGGAACCCGATTCTGAAGTCCACCTCGGCGGTGCACCGATGCGCCCGAGCAATGTTCTCGGCGACCTCGGGAACGCGCTCTTGCAGCAGAGCGATCGAATCTGCGGAGAGGTAGCGGACCGAGGCGGTGAGCTTCGCGGTGTCCGGGATGATGTTGCTGGCCTGTGAGCCTTCGAGCTGAGTCACGGAGACGACGACGGGGTCGAAGATGTCGAAGGAGCGGGTCGCCATCGTATTCAGTGCCAGTGCGATCTCGGCGACGGCAGGCACCGGGTCACGGGTGGCCTGTGGCTGGGAGCTGTGGCCGCCGGCGCCGTGGATCGTCAGGTTGAGATCGGCGAATCCTGCCATCAGCGGCCCGCCCTTGGTGGTGAACTTTCCACGCTCATCGGCCTCGACGTGGATTCCGTAGGCGGCGATGACAGGCACCCCCGCGGCCTCGAGCACACCCTCGGCGATCATCGGCTCGGCACCACCCTCGACCTCCTCGGCGGGTTGGAACATGAACACGATGGAGCCGGGCAGCTCGTCGCGGTGCGCGGCGAGCAGACGGGCGGCCCCGACGAGGCCTGCCGTGTGCATATCGTGGCCGCAGGCATGCATATTGCCGTTGGTTGATGAATAGTCGAGGCCGGTGTCCTCAACCACGGGCAGGGCATCCATGTCCCCGCGCAGCAGCACGGCAGGTCCGGGACGTCCACCCTTGAGCACGGCAACGACCGAGTTCAGCGACTCACCCGTCGTGATCTCGAGCCCCAGGTCGGCGAGTTCATCCACGACGGTCTTCTGTGTGAAGGGCAGGTCGAAGCCGATTTCGGGATTGGCGTGCAGGGTGCGGCGCAGAGCCACCAGATCGCTCTGCAGCCCTTGAGCCTCGGTGCGGAAATCTGGGATGGAAGCGGTTTGCGATGCGGACATGGGCGCGGTTCTCCTTCGGGCCAAATGAGCTGTGAGTCCGACTCTACTGAGAATCGGACCCTTGAGAAACAGGCACTGTCGAGAAACGAGTCATGGACCGCGAGCCTCGTCGTGCGTACCGTGGTCGGTGACGCCACCACTCGACGAGGAGCCCGCCGTGCGCATCATCATCACCCAGAACATGACCCTTGACGGTCGAATCGAAATGCTCGACGACTGGTTCGACCCACAGGCCCAGGATGAGGAGCTGTCCGCCGAGCTCATGCGCCAGTCGGCCAACGAGGATGTGCTGCTGCTCGGCCGGCAGACCTTCGAGGACTTCCGCGGCTACTGGCCGCTGCAGACTCACGACAGCACAGGAGTCGCAGCCCACCTCGACCGAGTCGACAAGCGAGTGGTGTCGACGACGCTGGCCGAACCGGAATGGCAGAACTCAACCGTCATCCGCGAGGATCCGCTGCAGGCCGCGGCAGCCCTGCGCGATGAACCGGGCCGGGACGTGATCCTCACCGGCAGCATCACCCTGGCACATGCGCTCATCACCGCCGGACTCGTCGATGAGTACCGAATGTTCACCTACCCGGTGTGGCAGGGGCGCGGACGCGGTTTCTTCCCCGAGGACGCGCGAGTGCCTCGGCTGCGGCTCCTCGACTCGAAGCCATTCGTCAGCGGTGTCGTCTACTCGGCCTACGAGCCGATGCGCTGACCAGCACTGACCGTTGCCAGCCGCTCACGCCGTGCCGAACATGACCTTCCTGCCGTCGGGGTCTTCGACCGTTGCAACGACATCGTCGACGTCGATCAGCGGCGCACTCACGTCCTGCACATGGTTGAGGAACGCCTGCAGATCGGGGATCCGGAAGTAGAGGTGGGTGAGGTTGGACTCCGGGTTGGGCGGGAAGCTGTAGTCCGCGAACGCCTTCGCATCGTGGAGGGCGATCTGAACGCCATTCAGGTCCAGCATCCAGTAGGTGTAGTCATCGCTGCCGACTGGCTCCACCGGCACTCCGGCGACATCACGGTAGAAATCAGCCGTCGCCTCGGCGTCCGCACAGGTCAGGAACACTCCGCGAAATCTCGACTCCATGTCTGAACCTCTCGTCCGTGGCCCGGTCCCTCCAGTATCTCACCCTTGCCAAGCGGTGGTCATGTTCCACACATACTTCAGTGAATCGCGACTGTTAGCCTGGCAGGCTGATCCCGACATCAGGAGTGAATGTGCAGAAGAGCAAGTGGCTGCTGGGCCTCGCCTTGTCCGTATCAGTGGTGTCCTTCGCCGCTTGCGGTTCACCCGAGGACAAGCCAGCGGAAGAGAAGTCCTCCGCCGCGGCTGAGCAGGGCCAGGGCAAAGATCAGGCCCAAAGCCAGAACGGCAAACCGAACACCGACGGCATCCCCAAGGTCGTCGCCGAGGTCAATGGTGAGAAGATCACCAAGGACGATTTCGTCCCTCTCTACGAGACCCAATACCAGCAGATGCAGATGCAGTCACAGCAGTCCGGCCAGCAGGTCGACGAGAAACAGCTCAAAACCCAGACCGCTGAGAACCTCGTGAGCACCGAACTGCTGAGCCAGGAAGCCGATGAGCGCGGCATCAAGGTCTCCGACAAGGACATCGACAAGGCCCTCGGCGAATCCGCCGAGTCGAGCCAGATGAGCAAGAAGGACTTCCTCGCGGCCATGAAGAAGCAGGGCATGGACGAGAAGAAGGTCCATTCCGAACTCAAGACTCAGCTGTCGATCGAAGATCTCATCCAGGACGAGTACGGCGAGTTCAAGGTCAGCGGCGAAGAGATCGGCCAGGCCTACGAGCAGGCGAAGACCCAGCAGGAGCAGATGGCGCAGCAGAGCGGCCAGCAGGCCCAGGAGATCCCACCGCTTGAGGAGATGCGTCCGCAGCTCGAGAAGCAGGTCAAAAGCCAGAAGTCGACCCAGGCGACTCAGAAGTACGCCAAGAAACTGCGCGAAAAGGGCGACGTCACGATCAACCTCTGACGGATCGCAGGTCTCCGGAGGACCGAGAATCCCCTTCGGACGACACTGACAGACAGCTTCGTCGAGTGTCGTCCGAGCGGAGCTCCTTCACTGCGAGTCCCAATCGTGGGGAACTTCTGAGAGTTCCTCGCCAAATCCTTGTGTGCGCTCTAGTGTGTAGGGGAACAGAAGCGTGTCATCACGATGCGCTCGTCCTCACAGTACGTACGACCGACGATGGTCGCACGCAGAGCACACAAACCTAAGGATCCTTCATGGCTTCGGTCCTCTCTCGGTCGGCGATCGTCGCACCGAAGAACTTCAACCGGTGGCTGATTCCCCCGGCTGCCCTGGCAATCCATCTGTGCATCGGGCAGGTCTACGCATTCAGCGTGTTCAAGATCCCTTTCATGACGCACTTCGACGCCGGCGAAGTCTCGATCGGCTGGATCTTCTCGATCGCGATCCTCATGCTCGGCATCTCCTCGGCCGTCTTCGGCCCCTGGGTGGAGAAGAACGGCCCGCGGGCATCAATGGCCGCAGCGGGCACCTGCTGGGTCGTCGGCTTCTTCGTCGCATCGCTGGGAATCATGACCGGTCAGCTGTGGCTGGTCTACCTCGGCTACGGCGTCATCGGAGGCATCGGACTGGGAATCGGCTACATCTCCCCCGTCTCGACGCTGATGAAGTGGTTCCCCGACCGTCCGGGCCTGGCCACCGGCCTGGCGATCATGGGCTTCGGCGGCGGCGCACTCATCGCCAGCCCGATGTCGAACCAGCTCATGAGCCTCTACGGCGGCGGAACCGAACCGGAGAACCTCGTCGCCGGCCTGACGCCGACCTTCGTCACCTTGGGCATCGTCTACGCCGTTGTCATCACCGCGGGAGCCTTCGTCATCCGTGTGCCCCATCCCGAGTGGACACCGAAGAACTTCGATCCCTCCAAGGCGACGGCCAAGCCTATGCAGACGCAGGGCAACGTCTCAGTCCGCAACGCGATCCGCACCCCGCAGTTCTGGCTGCTGTGGGTCGCCCTGTTCCTCAATGTCACCGCGGGAATCGGCATCCTCGAGAACGCCGCCCCGATGGCACAGGCCTACTTCGGGATCACAGCCGCAGCCGCAGCCGGCTACGTCGGCCTTCTCTCGATCGGCAACATGGCTGGTCGCTTCGTCTGGTCGACCACCTCGGACTATCTCGGTCGCAAGAACAACTACATGCTCTACCTCGGCGGCGGACTCATCCTCTACCTGGCCGTGGCCCTCTTCGGAGGCAGCTCTCTCGTCCTGTTCATCCTCGCCACCCTCGTCATCATCTCGTTCTACGGCGGCGGATTCTCCACGGTCCCGGCGTACCTCAAGGATCTCTTCGGCGTCTACCAGGTCGGAGCCATCCACGGCGCCCTGCTCACCGCATGGTCTGCGGCGGGCGTGGCCGGACCGCTCATCGTCAACTCTGTCGTCGAAGCGGGCGACAAGGCAGGCAAGACCGGGCCCGAGCTCTATACTCCGGGCATGTACATCATGGTCGGGGCGCTGGCTGTCGGCTTCATCGCCAACGCCCTGATCCGGCCGGTCAGCAAGAGGCACTTCGAACGCGCAGAGACGGTCAAGGCCAAGCAGGCCGCCGCCCTCGAAGACGAGAACTGAGAGGAAGGGACGGACACCATGAGCGATTCCGCACCCACAGCACATGTCCCGGCCGAGGGCTCACCGCAGTCTCCCGTCGGCGTCGCCTACAAAGCAGTCGGATCGACCCTGACGGTCGTCGTGGCCGGCGGGCTCGTGTGGGGCCTGACCCTGACGGTGATCAAAGCCGTCGCGATCTTCGCCGGCTGATCACGGCACTACAGCGAACCGGGCTCACACAGGTCTCACCGACCCGCCACTCGGACTCTTTCACCAGAAGCCCAAGGCCAGGGTCCTTGTCGGTGCCCTGACGTGCCTTGTCGTCCTGATCGGCACATTGATTGTCGACTTCAGCCTGACTGCGGGTATGTGTGCCCACGCCGAGGTGGCCCGCCGTTTCGCACTCAGCACCACCGATTCATTGCCCATCGAGCCGGACACGTAGGATCGTTCCATGCCACTCGATGAGAACTCCGCACAGCACACGAGCTCTCGCGGCGAATCGCGAGTGCCGTGGGGTTCGATCCTGCGCAACGTGACCTTGGCCCTGGCGGTGCTCGCAGGTCTGTGGCTGGTCTTCAACGTTCAGCTGCCCTCGCTCGGTGGGCTCCAAAAGCAGATCGCGGATGCTGGCTTCTGGGGCTTCGGAATCTTCATTCTCCTCTACGCGGTCGTCGCCGCCACACCGATCCCCGTCACCATCATGGCCGTTGCCGGCGGGCTGGCGTTCGGCCTGGTGTTCGGCACGATCCTGTCGATGATCGGTGTTCTGGCCGGTTGCCTGGGTGGCTATTGGATCTCGCGCGGTTTGGGCCACGACACCGTGATGAAACTGTTGGGCAGCCATGCCGAAGCGATCGAGTCTCGCCTGACCAACGGAGGCTTCTATGCAGTGTGCATGCTTCGGCTCATGCCCGGTTTCCCCTATTGGCCGGTCAACTACGGCAGCGGAGCTCTGGGCATCAGGAGCCGCACCTTCCTCATCGCCACCGTCGTCTCCGCCCTGCCGGGGCAGCTTTCCCTTGTCGCGGTTGGCGCGTTCATCGGGAATCCCGGCATCATCACGGGCACTGGCGTCGGCATTTCGTGGGCGCTGGTCATCGTGCTGACGATCCTCACCTTCCGTCGGTGGAAGTCGACTCAGAAGGGCACGGCCGAGTCAGAAGTCGAAGGCAAGCTCGACGTCGAGGGCGGACCCGAGGGCGAGCCTGAGGCGAAGCCCGAGGACTGATGCGGCCCGGACGGCCAAGGCTTCTGATCAGGAGAGCCGAATGTCGGTGATGCAGGTCGCCCCGTCATCGGCAGTCGAGAGTTCAACGGAACCTGATTTCCCCTCGTGAGTGATGTCGATGGTTCCGGCGATGTCGCTCGGGACCCAGAATCCGGCGAAGCCATTGTCGAACGTCATCGCCTGCTCGTCGACGAGCAGTTCGCCGGTGGCGCTGTCGGTGATCTGCACGTCGATTTCCTCGTTGCTGAGCTCTCCACGACAGGTTGTCAGGCTGTGGTAGAAGCAGTCGTGGGTGGTGTTCACGTAGGGAGCAATCGACACATACGATTTCTCCTTCGGCAGGTCGAAAGTCACTTCCTGTGCTTCACCGGCAAGCACCAGCTCATCGGGGTAGACCGACGCCATGAGATCGCTCGGGCGGTCAGCCACTGCCAGTCGGTCAAGATGGTCAATGGCTTCAACGGCGCTCATCCCGTCCAATCCGTGCTCGGAGAGGAACTCCTCCGTCGACACCTGATCGCCGCCGGATCCGGAGCCCGAATCGTCGGTTCCACAACCTGCTAGCAACAAGGTCAGGGCCGCAATTGCGATGACTCGCCTCAGGTTCGCCACGCCTCTCATCTCCGTCTGAATCACGTTGACAACTATACCCCCTCGACGTATAGCGTCGGCATCGAATGCCACTCGTGCTCAGGCCATCACAGCCAGTGAAATCCAAGCAGAGACATGAAGAAATCCACTCCGAGTCGGCACCGGGTGAGGAGCACGATGACAGCCATGAGCACGCCGCAGACGGCGGCCAGCCACCCAAGGGTATCGACAAAGCATCCGACCCCACATCTGCGGTCGGCGATGAAGTCACTCTCACCGCTGACCATATGCCCGGAATGAAGGGCACTGAAGCAACGATCGACAGCTCGACCGACGACACCGTCTACATGGTCGACCTCGATATGGGTGACATGACGATGACGAATCACAAATGGGTCGTCGAGGACGAGGTCCAGCCCGCCAAGTGATCTCAGGGTTCGGGGCAGAGCTCCAACGCCAGCTCAGGTGAACTTCGGCGCCCGGCGCTCTTGGAAGGCCTTGAACCCTTCGGCATAGTCCGGGGTCTGGCGGGCGGACTCCTGGAGGTTGGCCTCCTCCGCGAGCACCTGCGCCAGGGGCGGTCGCTCGTCGGCAAGCTTCTGCACGAAGCCCTTCTCCATCGCGAAGGCCTCGGCCGGGCCGGTCACGATCGTCGACAGCTTCGACTCCACGAACTCGGCCAGCTCCTCAACTGGAACCACACGGGACACGATGCCGGCAGCGGCCGCCTCGGCGCCGGTCATGAAGTCACCGGTGATGATGAGATCCATCGTTCGGTGGTAGCCCACCCGGTCGAGGAACACGTGGTGTGCGCCCGAGTCGAGCATCGCGCCGATCGCGGCGAAGGGCGAACCGAACTTCGCATTGTCGGCGGCGATGATGATGTCTGCGGCCGCAGCGACGCCGAAGCCCAGTCCCAGGGCGGCCCCCTGGACCTGCGAGATCACGGGGATCGGCAGGGCGCGAATGGCTTGGAAGACGGGCGTGAACGCCTCAGCCAGGAATGCGTGTGCGTCATCGGTTTCGACGTCGACGGCCGAGATGTCGCGACCGGAGCTGAAGACCTTGCCCTCTCCCCGGATCAGGAGCGCGCGAACGCTCGGGACCGCCTCGGCGACCTTGGACACTGCCGCGGCAAGGTCGCGGAGGTTGTCCGCGTCGAGTGCGTTGCGGGAATCGGGGCCGTCGAGGACGATCTCGGCGATGTTCCCCCGGTTGGACAGTCGGATCTCGGTCACGTGTGCTCCTTTGCAGATGACGGTGCGGCAAGCGGACGATGCCGCCTGGTCACCAAGTATAGAATCCCTGGCCGGACTTTCGACCCAGTTGACCTGCGTCGACCTTGTCTTTGAGCAGCTGCGGCGGGGTGAACCTGGGCCCCAGTTCCGCTTCCAGGTGCTCGGCGATGCCGAGGCGGATGTCGAGGCCGACGATGTCCGTGGTCTTCAGCGGTCCAGCAGGGTGGCGGTAGCCCAGGGTCATCGCGTTGTCGATGTCCTCGGCACTCGCGACTCCCTCCTCGACCATCCGCACCGCTTCGAGAGCCAGGGCCACGCCGAGGCGGCTGGAGGCGAATCCCGGCGAGTCCTTGACCGTGATCGCCGTCTTCCCCAAGCCCTCAACCCAGGACTTTGCGACGTCGACGAGTTCTGGTCGGGTGTGAGTGCCGACGACGACCTCGACGAGGTCGGACACGGGGACGGGGTTGAAGAAGTGCAGTCCGATGAGCGCCTGGGGCCTAGGCAGTGCGGCGGCGAGCTCATCGATGGACAGGGCACTCGTGTTCGTGGCAATGCTCGCGGCCGGCGCGTGCTTCGCGATGGCCGCCAGGATCTCCTGCTTGAGTTCGACGATCTCCGGGACGGCTTCGACGACGAGCAGTGCCTGATCGAGCAGCGTGGGATCGCGCACGACCTCGACGCTGCCCTTGACTTCGAGGCCCTTGGATGCCGACTTCTCGATCGAGGCGTCGATGCGCTCCTTCGCCGCGGCCACCGTCTCTTCGGTGTTCTCGATGATGATGACGCGGGCACCGGCGCTGGCGAATGCGTGGGCGATTCCCGCGCCCATCCGGCCGCCGCCGTAGACACCGACCGTCTCCGGGACCACGGGGGCGGCCCGACCTGTGTCAGCGGTGTGCACCGCGTCCGGTTCGTGTGCCCTCTGCTCGCTCATTCGGCGCTGCCTCTCTCCTCATCTCGGGCAGCGTCTTGGACTGCCCGCGGATCAGTTTGCTCATGTCGAGGGTCGGACTGCTCGTCCATGGCCTCGGTGGCCACAGCTTCGGCCTTCTGCCGCTTCTTCGCTTCCCGCTTCTCGAGGAAGGCAGTCATCCGAGTGTGCTTCTCCTCGGTCTCGAACAGCACGGCCTGGGCCAGATTGTCGATGAGCGGATGTGCCTCACGCGGGGCATGGAATGCCGATTTGCTCAGCCTCACGGCCAGAGGTGCGAAGCTCGCGATCCGATCGGCAAGTGCCTCACCTGCGAGTTCGAGGTCCTCGGGGTCGACGACGTCGTTGAGTAGGCCGATCGATTTGGCCTCTTCGGCCTGGAGAGTCCGTCCCGCCAAGAGGATCTCCTTGGCCCGTGGTTCCCCCACGAGTTCGCGCAGACGCCAGGCGGCTCCGGCCGCGGCGAGGATGCCCAGCCCCGTCTCGGGGTTGCCGATCTTCGTCGTCGGTGTCCCGATGCGGAAGTCGCAGGCGAATGCCAGCTCGGCTCCGCCGCCCAGAGCGACTCCACCGACGAGGGCGATGACGGGCATCGGCAGTTCCTGGATGCGGGTGAAGACCTTGGAGTTGATGCCGGCCAGGGCCTCTTCGCGGCCGCGGCCCAGCAGCTGGCCGATGTCGGCACCGGCGGCGAAGACGCCGTTCGAACCTGTGAGGATGGCGACCTTCGGCTCGGCTTCGAGCTCCGCGCACACCTCGTGGAGGGCATCGGCCATGTTCTGGTCGATGGCGTTGCGCACTTCGGGTCGATTCAGCCGGATGATGACCCGGTCCTCGCAGCGTTCGATCAGCAGCGGAAAGTTCGCGTCTCCGGCGCCGCCGGTCGTGCCGCCCGCTGTGGTCGCGGCGCTGCCGCCGGCGCTCATACTCGCTCCAACAGCAGTGCCGAGCCCTGGCCGACGCCGACGCACATCGTCGCCAGTCCGCGTTTGGCATCGGCCTGTTCGAGGCGGTTGAGCAGTGTCAGGGTGATGCGTGCTCCCGAGCAGCCCAAGGGGTGGCCCAGCGCGATCGCACCGCCGAAGCCGTTGACGGTCTCCGGATCGAGCCCCAGGTCTCCGATGCAGGCCAGAGACTGGGAGGCGAAGGCTTCGTTGAGTTCCACGGTCTCGAGATCGTCGACGCTCCAGCCGACGCGGTCGAGGGCCTTGCGGGTGGCCGGGACCGGGCCGATGCCCATGATCTCCGGGGAGACACCGGCGCTGGCACCGGTGACGACGCGTGCTCTGGGGCTCAGACCGTGCTTCTCGGCATAGCGTTCGCTGACGAGAATCGTCACGGCGGCACCGTCGTTGAGCGAGGAGGAGTTGCCGGCGGTGATGACTCCCCCGGGTCCGTGGATCGCCCGCAGCTTGGCGAGCTTCTCCACGGTGGTGTCCGCCCGTGGCCCCTCATCGGCGCTGATGTCGCCGATGGGCAGGATCTCGGGATCGAACTTGCCCGCCTCCTGCGCCGCGAGTGCCAACTGATGCGAGGCGTAGGCGAAGGCATCGAGCTCTTCACGCTCCAGCTTCCACTGCTCGGCCACACGTTCGGCGGTCTGGGGCATCGACAGGGTCGTGTCCTCACCGAAGGCGGGGTTGGTGAACCGCCAGCCGATCGAGGTGTCCCAGGACTTGCCCGGTTTCGCCCAGGGCCGCTGCGGCTTTTCCGTCACCCAGGGTGCACGTGTCATCGATTCGACGCCGCCGGCGACAACCACATCGGCGTCACCGGCCGCGATCATCTGCCGTGCCGTCGTGATCGCGGTCAGCCCGGAGGCACACAGACGATTGACGGTGAACCCGGGAACGGACTCGGGCAGACCCGCCAGCAGCACAGCCATGCGAGCGACGTTACGGTTGTCCTCACCGGCCTGGTTCGCCGAGCCGAGGATCACCTCGTCGATGTCGCCTGGATCGATCCCGGAGCGGTCGACGACGGCCTTGAGCGTGGTCGCGACGAGGTCATCGGGTCGCTGATCAGCAAGGACTCCGCCGTAGCGGCCGATAGGTGTGCGCAGTCCGTCCAGGATGAAAGCCTCGGGCATGGGTCTCCTCAGGTGTGGTGTGTGGTGCAGCGTCGACAGTTCTCAAGCCTAGCGACCGAGAACGTCAGATGCTCAGAAGTCTCGGGGCGTGTGCCAGCGGGCGGAATTCGATCTGCGGACGATTCGACTCATGAATCGTAGTCGACCGTGACCTCGTCGCTGACGGGGAAGGTCTGGCAGGTGAGCACGAAGTTCGCCTCGACCTCGGAGTCTTCGAGGGCGTAGTTGCGGACCATCTCGACTTCTCCCCCGCAGATCTTGGCGCGGCAGGTCCCGCACACTCCGCCCTTGCAGGCAAACGGCAGGTCCGAGCGTGACTCCTGGGCGGAGTCGAGGATCGTCTGTCCCTGTGACATCGCCGAGGTGGAACGTCGTCCGTCGAGGACGATCGTGACGTCGCTGGTCGCACCCTCGACGACCTTGTCCGCGTGGACGACCGCCGGTGGCGGTTCGTCGACGTAGAAGAGTTCGAAGTGGATCTTGTCCTTCGGCACACCGAATTCGGCGAGGACGGAACGAGCGTCGCTGAGCATGCCGAAAGGTCCGCACAGCCACACGTGGTCCATGTCGCCGATGGGCACCAGGTTCGTCAGCAGCGCACGCAGCTTCTCCTCGTCGAGGCGACCTGAGAAGAGGTCGACCTCGCGGGGTTCGCGGGAGAGGACGTGGATGAGGTCGAGCTGCTGGTTGCGGGAGTCCTTGAGGTCAGCGAGCTCCTCGGCGAACATCACGGTGTTCGTGGTGCGATTGCCGTAGAGCAAAGTGAGAGAGGCGTCCGGGTTCGACAGCACGGTGGTGGCGATCGAGAGCATCGGAGTGATGCCGGATCCTGCCGCGATGCACAGGTGCCGTCCGCCGAGGTCCGGGTCGGCCTGGAAGCTGCCGCTGGGCGGCTGAACCTCGATGGTCTCACCCGGTCGGACGTCGTTGACGAGCCACTGGGAGAAGAGTCCGTCGGGAATCTCGCGGACGCCGATGCGCGGATCGGTTCCGGCCGGGGCGCAGATGGAATACGAGCGGCGGTGTTCTCCGCCGTCGATCATCCGGCGCAGGGTCAGAGACTGTCCCGCGGCGAAGTCGAAGAGCTCAGCGTATTCGGCTGGGACGTCGAAGGTCACTGCCGCCGAGTCCTCTGTGAGGTGGTCGACGGACTTCACGGTCAGTGGGTAGAAGCTCGACCGGGGAGCACCCGCGCCTGAAACGGTCGGCTCGGTCGACGTGTCCGAATCGGCTGCGGCAGTCGCCTCGGCGCTCTGATTGATCGTTTCGGTCATCTCAGATCTCCTTCACATGCTGGAACGGTTCGAGGCAGTCCAGGCACTGGTACATCGCCTTGCACGCCGTCGGCCCGAATTCCGAGGACAGCTTCACATTGGCAGAGCCGCACAGGGTGCAGGTCAGGGCTCGATTCGTGGGCATGAGGGTCAGAGCCACAGGTCCCTGATGCCTGGGTGCTTGCCCGGGTGGGGAGATTCCGGCACCCTTGAGTGCCTTCCGCCCCTCTTCGGTGATCCAGTCACTCGTCCAGGCCGGCGTCAGGGACACCCGCACCTCGGCGTCTTCGAATCCCGCGTCCTGGAGTTCGCGCTGCAGATCATCGCGCATCGTCGCCATCGCCGGACACCCCGAGTAGGTGGGGGTGATGGTCGTGACGACGCGTCCGTCCTCGATCGCGACATCACGGAGCACGCCGAGGTCGACGAGCGTGAGCATCGGCATCTCCGGATCCGTCACGCGAGCTGCTGCTGCGCGGGCACGGTCGAGCGGTTCGGCGGGGCTGCTGCCGGCGTCGGCGGACCGGGCGTCGCGGTCGTCACGGCCGTCGCGGATGATGGACTCGTGGGTCTGAAGTGCTGCGGTCACCATTGTCCTTCCGGATATTGACGGGCGACGACCTGCATGTCGGCGAGCATCTTCGACAGTGCTTCGGTGTGCAGTCCGTCGCGGCCCTTCTGCCCTCGCACTCCGGCCAGGGCGCCGCGTTCGGGGCGGTCGATGCCGGCTGCGGCGAAGACCTGGTCGAGGATGACCCCGGCTTCATCGGCCACCTCAGCGGGGTCGACGCCGATTCCTGCGGCCGCGACCGAGGCTTCGATCGGGTGGGTCTCGAAGAGTTCGTCCCACAGGGGCCAGAGCCCGTCGAGGGCGCTCAGGAGTCGGGCCTTCGACTCCTCGGTCCCGCGAGCCAGGGTGAGGACCCAGCGGCCGGCGAAGTCGCGGTGGTAAGACATCTCCTTCACGCCCTTGACCGCGATGGCCGAGAGCACGGAGTCCCGGCTGGACTGGAGGCGTTCGAAGATCGCCAGGCGCCAGGTGGAGTACATGAGGATCTTCGCGACCGCCTCGGCGAAGTCACCATTGGGCACCTCGGCGAGCCGGACGTTGCGGAACTGGAGATCCTCGCGGAAGAACGCGAGCCGGTCCTCGTCGGGAACCGGCGAGCCCTCGGGCAGCTGCGGCACAAGGCTCGGATCGGCGGCCGCTGTCCGAGCGAGGAGGAGCCGGGACTGGCCCAGCAGGTCGAGGGCGATGTTGGCCAGCGCGATGTCCTCTTCGAGATCGGGTGCATTGGAGCACCATTCGGAGATCCGCTGGGAGAAGATCAGTGCGTCGTCGCCGAGCATCTGGCAGTAGACCCCGAGCTCGCGTGAGTCCACGCCCTCAGGAACGGTGGTGTCAACGCCGGCCAGGGGGTCTTCGAAATCGGTGCCGAAGGCCCAGCTGGCGTCGTTGACGAGCAGGCCCGAATAGGCGTTCTCGGACTCGCCGTGCTCGATGTTGGCTCCGGCTTCGTCGTGGTCGATGTTGATGGATGGTTCGTTGGTGTCGTGTGCAGTCATCGTCGCCTCCTCACATGTGGGGGACATCGTCGGGGATGTCGTAGAAGGTCGGATGGCGGTAGACCTTGTCGCCGCTGGGAGCGAACATGGGATCCTTCTCGTCGGGGCTCGAGGCCGTGATCGACGAGGAGCGGATGACCCACAGGCTCACGCCTTCGTTGCGACGGGTGTAGACGTCGCGGGCATGATGGATCGCCATCTGATCATCGGCTGCGTGCAGCGATCCGACGTGGACGTGGTTGAGTCCGCGCTTGCCGCGCACGAACACCTCGTAGAGGGGCCATTCGCCGCGCACGCTCGGGGTCTTGCCTGCTGCGGCGGACCTGGGGTTAGTCTCTGCGCTCATTTGGCGGCCTCCTCGGCGGTGGTGTTGGTGGGTGCGGCGGCGCTGCTGGCTTCAGGGGAATCGGTGGGCGCCGAGTCTGCGGCCGAGTTCTCGGCGAAGGCGAGCGCAGCCTCGCGCACCCAGGCTCCCTCGTCCCAGGCGCGCTTGCGGTGATTCACGCGCTGGTCGTTGCAGGGACCGTTGCCCTTGACGACTGCCCAGAATTCGTCCCAGTCCGGCGTCGAGAAGTCGTAGTGTCCACGCTCCTCGTTCCACTTCAGGCCTTCGTCAGGGAAGGTCACGCCCAGGGCCTCGGCCTGCGGGACGGACATGTCGACGAACTTCTGGCGCAGCTCGTCATTGGTGTGAGTCTTGATGCCCCACTCCATCGACTGCTCGGTGTTCGGCGAATCGTCGTCGGGTGGGCCGAACATCATGAGCGAGGGCCACCAGAAGCGGTTGACCGACTCCTGGACCGAGGCCCGCTGCTCGTCGGTGCCGCGCATCATCGTCATCAGGAGTTCGTAGCCCTGGCGCTGGTGGAAGGACTCTTCCTTGCAGATGCGGATCATGGCGCGGCCGTAGGGGCCGAAGGAGGTCCGGCACAGGGGCACCTGGTTGCAGATCGCGGCACCATCGACGAGCCAGCCGATCGTGCCGACGTCGGTGTAGGACAGCGTCGGGTAGTTGAAGATCGAGGAGTACTTCTGCTTGCCGGCGATGAGCTTCTCGGTGAGTTCGTCGCGGGTCGCACCCAGGGTCTCGGCGGCCGAGTAGAGGTAGAGGCCGTGACCGGCCTCGTCCTGGACCTTGGCGAGCAGGATCGCCTTGCGGCGCAGCGAGGGCGCCCGGGAGATCCAGTTGCCTTCGGGCTGCATGCCGATGATCTCCGAGTGGGCGTGCTGAGCCACTTGCCTCACGAGAGTCTTGCGATACTTCTCCGGCATCCAGTCGCGCGGCTCGATTCGGTCCTTACGACCGATCGTGTCGGCGAACTGCGCCTCGAGATGTGTTTCGTCCGGTGTCCCGGTGACTTCTGTTGTCATGACCACTCCACCCTTGGATGCGCACTCCTGGCCCGTGTGCTGCGCACCGGCCGTTCGATTCGACCATCGTCCGACCGTCGGCCCGGGGCAAGCATTTACTGACCATTTGTTCTGTATTGTTCACTATCAGTGTGGCACACCGCACGCCGGGGCGCAATGCACATCGAGCTCCTCCTGTGCATCTTCGCTCGCCTGCCCTCACAGCGAGCCGATTGCAGAACAATGAAAACGCAGGTCATGCCTATCGATAAAGCTAAATGCAGCAAGTACGGGGTCGGGGTCGACACCACCCATCAACGCCTCACTCGAAACAACGGTGCAGCGTCGAACCAACGGTGCACGCACAGCAGCCTCGGCGCTGCTCCGCTGTTTCGACGTTCGCGCTCACCCGACTTGACAGAGACGCCGATCACAACGATATTTATTGACCAGATGGTCGTTTAATCTTTGAAGGTGCCGTTGCCGGAATCTCTGGGGTGAGATCGCCATCTCCCACATGCATCCCACATGCACCAACCGCTGCAGAAGCATCACTCGACGAGGAGCGCGATATGGAGAAATCCGGCCACCGGTCACCCGAGGACGCAGGACCATCCGAGAACATCGGTCAAACGGCAAGCGCAAGTGGCGGTCAAGCGGCAAGCGAAAGCGTCGACGAGACCACACGCAGCGAACCGAGCCCCGGAGGCGAGCCGAAGACCGGCGCCGCGGCGATGTTCGCCAACGACCGCGCCTCGCAGCACCTGGGCATCACCGTCGACGACCACGGCCCCGGCTGGGCACAGTGTTCGATGACGGTCACCGAGATCATGACCAATGGCCACGACATCACGCATGGTGGCTACGTGTTCCTCTTCGCCGACACCACCTTTGCGATGGCCTGCAACTATCCCGGCTCGATCACAGTCGCCTCGGGCGGGGACATCGACTTCCTCAAACCCACATTTACGGGCGACCACCTCGTCGCCCGCGGCCGCGAGGTCGTCAAACAGGGCCGCTCCGGCGTCTACGACGTCGAAGTCACCCGCGGCGAAGACATCATCGCCGTCTACCGCGGCCGCTCCCGCACCCTGCCAGCTCCGAAGGGGATGCCTCACCCGGCCGCCCCCTGAAACGACGCTGGAACGACGCCGCACCTCGGCGTCCAAAGAATGTGCACCACAACAGAATTTCGCAAGGAGAAAACGATGACTGCCAACGACCTCGACCCCGGAGAGCGCATGAGCCTGGATGAGCTGCGTGCCGATCAGCTCGCCAATCTGCAGACCACCGTGACAACGGTCTATGAGAGGGTGCCGTTCTATCGGACGGCCTTCGACGACCTCGGCATCACCCCTGCCGACATCACCAGTCTCGATGACATTGCGAAGCTGCCGTTCACGAACAAGCAGGATCTGCGCGACAACTACCCATTCGGGATGTTCGCCCTCCCGCGTGAGCAGGTCGCTCGCATCCACGCCTCCTCGGGGACCACGGGTCTGCCGACGGTCGTCGGCTACACGGTGGGCGATCTCGACAGGTGGGGCAGCCTCGTTGCGCGTTCGATCCTCGCCGCAGGCGGCAAGCGTGGGCAGATGATGCACAACGCCTATGGCTACGGCCTGTTCACCGGCGGTCTCGGCGTCCACGGCGCCGAGCGTCACGGCTTCACCGTCGTGCCGATCTCCGGCGGCCAGACACCACGCCAGGTGCAGCTGATCCAGGACTTCAAGCCCGAGATCATCACGGCCACCCCGACCTACCTGCTCACAATCCTCGACGAGTTCCACAAGCAGGGCATCGATCCCACGACGACGAGCCTGAAGACCGCGATCTGCGGCGCCGAGCCCTGGACCGATGAGATGCGCAAGGAGATTGAGCGTTCCTTCAACATCAATGCCGTCGACATCTACGGTCTCTCCGAGGTCATGGGCCCGGGAGTCGCCAGCGAATTCGCGGAGACGAAGGATGGGCCGACCATCTGGGAGGACCACTTCTACCCGGAGATCGTCGACCCGTTCACCGGTGAGGCGCTGCCCGACGGCGAGGAGGGCGAGTTGGTCTTCACGTCTCTGACGAAGGAAGCACTGCCGATCATCCGCTACCGCACGCACGATCTCGCGACGCTTCTGCCGGGCACCGCACGAGAGAACTTCCGCCGGATCTCGCGCATCACCGGCCGCTCCGACGACCTCATGATCATCCGCGGAGTCAACGTCTATCCGGCCAATGTCGAGACCGTGCTCTTCGAGTTCCAGAACCTCAGTCCCCACTTCCAGCTCGTGCTCACACGTCCGGGCCGGATGGATGAGATGACCGTCGAGGTCGAGTGCCGTGAGGGCGTCGGTGCCGTCGAGCTCGAGGGCCTCGATCGTCTGGTCGCCGCCCGCATCAAGGAGCGCCTCGGCGTCTCATCGACCGTGTCTGTTCTCCAGCCAGGCGGGCTGCCCCGCTCGGTGGGCAAGCTCCAGCGCATCGTCGACCGTCGTGAGGGCATGCGGTGATCGATCCTGTGGCGAGGCTGGCCGCACCCACGTTGCGGGCTGGTTAGACTGGTGCGCATGCCGAAACCGACCTCACCTGCGTCGACGCCGGACCTCGTATACGGAGTTGACCCGGGCCTCGTGTCCGCAGCCGATCCGGCCACCGACCCTGCCGCGAGCGCAGACACGGGCGTCGCTGCCGACTCGTCGGCGCACACAGGTGCCACCGACGCCGAGGCGGGCGCACGGGCACAGCCCAAGCGCACCCGTCGCGGGCGCCCCGGTTACGACCGGGAGACGCTGATCGAACGTGCCACCGAGGTGTTCGTCACCCGCGGCTACGACGGAACGTCCATGGACACCGTGGCCCGCGAACTCGGCATCACGAAGTCCGCGATCTACCACCATGTGAAGTCGAAGGAAGAGCTGCTGCACCTGGCGATCAACCGCGGCATCGGCGCCCTCGACTCCGCCGTCGAGGCCGAAAGTCAGCGCACGGGCCTGAACGCTCTCGAACGCCTGCGCGCCGCCGTCCATGCCAGTGTGGTCATCCTCATCGAGTACCACCACTCCGTGACCCTTCTGCTGCGGGTGCGCGGGAACTCGGCTGTCGAGATCGAGGCCCTCGACCAACGCCGCACGATCGACGACAAGATCAGGGTTCTGGTCAAAGAGGCGATCAACGAAGGCGGTCTGCGCTCGGACTTCACACCGGGCCTGATCACCCGCCTGCTCTTCGGCATGGTCAACTCCATCACCGAGTGGTATCGCCCCAGCTATCCCGTCGGCCCCGAAACCATCGCCGAGGCGGTCACCGCGATGGCCTTCAACGGCCTGGAGGCCTGAGCACGCTCATCGTCGGGGCGCGGTTGCGCGTCTCAGCCGTACCGTCTCCACGCACGAAGCCGTACCGTCTCCACGCACGAAGCTCAAACGGCGCGGAGCCCAAACGGTTGGTAGTTCCTGCTCGAAAATTCGAAGATTCTCGATGAGAAGGTACCAACCGTTGGCGTCCGGAACATCGGCACGAAGAGCTGAGCGGCCCTGCACCCGATCGGTGCGGAGGCCGCCTCTGCGTGGCGGACGCTGAGACCAGCGCCCACGCCTGTGCGAAAGACTGCGCCGGAGCGCTTACTCCTTCGCCACCAGCGTGAGCACGTCGTACTTGGCGACGGGTTCGTCGTTCTGGTTGACGACCTCGGCGTCCCAGCGGACCTCGCCGTATTCGTCGGTCTCACGCGGGGTGATGCGCTTGGCGGTCAGGGTCACCTTGAGCGAATCCCCTGGTGAAACGGGTGTGATGAAGGTCAGGCCCTCGAGGCCGTAGTTCGCGAGAACTGGGCCCGGGTCCGGCTGCACGAAGAGTCCGGCGGCGAAGGACACGATGAGGTAGCCGTGGGCCACGCGTCCCGGGAAGAACGGGTTCGCAGCCGCAGCCTCTTCGTCGGTGTGGGCGTAGAAGGTGTCGCCGGTGAACTCCGCGAAGTGCGCGATGTCCTCGAGTGTGACGGTCCGACGCTCGGATTCGAGGGCATCGCCGACGCGCAGATCGGCCAGGGTCTTCGTGAATGGATGCTGCCCCGTCCGGCGTTCGGCACCGGCGACCCATTCTCCGCCGATGGCAGTGAGCATGTCCGGGGAGGCCTGGATCGCGGTGCGCTGCATGAAGTGTGTGATGCCGCGCAGTCCGCCCAACTCCTCGCCGCCGCCGGCGCGTCCCGGGCCGCCATGGATGAGGGTGGGCAGGGGCGAACCGTGCCCGGTCGATTCTTCGGCGTCGTCGCGGTCGAGGACGAGGATGCGTCCGTGCCAGGGGGCGGCCTGGCGGACGAATTCGGTGGCGAACCCGGCATCGTGGGTGACGACCGAGCCGACCAGCGATCCGCGCCCGCGAGCGGCCAGACGAACAGCTTCTTCGGTGGAGGAATAGGAGATCAGCGAGGTCACCGGCCCGAAGGCCTCGATGTCGTGGACCGCGTCGACCCACGGATCGTCGGCCTGGAGGACCGTGGCAGCGACATAGGCTCCGCCGAGGTTCTTCGCCAGTTCATCGGAGGCTTCGCGACCGCCGGTGAGGACGTGGGCCCCCGCCGAGGTGATCTCATCGATGGCGTCGAGGACGTCATCGCGCTGTTTGTCCGATACGACCGGTCCCAGCCGGGTGGACTTCTCACGGGGGTCACCGACGCCTTGAGTCGCGAGCTTGGCGACGAGTGCCTCGGCGACGGCTTCTCTGTGCTCTTCGGGGACGAATGTGCGACGGATCGCCGTGCACTTCTGCCCGGCCTTGACGGTCATCTCGGCGACGACGCCGGAGACGAAGAGGTCGAATTCCTCGGTGCCCGGCCCGGCATCGGGGCCCAGCAGGGAGAAGTTCAGCGAGTCAGCCTCGGCGAAGAAGCGCGTGCCGCGATCACGCACGCATTCCAGGCCGCCGAGGTGCTTGGCCGTGGCCGCGGAACCGGTGAAGGCAATCGCATCCTGTTCGGCCAGATGGTCGAACAATGGAGTCACGTCGCCGCTGATGAGCTGGATGGCACCGGCCGGCAGCAACCCGGATTCGATCATGTCGGCAACCACGGCGCGGGTCAGGTGGGCGGTGTCGGTGGCGGGTTTGACGACGACGGGGATGCCGGCGACGAACATGGGGCCGAACTTCTCGAGCATGCCCCAGACAGGGAAGTTGAAGGCGTTGATCTGGACTGCCAGACCCTGTCGGGAGGTCAGGATGTGGCGGCCGACGAAGGTGCCGTTCTTCGACAGGCGCTCGACCCCGCCGTCGAGATGGACCGTGGAGTTGGGCATCTGTCGTCGGGCGACGCCGGAATAGGTGAAGAGGGTGCCGATGCCGCCTTCGATGTCGACGAACCCGTCGCGCTTGGTCGTGCCGGTGGAAAACGAGATCTCGTGGTAGTCCTTGGCCCGTTCCATAAGGTAGGCGCCGAGCTTCTTGAGGATCACACCGCGCTGGTGGAAGGTCAGCTTCTGCAGTTCGGGGATGCCGGTGCTGCGGGCATGCTCATTGACGGCGGCGAAGTCGATGCCGGCTGAGGAGACGTGGTGGAGAACCTGCCCGTTGGTGGCGTCGTGGACAACTCGGGCACTGTCGGGGCTCCCGCCGGGGGTGTGCCAGTCGCCTGCCACATACGAACTGAGAATTTCGGTCATGTCTGGTCTCCCTGTTCAACGATGTCTCCGGTGCACGGCGGCCATCTTCGGCACCGCTGCCGATTCCTGCAATTAATACTAACCAATTGGTCGGTTATTGTCATTGCAGGTGTGGCATTCGAACCGTCGTGCGCCGCGTCTCCCCCGGAAGGACGGGCGTCAGGACCCGGCGGGCGCAGCGTGCCGAACTTTTCGGGCCGCCTCGCCCGACGCGGCAAGTCACCCACCTGCAACGTGACACCTGTCACCATGTGCATTATGATCGGAGTCAATTACTGACCATTCAGTCACTTGCGCGGAAGCGTCGACGATCACTCAGGGTCGAGGACCGCCGCTTCGCAGCACATCACCCAGGGAAAGTTCTCTCATGTCTTCAGCTTCGCCCGCAGCGGCAGCACCGACCTCGATCACGCGCGAGGAGCGCAGGGTTCTGGCCGGAACCCTCGTCGGCACCACGATCGAGTGGTACGACTTCTTCATCTATGCCCAGGCCGCCGGCCTCATCCTCTCGGCCCAGTACTTCGGCCCCCTGGCCTCCGACAATCCGGCACTGGGCCAGATCATGGCCTGGGCCTCTCTGGGAATCTCATTCCTGTTCAGGCCACTGGGCGCGATCATCGCCGGCCACCTCGGCGATCGCATCGGACGCAAGAAGATGCTGGTCCTCACGCTCGTCCTCATGGGTGCCGCGACCTCGCTCATCGGACTCCTGCCCAACTATGCGGCCATCGGTGTGGGAGCCCCCATCCTGCTCACGCTCCTGCGGATCCTGCAGGGCTTCTCCGCCGGCGGGGAATGGGGCGGTGCCGCACTGCTCTCGGTCGAACACGCGCCGGTGAACAAACGCGGGCTCTTCGGCGCCTACCCGCAGATCGGCGTGCCGGTCGGGATGATCCTCGCCACCGGCGTGATCTGGATCCTGACCACGATCCTCAGCCCCGAACAGTTCGCAAGCTTCGGATGGAGGATTCCGTTCCTGTTCTCCGTCGTCCTCGTTCTCATCGGCTACTACATTCGCCGCCAGGTCGAGGAGAGCCCGATCTTCGCCGAACTCGCCGAACGCAAGGCGGAGTCCTCGGCTCCGCTGTCGACTCTGTTCAAGAAGAACACGAAGGAAGTCGTCCTCTCCGCACTCATCTTCATCGGCAACAACGCCGTGGGCTACATGATCATCGCCTTCTTCGCCGCCTACGCTTCCCGACCCATCGAGGATGGCGGCACCGTCGGCCTCGACCGAGCACCCGTGCTTCTGGCCACGACCCTGGCGAGCTTCGGCTGGCTGGTCTTCACGATGTGGGGCGGGGCGCTGTCGGACAAGCTGGGTCGCGTGCGGACCTTCCAGATCGGCTACATCCTGCTCATCGTGTGGCTCGTGCCGACCTTCCTCATGATCGACATGGCCAATATCTGGATGTACGGCATCGGCATCTTCGTCCTCACCGTCGGAATGGGCCTGTCCTACGGTCCGATGTCCGCGATGTATGCGGAGATGTTCCCTCCGCAGGTCCGCTACTCCGGCGTGTCGATCGGCTACGCCCTCGGCGCGATCCTCGGCGGCGCCTTCGCCCCCACGATCGCCCAGGCCCTGCTGACTTGGACCGGTTCGTCACTGTCGATCGCCGTCTACATGATCATCGTCTGCGTCATCTCGCTCGTCGCCGTCAGCCTGGTCAAGGAGCCAAAGGGTGTGGAGCTGGGCGTCGTCAAGCATCACTGAGGTGAGGTTTGCGTACCGGGGAGCTGAGAGCGGAACGGTCTCGCGGGTGTCAGATGAGGAGACCCTCCCATGTGCACAGGGCGGGTCTCCTCTGGGGGTCAAGCGGTCCTTGCCTTTCGACTTCTCCAGTCTCGAATGAGACCGACTAGTGCAAAGCCAGCAAAGAACGCGGCCAGCGAACCGGCGAAAGCTGCTGCGAAGACCTCGAACGTGGTCGTCACGGTGTCTTGCGACATCAGAGTTCCGGAAACCGCCGTGAGCGCAGCCACCCACACCACGGCAAAAATAGTGCCAACCGTCCGAGAAGATGCCTTCACGGCAATGCCAACGACGAAGCTCACGGCAATCGCCAACCACACAAACGCTTCCATTCACATCGAACTCCTCATCAGCACCTGGGGAAAGTCGGCGACCAGGTGGCGAATGGGGCGCCAAGAGCTCCGCGTCGTCAGAAAGACCCACTGCGGATCGGCAGAGTCGCTATCCGCCAGCGCGGTGAACCGCGTTACTTTCGACCCTTCGCCCGAGTCCACTGTGTCTTGCACCAATGAGCTCACAGACTATCGTCAGCAAGCTCCTTTCAACCTCGAATCCTAGGGTTGTGCACGAATGACATATTCGTCGTCTGGAACCGTAATTGCAACGTTCCGCATAAGTTCGCAACCCGGAGGGCCCGAAGTGCGATGATATGCGTGAACAACCCACCATCGAGGAGGCGCTCATGTCCGAACAGACTAACCCGCTGGCAACATCGCTGACTTATCCCGATATCGAAGCGGCCGCCGCGAGGATCTCCAGCCGGGTGCGACCAGTGACGGTGGCCTCGGCACAACCCGGGAACGCTCCCGAGGCACCCACGTCGACGGCGGCAACATGGTCCGCCCCGCCGAGCAGCGACCCGACCGGATCAGGCGTGCACTTCGCCCTCGAGTTCATGCAGTACACGGGCACGTTCAAGGCCCGCGGCGCGCAGAACTTCATCCAGACTCACCTGGCCGAAGGCACCTTCCCCGAGGCCGGCGTGACGATCGCCTCGGGCGGCAACGCGGGCCTGGCCTGCGCCTGGGCGGCCCGGGACGCGGGTGTTCCAGCGACCGTGTTCCTGCCCGCCAACGCTCCCGCGGTCAAGGTCGAGCGCCTGCGTGACTATGGTGCCGAGGTGCGTCTGATCGGTGCGGAATACGCCGAGGCGGCTCAGGCCTGCGATGAGTTCGTCGAGTCCTCGGGGGCACTGGCCTCGCACGCCTACGATCATCCCCTGATCGCAGCTGGAGCGGGCACCATGATGACCGAGATCCTCTCGCAGATCCCCGACCTCGACACCATCGTCGTCTCCGCAGGCGGCGGTGGCCTGTTCGCCGGTGTGGCCACGGCCGCGACGTTCCACGGGGTGCGCACGGTCGCGGTGGAACCGAAGAACTGTCGGGCACTGAACGCGGCGTTGGAGGCCGGCGAGCCCGTCGACGTCCCAGTCGATTCGGTGGCCGCGGATTCTCTGGGTGCTCGCCGCGCCACGCCCTTGGCTGTGTCCGCTGCGCAGAATGACCTGGTCACTTCGGTGCTCGTCGATGATGAGCAGATCGTCTCCGCGCGACGTCACCTGTGGGGCGAGCACCGACTGGCTGTCGAGCATGCGGCGGCCACCGCGCTGGCCGGCATCCATGGGTCCAGCGATTCAGGTGTCTACGTGCCCTCGGACGGCGAGAAGGTCTGCGTCGTCTTGTGCGGGGCGAACACCAGCCTCGGCGATCTCTGACTCACGTGATCTGCGGACATGTGCACCCCGGTCTGCGGACGAGCGGCCTGTTTGCAGACAGGGTTCTCGTCCGCAAAATGAGGCATTGGGGTCACTCACGCGAAATAGCGCAGAGCTGGGGAAATTCGCGCAGGAGGAAGGACAGCAGCGGCGAGTCTCCGGCGCGAGCTATGAGCCTCTAGCGCTGTTTCTGGCGGTCTTTGGACTTGAAGGCCTGTTTGATGAGGGTGAAGATCACGGCCGCGACGACCACTGCGATGATCGCCTTGACGAGGAACCAGGCGATCGAGAACGCGACGTTGACCACCCACCATGCGATGATGATGGCAATGATCGCGCCAATGATGCTCCATACGGTACTCATCTTCATGCTTCAAGACTAAGCCGCTCAGAGAACGCGCGCAATGACGCGCGTTGACTCATAGCAAACCTCCGCCACCGGAGTGGCACCAGCACACAGGCTCCAATGACGAGTACGCCTGATTTTCATGGAGTTGACAATGAAGCAACGACAAGCCGTGACGAAGAAGAAAGCCCTCGCCTACAAAAACGCCAACCGGGCCGGCAAAACCAGGATCCTTGACGAACTCGTCGATCTCACCGGTTTCCACCGCGCTACGCCCGCACCGCGCTACGTCAAGCCCTGAAACCCAAAGTCATCAAACCCCGACCCGGGCGGGCCCCGATCTACACTCCCGACCTGTTGCCGGCCTTGATCACCTGCTGGGCCATCCTTAGGGCACCAGCTGGCAAACTTCATGGCCGCGATGCTGCCGACCCTGGTCCCGATGCTCAGACGCGACAAGGAACTCACCCTCACCGATGCCCAAGCCGACCTGATCACGTCGATGAGCGCGGCCACGATCGACCGGAAACTCGCGAATGAACGTAAGAGGATGCTGCCCCGGGGCCGGTCCCATACGAAACCCGGGTCGCTGCTGAAGTCTCAGATCCCGATCCGGACCTGGGCCGAATGGGACGACGCCGTGCCCGGATATCCTTGCGCTCACCATCAAGGATCTCGGAGTAGGCGACTCTCGAATAGTCATCGACAGCATGCTGGAGGAACCGGTAGCCACGCATTCCCGTGGCTCCGGCTCGGGCAGCTCGACCCCGTAACGGGCTGGGACCGGTTTCCGTACTGGCAGTCCTGTCATCTGATCGACGTGAGCCAAGAGCGGCATTCGGAACCAGTTGAGGACTCGACCAACAGTCGAGCGAGGAATACGAAGATGATAGCCGATCCGGTGCGGACCCCACCGCTGGTTGATCCTCAGCGCCAGGATGCGTATTTCCCGTTTGACAGACAGTCGTGTGGGGCTGCGGTGGGGTCAGATCGTCGAGATCGCTTCCGGCACGGTGTCTACGCACCCATCTGGATACGGTTGCTGGCGAGACTTGGAATCGTTCGGCGACTCAGCGCTGGGACCACCCGTCGTTGATGGCGAGGACGACCAGGCGGCATCTACCCTCGATGGTCATCGGTGCGTCATGAAGACCTCCGGGACTCGATCATGAGTGTGGTTACCCATATCGATATCGGAGGTCTTCGCTCTATTTCAACTACCGTTCACAACGTGTCGAGGAAGTACAACTAGACCACGGCAGCCTGCCGCTGCCGGATCGCACGTGCCGAGAAGCGCCCGTCGGCGAAACCGACATCGATCGGGTGCTCGAAGGCCGCACTGACTTCGTCGGTGGTGAGCACCTCGGCGATGTCACCCGCCGCGGTGAGCTGGCCGTGGGAGATGAGCATAGCGTGGGAGGTGGACTCCGGGATCTCCTCGAGATGGTGCGTGACCAGCAAAGTCGTCAGCTCAGGGGAGGTCACCGACAGCGAATCGATCGTCTCGAGCAGCTGCTCACGCGCGGCGACGTCGAGGCCGGTGGTCGGTTCGTCGAAGAGGAGGAGCTGCGGATCGGCGATGAGCGCTCGGGCCACCAGTGCCCGGCCCCGCTCCCCCTGCGACAGGATCTTCCACCCGGCATCCGCGCGGGAACTCAGTCCCACCTCGGCGATGAGGCCCTCGGCCTTGGCAATCTTCTCCGGGCTGGGCTCCCACCGGAAGGGGCGTTCGATCGTGCCGGTCAGTCCGGTGAGGACGACCTCACGCACACTCAGGTTCGAGCGCAGGGGGTGGCGTGGATTCACGTGCCCGATGTGGCGGCGCAGGGCCTGGAGTTCGACCCTGCCCATGCGCTGTCCGAGGATGTCGACAGTTCCTGAGGTGGGAAAGACCTGCGCCGAGGCGAAGCTGAGTATCGTCGACTTCCCCGCACCGTTGGGGCCGATGAGGACCCAGTGCTCTCCGCGGCCGATGCTCAGGTCGATGCCGTGGAGGATCTGTGTCTCCCCGCGTCGGAATGTCACATCGTTGAGATTGAGGACCGTCGTGTTCACGTCGCCTGCTTTCCTGCCTGTCATCGCCGATACGTGCTCGTGCCCAACATCTCGGTTCAGCGTTTCTGAAGCGTGGGATCGCTGCGTCACCGGGGCCAGGCCCGGCACCCGACCTCAGCCCGAGTGCGGTGTCGCTCCCGAGTCTAGGAGGCTGGGTGCCGGCCGCGCCTCCCGGGGCACCGAGTCCTGTTCCACATCATGGATCGGCTCAAGCTGCCGATCGTCACCGCAGCACCGTCGCCGCGAGACCCTCGGCTCGGCACCGCACGCGCTCGTCACCGTGCCCGAGCGAGAGCAGCTCAACGATTGGGACCATAATGGAGGCATGTACAACGGTGCCGATCCCCAAGACGAACACCGCATGAAGATGCGCGGGAAGATCCTGCGCCGCTCGGCGTCCTTCAACGTCGCCCACGCCGTCGATGACCTGGAACCCGGCACCGGCGCCCAGAGCATCCAGCGCGCATTGTCCCTGCTCAACCTTGTCGGCCTCATCGCCGGCGAGCGCGGCAGCGGTGCGAGTCTGTCGGAGATCGCCTCGATCAGCGGACGACCCAAGGCCAGCGTCCACCGCATGCTCCAGGCGCTCATCGCCATGGGTTACGTCGAACGCTTCGAGGAGGGCGGATACCGTCTGGGTGTGCAGTCGCAGATTTTGGGCCAGCTCGCTCAGAAGTCCGTCGACCCCCTGGTCACGGAGTCGGAGTCGAGCCTGCTGCGCCTGGCCGAGCTGAGCCAGGACACCGCCTTCCTGACCATGCGCACCGGCAGCTACTCGATCTGCGCCAGGCGCGAGGAGGGCTTCGGCGAGATCCTGAACAACGCTTTGTCCGTGGGTGATCGTCATCCGCTGGGCATCGGCGCCGGCAGCCTCGCGATCCTCTCCGAACTCTCCCCCGCCGAGGTGGACGCCCAGTTCGACGCCAATGCTCAGCTCTTCACCGAGCGCTACCCCAAGGTGTCCGTCACTGCACTGCGCGACATCATCGACCGTGCCCGGGTCGATGGCTTCGTCCACAATCCCGGCCTCTTCGCCCAAGGGTCCTGGGCGGTGGGAGTGCCGCTGAAGATCCGCGGCAGCCGCCCTCGTGCGGCACTGTCCATCGCGAGCATCGCCGAGCGCGTCACCGGTCCCCGCGTCGAACGCCTCGTCGCGCTGCTGCGCCACGAGGCCAAGGCCATCGGTGAAGCGCTGAGCACACAGGCCGAGCCCTGATCACCGCAGAACACACGTGAACATCGAGCGGACACCTTAGCCTCGAGCGCACACCTTGCAGCATGCGCGCTCGAGGTTAAGGTGTGCGCTCGACGAAGCCCAAGAGGAGGACGCTGCCCTACCCGCCGGCCGCGCTTCTGCTCACCGTCTCGGATTCGAGGATGTCGCCGAGGCGGCCTCCAGTCGCGCCGCCACCGACCCGAGGATCTCGCCCAGCCAACCCACCGCGGCAGGGTTCGGTCCCGGACGGGTCACGAAGGACACGCGTCGCTGCCCCAGGTCCTGCTTCGCGGGTCGGAGGACGACGTCGAAGTCGGTGTCGACGGCCACCTCGGTGGTCAATGCGCACCCGAGGCCCTCGGCCACGAGCCCATGGATCATGTAGAGGTCATCGCTGCGCATGAGTTCGCGCAGTTCGTACCCGAGACCCCGCGAGATCCGTC
The DNA here is from genome assembly GCA_030457025.1 of Brevibacterium sp. Taxonomy (GTDB): domain Bacteria; phylum Actinomycetota; class Actinomycetes; order Actinomycetales; family Brevibacteriaceae; genus Brevibacterium. The sequence continues at coordinate 42,137 of JAKDSA010000004.1, read as the reverse complement.
GCAGCACCCGCACCGAGGCCTCTGACTCGTTGCGGCTGCACACCCAGTCGACATCGCTCATCAGCGCGAAGTCGAGGACCTCGTGCCTCGCCAGTCTTCCGTCTCGGGCGACCATGACCCGGTACGGCTCGTCGAGAAGGGTGCGCAGTCTCAGCTCCGGCCCGGCGAACTCGGGCAACTCGGGAATGTCGTAGATGAGACCGGCATGGACCTCACCACTGTGCAGCATCCTCACGACTTCGCTGGGTTCGGCCTCGACGACTTCGACCCGCACAGAGGTCCGCTGCTGGAGCTGCGCAATCGCGGCGGGAAGGAGACGCGATCCGATCGAGGAGAATGACCCGACCCGCAGGGACACCACCCCGGCATCGCGTTGAGCGGTGACGAGCTGCTCGGCCCGGTCGATGCGTGCCAGCACCGGCTCGATCTCCTCGGCGAAGGACTCACCCAGCGGGGTCAGCCGGGCTCCGTTGCGGGACCGGTCGACGAGCCTGATCCGCAGATGGGATTCGAGGGTGCGCAGATGATGGGTCACGGTCGGGACTCCGTGGTCGAGCACCTCGGCGGCACGGTTGAGGCTTCCCTCGTCCCTGATCGCCAGGAGCACCCGGAACTGCTGCAGATTCATCATGGCATAGACACTATGTCACCGTAGATGGTTTCTTGCTATATCGTAGACAAGCTTCAATTCATAGTGTGGGTCCCATGCGCGCCGATACTCACCTCCATCCAGACACAGCAATCATCCCCGCCACGGGCACCGAGGCTGCCCCCGTCCCGGGCACCGAAACTGCCCCCGAAACGGCTGAGACGGGCACCATGGTCGATCCCCGCCAGCACACCGCCCCGTATGCCGAAGCGCTGCGTTCCCTGGCCGCCGAGGACTGGCAGCGCCTGCATGTGCCCGCCCACCAGGGCAGCCGCGACCACGCGCCGGGGCTAGCCGAAGTCGTCGGCGAGCCCGGCATGTCCATCGACTTCCCCATGCTCTTCAGCGGCGTCGACCAGGAGAACTGGCGCATGATCAATCACGAGCGGGTGACTCCGATCATGCAGGCTCAACAACTCGCTGCCGAGGCCTGGGGCGCGACGCGGACCTGGTTCATCACCAACGGCGCATCGGGCGGCAACCACATCGCCACGACCGTCGTGCGGGGATTGGGCCGCGAATTCGTCCTTCAGCGCAGCGTCCACTCCTCCGTCATCGACGGTGTCACCCACGCCGAGCTGCGCCCGCACTTCATCCACCCTCGCGTCGATGTCGGACTCGGCTCCTCCCACGGAGTGACCCCGGCCGAGGTCGAGAACGCCCTGAGCGAGCACCCAGATTCCGCCGCGGTCTACCTCGTCTCCCCCAGCTACTTCGGTGCTGTGGCCGATATCGCCGCCATCGCCGAGGTGGCCCACGCCCACGATGTTCCCCTCATCGTCGATGAGGCCTGGGGCTCACACTTCGGCATGCACCCGAAGCTGCCCGTCAACGCGGTCCGTCTGGGCGCCGACCTCGTCATCTCCAGCACCCACAAGGGCGCCGGCTCCCTCGCACAGTCCGCGATGATCCACCTCGGTCACGGCCCACAGGCCAGGCGCATCGAAACGCTGGTCGATCGGGTCGTGAAGTCCTATCAGTCGACCTCCTCAAGTGCGATCCTGCTGTCCTCCCTCGACGAGGCCCGCCGCCATCTGGTCACCCACCCGGAGGCGATCGATGAAGCGCTGGCCACCGCTGAGGAGATCCGAGGCCGAGTCCGAAGCGACGCGCGGTTCCGTGACGCGACTCCCGACATCCTCGGCGGTCATGATGCGATCGACAACGACCCGTTCAAGGTCGTCATCGACACCCGTGGCGCGGGGATCACCGGTGCCGATGCCCAGTACCAGCTCATCCGCGACCATCGGATCTACTGCGAACTGGCGACGCCTTCGGCGCTTCTGCTGCTCATCGGCGCCACCTCACCTGTCGATGTCGATCGTTTCTGGACCGCTCTGCAGGAGCTGCCGCGGTCCGAGTCTGAGCCGGAGCGGCCAATCGTCCTGCCGGGCAGCTGCGAGAAGCGCCTGGAGGTCAGTGATGCCTACTTCGCGGCACCCAGGACGGTGTCCTTCGCCGACGCGGTCGGTCGGGTCTCGGCCGATGCTCTGGCCGCGTATCCACCCGGTGTGCCCAATGTTCTGCCCGGTGAGGTCCTCAGCGCCGAGGTCGTCGATTTCCTCCGGATGACCGCGGCAGCACCCTCGGGCTATGTCCGCGGCGCTCAGGATTCGAGGATGGAGACCTTCAACGTCGTGGCGCAGGAACCCGAGCCCAGCTGAGCCCCGCGGTCCGGCGCCCAGGCGCCGAGGTCGCCGAGGTCGCCGAGGTCGCCGAGGTCGCCGAGAGTACAGGTTAGCTTCGAGAGCACACTCTATAGAGTATGCTCTCGAAGCTAAGGTAGCCCCCCGATGAAATGCAGCGGCACCGCGCCGCGTCGACTAGCAGCGTCGCCCCGCTGGCTCAGCGCAGGACGACGGTGCGCTTGCCTGAGAGGAAGACGCGGCCGTCGCAGTGCCACTTCACGGCATTGGACAGGGCCTTGCACTCGGCGTCGCGTCCGGCTGCGACGAGGTCCTGCGGGCCGAACGCATGATCAACCTCGACGAGCTGCTGGGCGATGATCGGGCCTTCGTCGAGTTCGCTGTTGACGAAGTGGGCGGTCGCCCCGACCGTCTTGACTCCCCGCTCCCACGCCTGGTGGTAGGGCTTGGCGCCCTTGAACGAGGGCAGGAACGAGTGATGGATGTTGATCGCTTTGCCTGTCAGCTCGCGAGCCAGGTCATCGGAGAGGACCTGCATGTAGCGGGCGAGGACGACGAGATCGACCTCGAACCGGTCGACGAGCTCGAGCAGCTTCGCCTCCGCATCGGGCTTCGTCTCCTTGGTCACCGGGACGCGGAAGAACGGGATGTGGTGCCATTCGACGAGTTCACGGTGGTCGGGATGGTTGGACACCACGGCCGCGATCTCGATGGGCAGTTCGCCGACCCGGGACCGGAACAGCAGATCGTTGAGGCAGTGTTCGAACTTCGAGACCATGATGAGGACCCGACGCTTCTCCCCCTGCGGCCACATCTGCCAACGAGCGCCGAACTCGGTGCCGATAGCGTCGAAGTCGCTGCGCAGTCCATCGATCGCACCGTTCGAGCCCTCCTCGACGCTGAAGTCGATGCGCAGGAACAGGCGCTTCGTGTACTGATCGTCGAACTGCTTGAGTTCCTTGATGTCACCCCCATGGGTCAACAGCGCACCGGTGACGGAATGGAGAATGCCCGGTCGTTCGTCGCATTCCAGGGTGAAGATGTAATCCTGCATATCCGCTGCTTCCTTACTCGATGGGTGTCTTCTATCATTGGCGGGTTGGGCGTGCTGGTCAACTTCACCCAGGTCAGCGGCCTCGCACGTGGTCGTCCGCCCCTCGCAGCCGTCATGCGCAGCCGTCATGCGCAGCCGGCCCTCGCAGTCGTCCCGCGCCCGCCGGCCTGCAACTCAGCATTCGACGACGTTGACGGCGAGTCCGCCGAGTGACGTCTCCTTGTACTTCGACTTCATGTCGGCACCAGTCTGGCGCATCGTCTCGATCGCCTGATCAAGACTCACCCGGTGACTGCCGTCGCCGTGCATGGACAGCCGGGCCGCATTGATCGCCTTCACCGCGGCGATGGCATTGCGTTCGATGCACGGGACCTGGAAGAGTCCCCCGACCGGATCGCAGGTCAGGCCCAGATTGTGTTCGAGCCCGATCTCGGCGGCGTTCTCCACCTGCTCGGGACTCCCACCGAGGACGGCGCACAAACCGGCGGCGGCCATGGCACAGGCAGAGCCGACCTCACCCTGACAGCCGACTTCCGCCCCGGAGATCGAGGCATTGCGTTTGAACAGGATCCCGATCGCGCCGGAGGTGAGCAGGAATGTCACCACGGCCTCGTCTCTGACCTGCTGGGACTCGTCATCGCCGATCACGAACCGGTCCATGTAGTGCAGCACAGCCGGGATGATCCCCGCGGCACCGTTCGTCGGAGCGGTGACGATTCGGCCTCCGGAGGCGTTCTCCTCATTGACGGCCAGCGCGTACAGGTTGACCCATTCGAGGGCGTCGAGGGACCCGGTCGCCCGGTACTCGGCGTCTTCGAGCCGTGACCGAAGCTCCGGCGCGCGCCTGCGCACCTTCAGCCCGCCCGGAAGCTGCTCCTCGGTGCGCGAACACCCGTTGTCGACGCATTCGCGCATGACGGCCCAGATCTCGAGCAGCTGCTTACGCAGTTCGCTCTCGTCCTGTCGCTGCCGCTCATTGAGCGCTATGAGCTCGGCGATACTCAGCTCGTTGTCCCGGCAGAGCGCCAACAGCTCATCGGCCGACGAGAAATGGAAGCGGTCGCGTGAGACGTCGGATTCGCCTCCCATCTCGTCCTCGGTGACGACGAAGCCGCCCCCGATCGAATAGTAGTCGCGTTCGATCACGGAGCCGGCCACCTCGGCGCTCAGCCGCATCCCGTTGGGATGACCGGGCAGCGATTCGCGCAGATGCAGGACCATGTCGGTCTCCGGGTCGAAGGCGATCGGCCTCCGCCCGCCGAGGTTGAGCGAGCTCTGCGCTCTCACCTCGGTCACCAACGGTGCCACGATGTCCGGGTCGAGGGTCTCGGGTTCGTGACCCGACAGCCCGGCCAGCACTGCGGAGTCGGAGCCGTGGCCGATGGAGAAGAGGTCGAGAACACCGAGTGCCATCAGTGCCTGCTCTCGGCCTCGGCACTCGCGGTGCCGATGGCACTCGTGCTGCCGGCGAGGTCCGCGGCACCTCCGTCGATGAGGAACTCCGCCATTCCGTCGAGCAGCCAGCGGACCGTGAAGTCCGCGAAGCTCGCCCGCGGATAGACGCGGTATTCGAGCGCTGCGGAGTGGTGCAGGATGACCGGCACCGTCCCCAGCTGGGTCGAGATCGCCGTGCTGACGCCGAAGGCCCGCGGGTGGAGGTCGGTGCGGACGCTCTTCTCAAGGACCTCACGGGCCTTCGACCCGGTCAGTTCGAGGATCGTGCGGTTCGCTGACAGATCCACAGCCTGTCCCGGTAGCCCCTCGAGGGAGGCCTCGGCGACGAGGGTCTCTCCGGGCCGCTGACGCCGGGAGACGTCGACGACGAGGAACTCATCGGGACTCAGCCAGAGCGCATACAGTCCCGCTTCGTCACCGGTGACCTCGCCGATCTGCGTGGGCAAGGTGATCCCGAGAGCAGACTCGAGCGCCTCGGCCGAGGCGGTTCGCGGCGTACAACGCAGCCCGAGCTGGACGGCGAAGACTCGTTCCCGCAGCCCCACGGCGTCTGCGCCGGCCTTGGTGGCCGTGGCCATCTCCTCGGCGAGGTGGGCTCCGGGAGAGACGCGGAGGGCATCGAGCGCCTCGGCGGAGGACTCGACGGTGCGCAGCTGTCTCTGGCGATGCTCGGTGGTGTGGGTGGTGTCAGCCATCACGGCGGTTCCCTTCTGGATCGTAGAAGACGGGCGAGGTGATCTCGACGTCGACGAGGCTGCCTGCAACCGGGGATTGGATGATCTCACCCGTCCGGTTCCGGCCGTTCTCGACGAAGGCGAGACCGATCGGGCGATCGAGGCTCGGCGACATGTAGGAGGAGGTGACGTGGCCGATCATCGGCACAGGCCCGGCCTCCGGAGTCACCGGGGTGCCCGAGGTGATGAGCTGCGCACCTTCGGCCAGCCGGGTCGTGCCGTCGACGGGAAGGACCCCGACGAGGTGTTTGCGGTCCTCGCGGGCCGTGTCGATCCGTGAGTATGAGCGTTTGCCGATGAAGTCCTTGAACTTCGAGACGATCCACTCCATGCCCGCATCCTGCGGGGTCACGGTCCCGTCGGTGTCCTGACCGACGATGATGAAACCCTTCTCGGCACGCAGGACGTGCATGACCTCGGTGCCGTAGGGGGTGATGTCGAACTCGGCCCCCGCCTCGGCGACGGCCTCCCACACGGCCAGGCCGTAGTAGTTCTCGACATTGACCTCGAAGGCCAGCTCACCGGAGAAGGAGATCCGGCAGATGCGCGCCGGGATCCCGCCCGCCAGGGTCGTCTCGCGGAAGCCCATGAACTCGAAGTTCTCATTGGACACGTCGAGGTTCGGGGCGATCTTGGCGATGACGTCTCGCGACCTGGGGCCGGCGACCGCGACGGTCGACCACTGCTCCGTCACCGAGGTGAAGACAACGTCGAGATGCGGCCATTCGGTCTGGTGCCATTCCTCGAGCCATTCGAGGACGGTCGCGGCACCGCCGGTGGTCGTGGTCATGAGGTAGCGGTCCTCGGCCACGCGCAGGGTGACGCCGTCGTCGAAGATCATGCCGTCGGGTGTGCACATGAGACCGTAGCGGCCCTTGCCGACCCCCAGTTTCTTGAAGCCGTTCGTGTAGATCTGGCCGAGGAACTCGCCGGCGTCGGTGCCGCGGATCTCGATCTTGCCCAGCGTCGAGGCGTCCTGGAAGCCGACCGATTCGCGCACGGCCTTGCCCTCGCGCAGCACCGCTGCCTCCATGTCCTCGCCCGGGCGGGGGTAGTACCAGGGCCGCTTCCACCCTCCGACGTCTTCGAACTCGGCTCCGTGGGCCACGTGCCAGGGGTGGATCGCGGTGATGCGCGCCGGATCGAACAGCTCGCCCTTCCGCCGGCCGGCCAATGCTGCGAAGGGCACCGGGGCGAAGGGAGCGCGGAAGGTCGTGTGCCCGACCGAGCCCAGGTCGGTCTCGCCGAGGATGCTGGTGATCGCGCCGATGGCATTGACCGCACTCGTCTTGCCCTGGTCGCCTCCTGTAGAGATCGAGGTGTAGCGCTTGATGTGCTCGACCGAGCGCATGCCTGCGTTCATCGCCCGCTGCACGTCCGCCACGCTCTGATCGCGCTGAAAGTCGATGAAGTGCGTGGTCAGCGCCGTGTGATCGTCCTCGGCCGAGGTGACCAGCCACAGTGGGCGCGCCGGTGCAAAGGTCATCGCCGCGGCCTTGGGAACGGTGAGCGCGGCGGCGAAGCCGGAGCGGTTGGCTGCGGCATTGCCCGCCTCGGCACCGTCTTTGAGAGCCGCTTCGAGGGAGTAGTCACCATTGATCGCGCCGACGGTGAACTGGTCGCGCACCGGTGTCTTCGGGACGAAGGCGGCGATGTCGGCCCGCCAGACGATTGGCCCTCTGCGCTGTCCGTGCAGGTGGATGACCGGGGAGAACCCTCCGGCCACAGCGAGCAGGTCGACGTCGATGTCTTCGCCGTGACCGGCCGCCACAGCGTCCTCATCGAGGGCTGCGACGGTGACCCGGCTGATGCGCCCCGCCGGGCCCTCGCCTGCGGTGCCGGTGACCGTGGAGCCGAGGATGAGTCGGGTTCCCGTCGTGTCGACGACTCTCTCGGCCATCGCCGAGGCGGTGGCCCGGGAGTCGATGATCGCCGGAACGTCGATTCCGGCCGCGTGCAGATCGGCCAGCAGTTCGTAGGCCGAATCGTTCGTCGCCGCGATCGCGATGCGCTGACCCGCGGCGACGCCGAAGCGGTTGAGGTAGGTTCTCACGGCCGAAGCGAGCATGATGCCCGGTCGGTCGTTGTCGGCGAACACGATGGGGCGCTCATGGGCTCCCGTGGCGAGCACGACCTGCTTGGCCCGGATGTGCCACACCCGCTGCCGGGTGCCCGCGCGGGAGGCGGTGTCGTCCCGGTCGCTGTCGGCAGAGCCCGCGCTCGCGCCGGAGCCCGTGCCCTCGGTTTCGACGAGTTCGCGTGTCCGGTCTTCGAGGGCGACGAAGAAGTTCGAATCATAGCTGCCGAAGACGGTCGTGTTCGGACGGTACGTGATTTCCTCCGCCTCGGCGAAGCCGTTGACGGTGGCCTCGATCCACTCGGGGGCGGGCACCTCGTCGATGGACTCGTCGAGGGCTCCCTCGACACTGCGTCCCGGGCTGGAGAGCAGCGAGCCACCGGGAGCGGACCGGTCGTCGAGCAGGAGCGTCCTGGCGCCTGACTTCCCGGCCTCCCGGGCGGCGGCCAGACCGGCGGGTCCGGCACCGACGATGAGGACGTCGACATGGATGTGCTTGTGCTCGTAGACGAGTTCGTCCTGACCGGGGTCGAGGATGCCCAAGCCCGAGAGGTAATCGGCCTCGAGGCCCTCGGTGATGGGCACGCGGGTGGCGGGCAGCATGGATTCGCTGACATCGCCGGGGATACGTCCCTTGACCCGGACCAGGGCATTCGACTCTTCGATGCCGGCGCTGAGGATCCCGCGGGACCGTCCCAGGTACGTCGAGGCTCCGCAGTCGATGCGGCCGGAGGCGATGAGCGCACTGGCGATGGTGTCACCGGCGAAGCCTGTGTGCTGCTGGCCGTCGACGCTGAAGGAGATGTGGCGCGACCGGTCGATGCCGGTCGCGTGGTCGAGGCGAGTCGGACCGGACAGGTGAGTCGAACCGGAAGGACGAGCGGAGTGCGTCATCGGACCGCTCCTTCGAAACCGGCGGTGGGATGGGGCTGTGGGTCGGCCTCGGCGATTGCTGAGGCCTGTGGAGCAGCCTCGGCGGTGTCGGGTCGGGCCTGGCCCATGGGATAGATGGCCGTGAAGTCATAGGTCACGGTGTCGCGGATGGCGTTGAACCACTTGCGGCAGCCGAGGCTGTGGCTCCACCTCTCGGCATAGAGGCCGCGGTCGTTGTCGCGATAGAAGAGGAACTCGGCCCACTCCCGGTCGCTCAGTGCGTGGGGGTCGGCCGGGTAGGCAACGTGGGCCTGCCCGCCGTAGTGGAATTCGGTTTCGTCGCGTGGCCCGCAGTGCGGGCAGTCGATGAGAAGCATGGTCGTCCTTCCTGAGTCGATCCGGTCAGTGGGCCACGGCGGCTGCGCCGTGCTCGTCGATGAGGTGGCCGGTTTCGAACCGGTCGAGCGCGTAGGGGGCGTTGAGCGGGTGCGGTTCGTCGTTCGCGATGGTGTGGGCGAAGGTGAAGCCAGCGGCAGGTGTTCCCTTGAAGCCTCCGGTGCCCCATCCGCAGTTGGCGTAGAGTCCTGCGACCTCGGTCTTCGACACGATCGGTGAGGCGTCGAGGGTGACGTCGACAATTCCACCCCAGGTGCGCAGCACATGGGCGCGGGCGAAGATCGGGAAGAGTTCGACCGCGGCGGCGAGCTGCTCTTCGATGACGTGGAAGCCGCCTCGTTGTCCGTATCCGTTGTACGAGTCGACTCCGGCGCCCATGACGAGTTCGCCCTTGTGCGCCTGGGAGACGTAAACGTGGACGTGGTTGGACATCACGACGGTTGGGTGGACGGGTTCGAAGAGTTCGGACACCAGCGCCTGCAGCGGATGGGACTGGATCGGCAGTCGGATCCCGGCCATGTCGGCCAGGACCGAGGAGTCGCCGGCCACGCACATGGCCACCTTCTCGGTGGCGATGTTGCCGCGATTGGTCTCGACTCCGACGACCTTGTCGCCGATGCGTTCGATGCCGGTGACTTCGCAGTTCTGGATGATGTCGACGCCCATTTCGTCACACTTGCGGGCGAAGGCCCAGGCGACGTGGTCATGCTTGGCGATGCCGGCACGCGGCTGGTAGGTCCCGCCCATGACCGGGTAGCGTAGGTCGTCGCCGATGTTGATGATCGGGCAGACTTCCTTGACCTGCTCGGGGTCGAGCCATTCGGCATCGACGCCGTTGAGCGCGTTCGCATTCACACGCCTCTGGGACTCACGCACATCCTGCAGGGTGTGGGCGAGGTTGAGGACTCCGCGCTGGGAGAACAGGAAGTCGTAGTCGAGTTCCTCGGGCAGCTGCTCCCAGAGTTTGAGGGACTTCTCGTACATCGCGGCGGACTCGTCCCAGAGGTAGTTCGAGCGGATGATCGTCGTGTTGCGGGCCATGTTGCCCCCGGCCAGCCATCCGCGTTCGAGGATGGCGATGTTCGTCATGCCGTGGTCCTTCGCGAGGTAGTAGGCCGTCGCGAGACCGTGGCCGCCGCCGCCGATGATGACGGCCTCGTAGGACTTCTTCGGTTCCGGGTTGCGCCACAGGAAGTCCGGGTGTTCGGGGAGTTGGTCGGCCATGCGATCTCCTTCGACCGTTTGATCATCAACTAATATATCAGGTGTGTTCCTGTAGTCTATGACGAGGAAAAGCACATGCGCAATAGGTGATCTCAGGAGTGTGAAAATGGATTCGTCGGCCGATGCGGTGTCGCAGAAGATGTCTCTGGCCGAGCGTGCCTACGAGATCCTCCGCCACCGCCTCATCATGCTCGACATCGCCCCCGGTGACCCCATCAACGAGGCGGGCCTGAGCGCCGAGCTCGACGTCGGGCGGACCCCCATCAGGGAAGCGCTCAAGCGGCTGGAGAGTGACCACCTCGTCGTCTCCTACTCGCGACGCGGAACCTTCGCGAGCAACATCGATCTCAAGGATCTGTCGACGATCTCCGAGATGCGTGAGGTCCTCGAGCCCATCGCCGCCCGCAAAGCCGCCCGCAATATCACCCCCGAGCGCTGTCGAGAGTTCGAAGCGACGATCGCTGATCTGCGGGAACTGAAGGAGACCGACGAACCACGCGCCCTCGTGGAGCGCGACCTCGAGGTCCATCGCCTCATCTACAGCTCGGTCGACAACCCGCATCTCATGGAGACTCTCGTCCGCCTCGATGATCTGGCGACGAGGATCTGGTGCCTCGTCATCCCTCGCATTCCCGACCTCATCGGCCATATTCGCGAGCACATCGATCTGCTCGAGGCGATCCTTGAGGGCAAGGAATCAGCCGTCGAGGCCCACGCGGCCGAACATGTCCGCGAGTTCGACAAGACTCTGCGAGCCGCCCTGCACTGAAGGGGATCCGCCGCCCAACAAGGTGCCCAACAGTCGGCAAGCCCTGATCGATTCTTCGCTCTCGATCGATGAGAACTTGCCGACCCTTGGCTGAACTTACCGACCGTTGCCTGAACTTGCCTGAACTTGCCGACCGTTGGCTGACCGTACTGACCGCCGCCCAACAGAGGGATACGACGAAGCCCCCGCAGGATCGAATGATCCTACGGGGGCTTCGGTGATCCGCTGCCGGATGCCTACGAGCCGAGATCTACCGGCTCGACACGCGACCGAACATATTCGCGATCGGTGCCAACAGCATCGGTCTGGCGGCGAACCAGCCACCCGCGATGACTGCCAACGACACCACGAACCAGGTGAATCCGACCCAGTTCAGAGCATCCGAACCCCCGTACATGTGGTTGAGGTTCTGCAGGATACCCGTCGTGAACACGAGGAACACGTGGATGAGGATGAACACGACGAAGAAGATCATCGTCGGGAAGTGGATCGCGCGAGCCAGCGGCGCCGGGTAGAACTTGTTGAGCTTGGTGGCGTCCTTCGGCCACCATTCGCTCATCCGCACACCCGTGATCGCAGCCAACGGGGCCGCGATGAACACAACGATGAAGTACATCAGCTGCTGGAGCGAGTTGTAGTTGACCCACCCGTCCTCTGCCGGCCAATCCAACATTGCGTACTGCAGCATTGCCGAGACGGCGTTCGGGAAGACTTCCCAACTCGTGGGCACGATGCGCGCCCAATGTCCGGAGATGAACAGCAGGACGACGAAGATGACGCCGTTGGCCAGCCACAGCAGATCGATGCCCGTGTGGAACCACAGGTTGATGCTGACCTTCTTGCCACCCTTCTTCGGGGTGTAGAAGGCCGGCGGCTTCTGCTGATGACGGACCTGCAGGCCGGAGCGGATGATGAGGACCATGAAGAAGACGTTGAGGAAGTGCGTCCACCTCGCCCAGCCGGGGAATCCGTCATCGACGAACGCGGGCAGATGGTACTCGCCCGGGTAGCGCTCAAGGAACTCGGGCACACCTGGCAGAGTCGTGAGCCCACGGGCGGCGAGGACGAGGATTCCGGCAACGACGATGAGGGCACCGAGTCCGAGGCCGCCGAGCTTCGCCCACTGGCCCACGGACTTCGAACCGATCATCGTCGGTTCCTTCTTCTTCGCGGACGTTGCCGACGGTTTCGCCGAGGCGGCCGTTGCCGAGGATTTGGCAGCAGGCGATTCCGCTTTCTTGGCAGGTGCGGCGCTCGTCTTCGCGGCAGGCTTGTCTACCGGTTTCGCTGCGGGCTTCGCAGTTGGCTTGTCCGTCGCCTTGGCGGCGGGTTTGCCCATCGGCTTCCTCTGCGCAGGCCCCGTTGACTTCGGCAGTCCGGATCTCGTCGAAGTCGATTCTGCCGAGGTGGTCGCTGGCTTCTCGTCGGCCGCGGCCTTTTCGTCGGATGCGGCCTTCTCGTCCGAGCTCGAGGCTGCCACAGCGGCACCGGCTGCACCGGTGCCGACGGCAGCGCCTGCTCCCGCGGCTGCCACTGGAGCGGCCGAGGAAGAGTCGGCAGAAGAATCATTTTCTGCAGCCGGAGCGGCACCGGCTGATGCCGGAGCGAAGCCTTCTGGAGGCCATGGATCTCCGCCAGCCGCGCGAGGCAGTCCGCGGCGCAGAGGTGTATCGCTGAGCTCACCCGATGGTTTCTTCCCGGAGGCCGCAGCAGCACCGACGGCGGCACCAGCAGCGCCGGCCGTCGCAGCGGCGGCCGGGGCTGCCGCTGACTTGTCGGTATCCGTGGACGCATCACCTGCGGCTGGAGCTTCTCCACCTTCGGATGTGCTCGAACCCGCAGCACCCTCGGCTGCAGGAGCACCCTCACCGGCAGGTGGAGTCGAGGCTGTGGGCGCGGCCGAAGATGTCGACGGTGCCGAGGCAGCCTTTGCACCTGCAGGGGCTAGGCCCTCCGGCGGCCAGGGGTCGCCACCGGCAACGCGGGGCAGACCACGGCGCAGCGGAACATCCCCGGCAGGGGCAGGCTCAGCCGCCGGGGCAGCCTCAGCAGGGGCAGCTTCCGCGGGTGCTTCGGATGCAGGCGCGTCCTCAGCGTCGACGGTGGACGCGACAGCGGCACCAGCGGCCGCAGCCCCCGCAGCTCCCGCACCTGCGGCACCGGCAGCAGCCGGAGCGACAGACGAGGAATCCGAGTCGACCTGAGCGGGCCCACCCTCGGAGGGTGCTGAGACAGCTTCCGAACTCGATGGAGCCTTCACGCCTGCAGGCGCGAGGCCCTCGGGTGGCCAAGGGTCGCCACCGGCAACGCGGGGCAGACCACGGCGCAGCGGAACCTCACTGCTCGCCTCCGCGGCAGGAGCGGACGACTGCGCGGAGACTGAATCCGAAGCGGACGGCTGCTCGGCACCTTCATCTGAGACCGCATCCGAATCGGATGCGGCGGCCACTGTTCCAGCCGCTGCGCCGGCAGCGACACCGGCCGCACCCACGCCGGCACCGGCAGCGAGGGAGCCGGACTCATCGGCGCCTTCTGACTCTCCGGGGGCGTCAGCCTCGGCGGCATCGGTCGGCTCTTCAGCCTCGGCGGATTGCTCGGTTGCAACGGGCTGCTCGGCCTCGACCTGCTCGGCGGTGTCTACCGATTCAACCGAGTCGGCCGGCTCAACCGAGACAGGGGAAGTGCCCGGCTCGACCGGCTCGCCGATGACACCCTCTGGGGGCCATGGCTCACCGCCCTCAACTCTGGGCAGGCCCGAGCGCAGCGAACTGGAATACGTGGCCATATCAGGACTTGTTCTCTTTCAAGGTCTCGATCGACTGCGGCACGATCTTGAACAGGTCGCCGACGACGCCGTAATCGGCGATGTCGAAGATCGGCGCTTCGCCGTCCTTGTTCACAGCAACGATGGTCTTCGACGTCTGCATGCCGGCCTTGTGCTGGATCGCGCCGGAGATGCCGAGGGCGACATAGAGCTGCGGCGACACGGAGACGCCGGTCTGTCCGACCTGGTGGGACTGGGCGATGTATCCGGCGTCGACGGCCGCACGCGAGGCACCGACAGCGGCACCGAGCACATCGGCGAGTTCGCCGACGAGCTCAAAGGACTCCTCCGAGCCGACACCGCGGCCACCGGAGACGACCTTCGAGGCCCCACGCAGTTCGGGACGCGAAGATGTCTCGACGACGGCTTCGAACGATTCGATCTGCGCCGAGCGCTTACCGGAATCGGCAACCTCGAGGGCCTGGGAGTTCGCGGACTGGGCCTCGCCGCGGGTCTCGATGGATCCCTGGCGAATCGTGATGACGGGAGCGCCGAAGGTCGGTGCCGAGGATGCGGTGTAGCCGCCGCCGTAGACGGAGTGGTTGGCCACGATGCCTTCGCTGTCGCGCTCGACGCCGAGGGCGTCGACGGACACGGCCGAACCGGACCGGACTGCGAAACGTCCGGCGACGTCCCTGCCATCGATCGAGTGCGAGATGAGGATGGCGTCGGGTGCGGCCAGGTCGCTCGCCGCGCTCAGAGCGTCGACGGCGAAGGTTCCGAGTGCAGAATTGCCCTCAGGAACCTCGGCGATGAGTGACTGGACGGCGCCGAAGGATGCGGCCTGCTCAGCAGCAGCCTCGCCCTGACCGGCCGGTGCCAGTACCAGTGCGACAGGTGAACCGATCTCACCGGCGCCGCCGAGCAGCTCAGCGGAGGGCTTCTCCAGCTGGCCTTCGGAGTCGGCGGTGAGGACGGCGAGAATGGAGTCTTGTGGGAATTCGGACATATCGACTCTCCTTAGGCCAAGCGGTTCTTGATGAGGAATTCGGCGAGCTCGGCTCCACCGTTCCCTTCGTCGACGATCTTCTCTCCGGCTTCACGCGGCGGTTTCTCCGCCACCGTGACCATGATCGATCGTGCGGTGGACTGATCGTTGGCATCGACCTCGAGGTCGGACAGGGTGATGACTTCGAAGGGCTTCTTCTTCGCTGCCATGATGCCCTTGAAGTTCGGGAACCGGGCTTCGGGAAGCGCCTCGGTGATGGAGATGACGGCTGGAAGCTGTGCATTGACTTCCTGCTTGCCGCTCTCGACTCCGCGGGTTCCTGCGACCTTGTCGTCGCTGATCTCAACCGCGCTCAGGCCGGTCACGTGCGGGAAGTCGAGGTGCTCGGCGAGCATGGCGGGCATCATTCCGCCATTGCCGTCGGTGGAGACGTTGCCGGTGATGACGAGGTCGAACCCGCCACGACGAATGGCTGCCGCGAGAACTTCGGCGGTGAGACCGAGGTCGGCACCGAGGAGCTCCTCGTCCGACACGTGCACTGCGTTGTCCGCGCCCATGGCCAGGCCCTTGCGGATCGTGGCCGTCGCGGTGTCGGGTGCCATCGAGATCACGCTCACCTCGGTGCCGTCGCTGCCGTCCTTGTAGGAGAGAGCGACTTCGAGGGCACGCTCGCCGATTTCGTCGAGGACCGCTTCCGAGGCGGAACGATCCGCCAAACCGGTCTCCAAATTCAGTTTCCGATCCCCGTATGTATCCGGGACCTCTTTGACCAACACCGCGATCTTCAAGGATGACTCCTATTCCATGGGGCAATTCATCTGCAGATGAGACTTCTGCCTCATAATCTACAGTCAGCACGTTCTCGTCCGACACCCGGGTCCATGACGGAACCGGGAAAAGTACTCAGTCAGATATCTTACGTGCTGTGTGCGATAGCTAACATGCCTATTGTACGAACGTTCGAACAGATTATATCCATAGGACGTCATATTCATATGCCGAGAAGGCGTCCTCACATGCGGAGGGCGATCGTGAAGACGCAGAGAAGACGCAGATCCGATCGGCGAGGCCGCGCAGCTGATCTGCCGTTCGCCGCGAGAAGCGCGACGATCGCCGGGGGCCTAGAATGGAGACACCGACCGTGACCAGGCACTGACCCTGAGTCGACGAGTCTGACGCCGGCATCAATGTTGAAGGAGCGCCTGTGGCATTCGACCTCGACGATATCGACCGCAGCATCATCGCCGCGCTCGTCGACGACTCGCGTCTGAGTGTCCGTCAATTGGCCGAGCGAGTGCACATCTCCCGGTCGGCCGCCCACAAGCGCTTCTCAGTTCTGATCGAGTCGGGCGCGATCAGGAAATTCACCGCCGAGGTGGATCGCAGCGCCCTCGGTATGACCGTGACCGCGGTGGTCGTCGTCAAGATCGGCGACAAGCCCTGGCCCGAAGTCAGGGACTTACTCGCCGAACTGCCGTTCGTTGAGAAGGTGCAGGCCGTCAGCGGCGACATCGACGCCCTGGTCACCGTCAACGCCCCGGACAACACGGCGCTGTCGCAAGTCATTCTGCGCAGGATCCACGAAGTTCCCGGAGTCGTGTCCTCCCGTTCGCTGCTCATCCTCGACGAGGCGGAAGGACACCGCCCCGGCTCGGGCCACTGACCCGCTCACCAGCACACCCTCGGAGCCGAATCCACACCTGATCACCGCCTCACGCAGGACAATCGGCAATACCTGCAGTCGGGACGTACGCGACGTGAATTCAGCTCCGAGGATTTCCTGACGGATGAAACGTCGAGATTGCGGACTCGCAACATCAAGCAGGTGTGTCAACTGCCTTCAGAAACACGATCATTCCCACATTCTCATAGGTCAGCCTAACCTAAGTCATTGCCGAGGAACAACCACCTCCGCCGAGGTGGTCCTCCGGTGCACTCAATGTCTTCCTGATTGCGCGGATCGTCAGTTCGAGGGCAGCTCCGCGGCTTTCCGCGCCCCCCGGTCCGGATCGGGTGGTCACATCGAACAGGTGCCCGGAGCCGATCGTCAGGAAGACGTACATCGCCGCCCAGACGACCGGCACGTCACCGGCGATGGAGCCATCGGCCTGCCCCCTGCGGATCATCGCCTCCACCGGATCTCCCTCCTCGGGCGGCGAGCCTGCATGCTCGCGCTCCACCTCGGCAAAGGTGTCATCCGTGATGATCGGTTTGTCGGCGAACATGAGGGTGAGGACATCGGGAACGGTGAACAGCTGGGCACACGCCCGCTCGACGGCATCGAGACCCGGACCGAGGTGGGGGCGGGCGTCCATCAGGGCGGCAGTGAACTTGCGCGCCCCCTGCCGCGCCACCTCGGCGATCAGGGCCTCCCGGTCACCGAAGTGCCGGTAGAGGGTGGTCCGCCCGACGCCGATGGCGCTCGCAATATCGATCATCGAGGCCCCGGGCTTCTCGGCGAGCACGGTCATCGACTCGGAGACCAGAGCATCTCTCCCCAATCGACGCATACCGCCTCCGGATGAATTCATCAGCGCCTCCCCTTCTTATGCCCGATCAGCTTCATGGACCAAACAGTCTTCTGCTGCCAATCATGCCCGATCGACACCATACTGGAACACTCTTGTTCCACTTTGGTACAATCATATACCACAAGAGCCAATGACAGTGGCAGCGAATGCTCGAGGCTCCATCGACATTCGCCGCGGCAAGGTTAGAGGGAACCATGAACGACAGCGAACACAGAGCCGACCACATCGAGAACAACTGCGCCACGGAGACAAACCGTGCCACCGGGACGAATGCCGTCGGCAACGACGGTGCCTCGGTGTTCAGACTCGGCCGGGCCGATGTCCTGGTCATCGGTGCCGTCTGCGTCAGCATCGGCGTCGCCCTCGGATTCTTCCTGCCGGCGCTGGGCACGTTCGCGACGAAGTTCCCGATCCCCTTCGGAGAGGCCATCGAGAAGCTGAGCAAGTTCGATCAAGCCTGGGTCGTCGCCGTCCGCCCGATCATCGGGGCCGCCCTCGGCGTCATCGCCACACTCGTCATCAGCGCGTCGACCACTCCGCTGCTCGTCGGCGATGACGAGATCGTCGTCGGCAGGAGTGATGACCACCCGCTGCGGATTTCTCGGACCGCCTTCTCCACCGCCTATTTCGACGGCGGCAAGCTGACCATACTCACCGAGGGCGGACATCAGGCCTACAAGGGTGACGTCGAAGGAAAGAAGGACAAGGTCGCCGAGGCGTTCACCTCGCGCGGCTATCGCTGGGGCGAAATCTGAGGGCCAAACGTCCGCCCGGAACTACCGTCACCGGCACTTCGTCCACTCTTCCCAACACAAACGCACGCCCCGTCCGAACCTTCTCGCAGACCCTGGATCGGTGATGCGGGTCACGACACCATGGGGTCATGACCATTGACGTTCCCACCACTCGCCGCGCACTGCCCCAGCTGGAGCCCGTCAGCTTCATCGGCGCGGACGGACAGCCGACCGATGTCCCGACCGATGGACTGAGAATTCCGAGCGATAGCACGCTCCTGGGCCTGTACCAGAAGATGGTCCAGGTCCGTCGCTTCGAGGCTCAGGTCACCCACCTGACCAGGCAGGGACGGCTGGCAACCTACCCCTCGGCCGCCGGACAGGAAGCCATCGAGGTCGGTGCCACCACCGCACTGGCACCGAGTGACTGGCTCTTCCCCACCTACCGCGACTCCGCCTCACTGCTGACCCGCGGGGTCCCCGTGACCGAGATCCTCTCGGCCTTCCGCGGTGACTGGCACTGCGGGTTCGACCCGAACGAATACCACACCTCACCTGCATCGACACCGCTGGCCACGCAGACCCTGCATGCGACCGGATACGCCATGGCCGCCAAACTCAAGGGCGAGGATGCCTGCACTCTGACCTTCCTCGGCGACGGCGCCAGCAGCGAGGGCGATACTCACGAGGCCTTCAACTTCGCCTCAGTGTGGCAGACCCCGACCGTCTTCGTACTGGCGAACAATCAGTACGCGATCTCGACTCCGCTGCGCGAACAGGCGAACGCCACGATGCTCGCCGACCGGGCCGCCGGCTACGGCATGCCCGGCATCCGCGTCGACGGCAACGACATCGCGGCCGTGTTCGCCGCGGTCACCGCGGCCCTCGAACGCGCCCGCAACGGTGAGGGCCCCACCCTCATCGAATGCCTGACCTACCGGATGGAGTCGCACACGAACTCCGACGATCCCACGAAGTACCGTGACTCCGAGGAGGTCGAGCACTGGAAGCAGTTCGATCCCATCGACCGTCTCGAGAAGCACCTGCGTACAGCGGGCGTCCTCGACGATGACGTCGCCGCCGAGATCACGGCGAGTGCGGAAGAGCTTGCCACCTCGGTCCGCGACGCCATGAACACCGAAGCCGAGGTCGACCCCACCGAGCTCTTCGCCTATGTCTATGCGAACCCGCGTGCGAACCTCGCCGCACAGCAGGAACAGCTCGAGGCTGAACTGGCAGCGGCGGCACAGTCATGACCGTCACGGCTGCGACCACAGCAGATGAGACCCCGGCACCGACCTCGGTGACGATGACGAAGGCACTCAACCAGGCCCTGCGCGACAGCCTGACCGAAGACGAGAACGTCCTGGTCTTCGGTGAGGACGTCGGCCGCCTCGGCGGGGTATTCCGTGTCACCGAAGGCCTGCGCAAGGAATTCGGACCCGAACGCGTCTGGGACTCCCCGCTCGCAGAGTCAGGGATCGTCGGCACCGCGATCGGCATGGCGATGGCCGGGATGCGCCCGGTCGTCGAGATGCAGTTCGACGCCTACGCCTACCCCGCGTTCGAGCAGATCGTGTCCCACGTGGCGAAGATGCGCAACCGTACGAAGGGCAAGGTCAGCCTGCCGGTCACGATCCGCATCCCCTACGCGGGAGACATCGGCGGCGTCGAACACCACTCGGATTCCTCCGAGGCCTACTGGATCTCGACCCCGGGTCTGACCGTCCTGACCCCGTCGAATCCGGCCGACGCCTACTCCCTGCTGCGCGAGTCCATCGCCTCCGACGACCCCGTGATCTTCATGGAACCGAAGTCTCGGTACTGGATGAAGGACGAGCTCAGCCTGCCCGTGCAGACCGCCCCGATGGACCGAGCGCAGGTCGTGCGCGAGGGCAGCGACGCAACCCTGCTGGCCTATGGCCCCACCGTGCGCACAGCCCTGACTGCGGCCGAGGAAGGCGCCGAGCACGGACTGTCCATCGAGGTCATCGATCTGCGGTCGCTCTCGCCCTTCGACGATGAGACCGTGTCCGCATCGGTGCGCAAGACCTCCCGTGCCGCGATCATCCATGAGGCCGCCCAGTTCGGCGGATACGGCGCCGAGGTGGCCGCCCGGGTCACCGAGGCCAACTTCACCCACCTGTCGGCCCCGATCCTGCGGATCACCGGGTTTGATGTCCCCTATCCGTCTCCGAAGCTCGAGGAGTACTTCTTGCCGACCGCCGAACGTATTCTCGACGCCCTCGAATCCTGGGATTGGGAGCTGTGATGAGCGCCGAGACGAGCACGACCGGGACCGCCGGTTCCAACGGGTCCGCACACACGACGAGCGCCCGCGATTTCATCCTCCCCGACCTGGGTGAGGGGCTGACCGAAGCCGAGCTCATCAGCTGGCTCGTCGACGTCGGCGACGAGGTCCACGTCGACCAGATGGTCGTCGAGGTCGAGTCCGCCAAGTCCGTCGTCGAGCTGCCGTGCCCGTTCGCCGGACGGATCGAGGCTCTGCATGCCTCCGCCGGTGACACCGTGTCCGCAGGTCAGGCCCTGCTCTCCGTCGCCGAGGTGGGCGCTGATTTGAGTGCGGACGTGAACACCGACTCCGGTGCCGGTTCCGACAGCGGTGGTGCCAACCTCATCGGCTACGGAACGTCCGAGCCCAAGGCGCGATCGACGAAGAAGCGCTCTTTCGGCGCGAAGACCAGCGGCTCGACGGCTGCTCACGCTGCAGAGCCACCGGTCTCTCCCCCCGCCGCCGCGCCCGAACCCCCAGTCCACGCTGCTGCCGAACCCGTGGTCCAGACTGCTCGCGAACCTGCTGCCGAGGCGCTGGTGTCGCCGGTGTCTTCACCCATCGTGCGCAAGCTCGCGAAGGACAACGGACTCAGCGCCAAGCACCTCCCGGGCACTGGTCCAGGCGGCATCGTCACCAGGGCAGATGTCCTCAAGGCCATCGAATCGGGCACGACGACCGCGGTCCCGAACAATGCTGCCCTGGAAAGTGGCGACCGTGTCGGCACCACCACCTCGGCGAGGGAAGAATCGACCAACCGCGATACCCGGACTCCGATCACGGGGCTGCGCAAGGTCGTGTCCGAACGTCTGACGCAGTCGCGGCAGGAGATCCCCGAGGCCACGATCTGGCTCGACGTCGACGCCACCGAGCTGCTGGACACGAAACGGGCCCTCGAGGCGAGGACAGGGGAGAAGTACTCGCTGCTCTCGCTCGTGTCCCGCTTCGTCATCGCGGGACTGAAGAAGTACCCGATCATCAACTCCTCGATCGACACCGAGGCCAGCGAGATCGTCACCCACGGCGACATCAACCTCGGCCTGGCCGCGCAGACGCCACGGGGCCTCATGGTGCCCGTCGTCCACGGCGCCGACCAGATGAGTCTGCGACAGCTGCGCGATTCCGTATCCGAGACCGTCGGCAAGGCGTCGACCGGCAAGTTCAGCTCTCAGGAGCTGACCGGCGGCACATTCACACTGAACAACTACGGCGTGTTCGGCGTCGACGGTTCCGCACCGATCATCAACCTGCCCGAGGTCGCGATGCTCGGACTCGGCCGGATCAAGGACCGTCCGTGGGTCGTCGACGGCGAGCTCACCGTCCGCAAGGTCATGTACCTGTCGTTCGTGTTCGACCACCGCGCCTGTGATGGGGCCGAGCCGAGCCAGTTCCTCACCTTCATCGCAGACTGCATCGAGAACCCGATCTCGCTGCTGCCGGAGCTGTGATCAGCGACTGCGAAGATATTCTCTGGTGAACGGAATCGCAAAGCGAAGTTTGCCACGCGCGGGAGCTTCGATGACGCCCTGAGCCAGAAGCCTCAAGCGATACACGCTTGCGTTCTTTCCGCTGATCTCCATTCGAGTTGCAATATCTTTGACCGCCGAGTCTTCATCATCAGCACTCATGGCCACCATGAATTCATGCTCCCGCCCGGACAACTGGCCGAATGTTGGCCCATGTATCTGTTCAAACATCATTCCGCGCGATGTTTCGACGGCAGCAGCCACATCGGCGTCGGTAATTGCAATTCGGCGTGAAGCTCGCTTCCACGCCTGATCGCCGATCAGCTGGACAAGGTACGGGTAGCGACCCGTCGCGTCGGCGGCTTTGCTCAACGCCGCCTCGCTGATGCGTTTCCCATGATCTTCGATCGGTGCCAGCAGTCCCGTCCGCACCCCATCGTCACTGAGACTTCCAAGTTCGACTCTCGCTGAGCGTCGAAGATAGGTGGAGATGTCATCGTTGACCAAGGAGTTGATCGTCTCAGGAAGACCAGCCGCAGCGAAGGCAACCGGAGCTCCCTCGCTGAATGCATACGCGATCGTGCCTGTCAGCTCTCGCATCTCAGTCAACTGCGCCTTGTGCACTTCATCCAACGTGATCAGCAATCCGGTCCCGTGTTCGACCAGCAGCTTGAGGATCTTGTTCAATTGATGCTCGAAGTCTCGGACAACGGGGTTGGTGGTCTCGGTCTTAGTCGACACTCCTCCACCGCCGAATGGCAGATTGACACCTGTCAGTCGCGTCTTTGTCTTCGTGCTGAGATCCATTCGATCAATGACTTCAGGAATCCGCGATTCGGCTATCCGACGAATGAATCCGGGGGATGCGTCCGAATGCACCGAAATCCATTGCCTCGAGGCCGCGACATCACGGAACACCTTGAGCATGACACTTTTACCGACGCCCCTCTGCCCAGTGATCAACGTTGCGCGACCTTGAGAACCGGGACCTGAATCGAGAGCATAGGCGAAGTCATTGATGAAGGATTGGCGATCAGCGAGGACCGGCGGCACGCGCCCGAAGGTTGGAGTGAATGGCGAAGGCTGATCCTGATCATTCGGCAATGGCGGGATGACGTAGGGGAGCGACATTTCAGCCTCCTTGAGGAATCATTCTTGTATGTCTTTGTATGTCTTGTCAGTCATTGTATGTGTTTGTATGACTTATCCTTGTTCACACATCGTGACGGGAGGTCCGAGCTCCCGGATTCCACACTTCGAAACGACCTTCACTTTCCGTGACTCGCCCCACTAACCTGGCTCGGTCCGCCCACTGGCGCCGTCCGCTCGGGGGAGGTTTCGAGGGAGAAGAGGTCACGCATGTCACGGATTCACGATTCGTCACCGTCGAGGCCACCTCGGCGGCGGTTCTCATTGCTCTTCCTCATCATTCCGGTCATCGGCTACCTCCTCACACCATTCGTCGCGAACTCGGTCGAGCCGCGCATCCTCGGCGTGCCGTTCATCATCACCTACACAATCATCGTCACGATCCTCACCTGGCTGTTCGTGTGGATGGTCGCCCGGGGTTGATCGCTACTACCGCCACAACTTGTGGGCGTCGTTGAGGCCGGGGATGATGGTCGTGTCACCGAAGTCGAGCACCTCGGCGCCGGGATGACGGTCGCGCAGCTCAGCCAGTGATCCGGTGGCGGTGATGGTCTCGCCGGTGATCGCCAGTGCTTCCGGCTCGGGCCCTGAGATGCTGCCCGCCTGCCGTGAAACGCCTTGCTGCGCCACGATCGAGTCTGCCCGCACGATCGTCGGTGTTCTCTCCTCCATCGGATGCTCCGTCCCAGCGTTGCTGAGTCACCTCGTCATGACTCACTCACCATGGTGTCACGTCACTCGTCGAGCAGAGCCGCCGCGTACATAGGACGGGCTGCGTCGGCGCTCGGCGGGTGGAACAGGCCGGCGGTCGCATCCCGGTAGAGGCGCGAAAGTTCGTGGCTATTGTCGAAGCCGCTGCCGCCGCTGCACATGAGTGCCGTCTCGGCCGCACTCCTAGCCGCATCGGAGGCCTTGATCCGGGCTCCGACCAGGCGCAATGGCCAGCCGCCCCCGTGGTCGACGAGTGCGTCGAAGTCCCTGGTGTAGGCATCGAGCATGGCGGGCACGGCGAGGTAGTCGAGGTGCGCGTCGGCGAGGCGTGCGCGAGTCTCGGGCACCTCGGCGAAGGTGACCCCGGCCTTTGCGGATCTGCGCTTCTTCAGCCCAGCGGCACCGAGTTCGAGCGCGCGGGCGGCCACACCCGCGTAGACAGAGGCGATGAGCAGCTGGAAGTTGCTGGTGATCGCGAAGGTCAGCGGGTCGGGGTGTTTGCCGGCCGGGATGGTGCGCGAGACGCGCTCGGGGCGCATGAAGACTCGGTCGAGGATCGTCGCTCGCGACTGCGAGGCCCGCATGCCCATGACGTCCCAGTGGTCGGAGACCGTGATGCCCTCGGCGCCACGTTCGATGAAGCCGTAGACCAACTGACCTTCGGCTGGTTGCTCCGCGTCGGGCCCGGCAATTCCCTCCTCATCGGAAGCGATCTCTCCGTGGACGATGAGCCTGGTCCACACGGGTGAGAGCGAAGTGAAGATCTTCACGCCGGTGAGCAGGTAGCCGCCGTCTGAGATCGGTTCGGCCACCGTGTTCGACCCCTGCATGACCCAGTCGTTGGAGGGTTCGGAGATGCCGAAGGCAAAGATCTCCCCGGCCATCACCTCCTCGAACACCCAGTTCAGGGAGGCGTCGCCGCGGTCGTTGAGGGCCTTGACGACTCCGGTGCACATGAGGTGCATGTTGATCGCCAGCGCCGTGGCCGGAGCCGCCGAGGCCAGCCGCTGCTGGAGACGGGAGACCTCATGCAGGCTCAGCCCCGGGCCACCGTAGGCATCGGGCACGAACAGCGTGAGGTATCCCAGCGACTTCAGCTCCTCGAGGTCCTCATCGAAAAACCGGTTCTCACGGTCGTAGACGCCTGCGCGTCCACGGAAGCGCTCAAGGACCTCGCCGGGCAGGTACTTCTCAGCCAGCTCGCCGAGGTGGGTCTCACGGTCGGTCATCATGTCTCCTTGCTTGCGGGGTTGAGTGCGCGGGGCCGTCTCAGCACGATCGCGCCGTTGTGGCCGCCGAAGCCGAAAGAGGTCGACAGCACGGTATCGAGGGGTCTGCCGACGCCTTCACGTGCCACTGCGCGGGCCTGACCAGTGACGATGTCCCAACCGTCGAATTCGCTGTTGCCGAGGTTGAGAGTCGGCGGCAGCGTCTGGTGCGCCAAGGTGCGGATGGTGAGGATGGCTTCGACCACGCCGGAAGCGCCGAGGAGGTGGCCGGTGGATGACTTCGTGGCGCTGATCGGGATCTTATGCGCAACCGAGCCGAGGGAAGCGTCGAAGGCCGCGAGCTCCGCGGCATCCCCGGCGGGGGTGCCGGTGGCGTGGGCGTTGATGTGATCGATGTCTCCGGGAACCAGTCCGGCATCGGCCAGGGCTTCACTGACCGCCGAGGCGGCGCCGCGGCCCTCGGGGTGCGGGTTCGTCGGGTGGTGGGCGTCGCTGGCGGCGCCGAAACCGGCGAGTTCGGCACAGACGGTGGCTGACCGTGCTGCGGCTCCGGCCTCGGATTCGAGGAGGATCGCCGCAGCTCCCTGGCTCATGACGAACCCGGAGCGTGATCTGTCGAAGGGGCGGCTGGCCGAGGTCGGGTCATCCTCGTAGCCGGCGGCGAGCGCCCGCATGTTCGCATTCGAGGCCAGGTTGACCGGGTTGAGGCAGTCCTCCATACCGACGACGAGCACGGCGTCGGCGTAACCGTGGCGGATCCGGCGCATGCCCTCGCCGAGACCGATCGCCCCGGACGCGCAGGTGGCGGAGACGCCCTGTCCGGGCCCGCGGAAGTCGAAGCGCTGGCTCAGCAGTGCCGCGGCCGAATCGGGTGCACCGTGGATCGCCAGGCCCAGGGGCACCGAGCGCGGCCCTCCCTCGAGCAGTGAACGCGTGGCGGCCTGCATGGCGTCGACGGGCCCGGAACCGGTGGCGGCGATGACGGCGACCCGGGAGCGGTCCCAGGGAAGATCCTCGGAGCCGCCGACGTCGGAGTTCGCACCGGCGCCGGCCTTCGGCTCAGCAGTCGGGGTCGGAATGCCAGCCTGTGCCAGGGCCTGCTCGGCTGCGGAGATGGCCCAATGCTGGACGGGGCTGAGGCGTCGAGCAAGTGCTCGGGGCAGAAGAGCCTCGGCGTCGAAGTCTGTGACCTGTCCGCCGATGCGCACGGCCAGATCCGCGAACTGCTCGTCCTCGAGCCGGCCGATCGCGCTGCGGCCGGCGACCACGGAGTCCCAGAGGGAGTCGACGTCGTTGCCGCTGGGGGTGATCGCCCCCATCCCCGTGATCACGACCCGGCGTTCTTCTCTCACAGTCGCTGCCCCCGTCCGCTCATGATGAGGTCAACGGTTTCCGCACGCCGAATCTTCCCGCCGACCGTCCTGGGCAGGCGCTGAAGTCTGTAGATCCGACGGGGAACGAACTGCGGTGCCAGCCGAGCACGCGCATGCTCGAAGAGCGCAGCCTTATCGGCACTGCCTTCCGTCGCATCGGCACTGCCTTCGATGACGAGGACGATGATGCTGCCCAAGGCGGAGTCGTCGAGGGCGATCGCGCACACCTCGCCGAGGTTGTCATACGTCTCGTATGCCCGCTCGACCTCGGGCAGGGAGACCTTGTGACCGCCGGTGATCGCAATGTCCCCGGCCCGGCCCGCCAGCTGCAGCATCCCGTTCTCGATCCGCCCCTGGTCAGCGACGGTGGCCCACCCGTCCTCGTCGCGCAGCACCGCGTCTGTGGTGCCGGTGACGTACCCGTATGAGCAGGCCGCGGCCAGGATCCACAAGGTGCCGAGTTCCCCCTCGGGGGCCTGCGATCCCGACTCGGCCCGGATCTGCGCCCCGATCGTGGGGTAGATGGTGATCCAGGTGCCGTCGCCCTCGCGGCTGTCGCCGATGAACCCGATCTCAGCGGCACCGTAATAGCTGATCAGCCGGGTGTCCGGGAGGATCTCGCCGAGGCGGTCGCGGATGCTCGCGGGCAGGTTGGCTCCCCCGGTGACGACGAGGTCGAGCCCGGTGAAGCGTTCGGGATCACGTCGGGCCGCCTCGGCGAGGGCTCGGACCACTGCTGGAACCGCGACGACACGGGTGATCTTCTCTGCGGCGATGCGCCGACCCATCGTGATCGGGTGGAACTCGTCGGCAACGTGCACACTGCCGCCGGTCGCGAGGCTCTCGATGATGGCGTAGAGCGTGAGGCTGTAGGACACCGGTCCGGGCGCCAGGGTCGCGACTCCGGGCAGCGGCCCGAGGTGGGCTGCGGAGACGGCCACATTGTCCCGGTACTGCTGACGGGTCTTGATGAATGCCTTCGGGTTGCTCGTCGTCCCTGAGGAGAAGAGCATGAGGAAGGGCTCGGCTTCGTCGCGGACACTCGGCAGCGGCGCGGACTCCATGACGGACGCTTCGTGGGCGCGGAAGTCGGCGAGGCTGATGACCGTACCGGTCCAGGCGGAGGCGGCGAGCGCCTCGGCGAGGGCGGGCGAGTCACTGATGACGACGCCGATCCCGGTGGCGTTGATGACGCCGATCTGGTGGGACAGGGGCCAGCGCGGATCGATGGTCGCGGACAGGGCCCGGAAGCCTGCGAGTCCGGCGATGATGCGCGAAGTCTCGAACGCAGAGGTGACGCTGATGGCGGTGATCGGGATGCCGTCGGTCTCCGGTGCGGGAGACGGAGGGTCGGTGTGCGCCCGATGCAGTTCGTCGACGACGGCGAACATTCGGCGGGAATCCTCGACGAGTTCGGAGTAGGTCAGCCGGTCTTCGCCGCCGACGATGGCGAACTGATCGGGATGGTTCTCAGCGACGTCGAGGATCGTCGAGGTGATCGGCACGTATGACCTCCAGATTTCCGTGAGCCGGCTGGGTCCGGGTCCTCGGGCAGCCGCCGGGACCGCAGCCCTGGCACACGAGCCAGTATAGGAGCAGTGGTGTATGGGAGCAGTGGGATCGTGCCGCTGGTCCGGTCACGTTCGCCCGAATGCTCACTTCTTCGCTGCTGATGACGACCGGATCGGAATTCACTGATCTTCAATCATTCAATTCTAGATTCCAGTATATCGGACACTTCTGCTTGTCTTCTTTACACGTGAATCGATCACATTCAGTTCATACTTCGACGCAGCTCAGGCGCCCACCTGAAATAATGCCTCAGGTGTCGAATGATTGAGAGTTTGCCTCAATCAGCGGCGGCATTTCCAGTAATCGATTCCCTGTTGCCTCATTGCAATACCTCCGGGAAAGAAACATCGTTGCCTCAATTGAAAACCTCCGGGAACACGGATACGTTGCCTCAAATAGGAACCTCCGGAAGGCTCACCCGTTATTCCAGGCCCGATTGACCACTGGCTTGACCGTGCCAGGCTTCTTCGCCACCGACAGGGTCTCGAGCCTGCCGGTCAGATCGAGGATCTTCCTGGACAGGGCGCCTGGTTTGATGCGTTTGAATGCGGCGTTCATGCCGATGATCGGGCGTTTACGCATCTTCTCGTGCCGGATCGCTCGTTGATGTGGGGTGGCCGCAGCATCGTGTTTCTTCGAGACTTTCGCTCCGCGCCGGGTCTTCGAAATCAGTTTCTGCTGGGGCAAGAGATAATTGGTGAAGATCCGGTCGAGTTCCCAAATCTCGTTGAGCAACTCGAGCTCAGCCGGGGTGTCGTAGCGGAGGTAGCCGACAAGTTCACGGACTCTGGCCCAGTTCTTCTGCTCGACATGGGCCCCGTCGTTCTTGTTGCCTGACCGGGACCGGGTGAACGTAATCTCGTGGGTGGTGCAGTAGGCCAAGAGGTGTTCGTTGATGAACTCCGACCCATTGTCGGAATCGATGCCGATGATGGGGAAGGGGAAGACTCTCATCACGTGCTCAAGGGCTTCGAAGACCCATTTGGCGGCCTTGTTCTTCACTGACCGGTTCACTGTCCATCCGGTGCTGATGTCGGTCACGGTCAGGGTAAAGCAGTGCTCGCCGGATGCGTTGCCACCTTCGTGTCCCACGAGATCGATTTCGACGAACCCGGGCACAGCGTCGTCCCATTCGGCCCATGTCCGGATCGGAATCTGGGACTTCAGTAACGATCCGGGTTTCGTGTGGGATCGACCCCTGGGCAGCATCTTCTTGCGTTCATCGGCGAGTTTCCGATCGATCGTGGCCGGGCTCATCGACATCAGCAGATCGGCCTGGGCATCCGTAATGGCCAGCTCCTTGTCACGCCGGAGCATCGGCACCAGGGTCGGCAACATCGCGGCCATGAGCTTGCCAGCTGGTGCCCGCAGGATGGCCCAGCAGGTGATCAAGGATGGGAGCAGGTCGGGAGTGTAGATCGGTGCCCGTCCTGGTTTGGGCTTGACGACTTTGGGCTTCAGGGCCTGCCGTAGCGCGGTGCGGGCGTAGTCGCGGTGGAATCCGGTGAGATCGACGAGTTCGTCAAGGATGCGGGATTTGCCGGCCCGATTGGCGTTGTTGTAGGCGATGGCCTTCTTCTTCGTCACGGCTTGTCGTTGCTTCATTGTCAACTCCATGAAAATCAGGCGTACCCGTCATTGCTGCCTGGGTGTTGGAGCCACTCCGGTGGCGGAGGTTTTCTTATGAGTCAACGACTCGCTGTTCCCGGAGGATTTCATCTGAGGCAACGATGTGGGTTACGCGGAGGTTTTCTATGAGTCAACGCGGATGCTTGACACGATGCCAAATGCAGTTATAGATTGCCCTCGTTCCAACGAAATACTGTTTCCATATTGTGGAATCTCGGGCGAGGTCGCCTCAGAGCCCACCACCACACGTTCATCGACGACCGAGACTCAGCAGAGAAGGGACTCAACGTGGAGCCTCAAGCCCAGCCGACCGGCACCGACCCGGATGAGCTCAAGTTCAATCCACAGGAAACCCACACTCCAGGAGTGAAGCCCAAGCGATCGGGCATCGGCAAGATGCGGTGGGCGATCGCGATCCTGTTGTTCTTCGGCGTGCTGATCAACTATATCGATCGCAGTTCGATCGCGGTGGCCGAGGGCCACATTCGGGAGGACTTCGGGCTCACGGCAGGTCAGATGGGCATCGTCCTCTCCAGCTTCGGCTGGTCGTATGTGCTCATGCAGATCCCGGCCGGTCTGCTTCTCGACAAGATCGGCATCAAGTGGGTCTTCAGGGTCGCTACGATCATGTGGAGCGTCTCCTGCTTCCTCACCGCCATCATCAGCGGAACCGGTCTGCTCATTCTGGCCCGCATCGTTCTCGGAACGGCCGAATCGCCGATCTTCCCCGGTGCGATGAAGGCCACCGGCTACTGGTTCCCACGCTCCGAACGCGGGACGGCGACGGCGATCTTCGACTCCGGCCAGCGACTGTCGAATGTCATCGGCTTCCCACTCGTGGCCATGGCCGTCGTATCATTCGGCTGGCGGGGCGCATTCGTGGCCATGGGCATCCTCAGCCTCGCCTACGTCTTCGTCTTCTTCTGGAAGTACCGCGATCCCAAGGAGATGAACCGCCTCGGCAAGCTCAAGGATTCGGAACTTGCCTATATTCGCGAAGGCGGCGCTCAGGACGAGGACGCACCTCGACCCAATCCCCTGGCCAACCTCGGCTACATCCTCAAGCAGCGCAAGGTCTGGGGCATGTCTCTGGGTCTCGGGTGTGCCGGCTATACACAGTGGATGCTCCTGACGTGGCTGCCCGGCTATCTGCAGTCGGAGATGGGCATGAGTGTGATGTCCTCGGGCATCTTCACCGCTCTGCCGTGGCTCGTCGCCGTGGCCGTCGAATTCATCTTCCCCGGCTGGCTGCTCGACCACCTGATGCGCCTCGGCAAGTCAGGCACGGCTGTGCGCAAGACCTTCATCGTTTCGGGAATGCTCCTGGCCATGACGGTGATGGGAGCGGCCTTCACCCAGGACCCGGCCTGGGCGCTGTTCTGGATCACTCTGGGAACAAGCGGAATCACGATCTCGTTCTGCGTCACGAACTCACTTCCCGCCCTCATCGCCCCCGAAGGTGGAGTCGGAGCCACCGGATCGATCATGAACTCGGTGAACAACCTCATCGGCATCACGGCACCGGTCGTGACAGGTTTCGTCGTTCAGGCCACCGGCGGCTTCGGTGCCGCCTTCATCATCTGCGGAGTCATCCTGGGCATCGGCATCTTCTTCTACACGGTGGTCTTGGGCCCGATCGTCCAGATCCCCACCGCCGAAGAACGCGCCGCTGCGAAGGCAACCGGAGCCTGAACAGCTCCTCGACGAGAGTCCCCCTGCGCGCCACTCCCACTCGCCCGTGCCCCTGACCTGGAGACACGGGCGAGATCGCGTCGGTGGCCACCGACATCATCTTCGAGCTTTCAGCCGGACCCCGAGTGGCCGCTTCCCTCACTGCCGGCCGACGCGACGTGGGCCTTCGAGACCTGACTCCGCTGCAACCGCGTTCCCATCTCCAGACACATGAACGAGGCAAGGAGCATCACGACGCCGGCTCCTGCCATCAGGCTCCTGCCATCAGGATTGCGGTGTCCGCCTCGGCCAGAACGGCGAAGACCGCCACTCCCACAGCTCCGCCGAGGTTGCGCGCAGCACTTCCCGCACCCGAGGCGAATCCTGGCGTCCGCGGTGCCGCCGTGCCGCGGCCAGGACGAATATTGACCACTGTCATATCGAAGAAGACGAGGAAGTACCCGGCGCAGAGGCCGAGGATGAGCGATTTGGGCATCGAAGTGCCCGCGAAACAGAAGAGCACAGCGAAACGCGGGCGTCGTGTCGAGAACTCGGGTTCCACCCGTCATTCTCGACGCAACGCCCGCGTCTCGATATCGCCTCAGACGACGAGCCCGCTTATCAGCGAGCGGCCAGATCAGTCAGCGACGTAGTACATGCGCTTGTTGACGAACTCGTCCATGCCGTAGGGCCCGAGCTCGCGGCCGAAGCCTGAACGCTTGGTGCCACCGAAGGGAATCTCCGCACCTTCGCCACCTGGCGTGTTGACGTTCGACATGCCCACGTCGAGACGCTGAGCGAGCTTCGCAGCACGCTCAGGATCCTTCGCAAACACGGCACCGCCGAGACCGAACCGGGTGTCATTTGCCAGCGTGAGTGCATCGTCATCGCTGCTCACCTTGTACACGGTGGCCACAGGTCCGAAGAGCTCCTCGCGGTAGGCGTCCATGTCCGAAGTGACTCCGGTCAGCACGGCCGGGGAGACATATGCCGAACCATCGGTGGCGAGTTCGCCGCCGACGAGGGTCGCACCCTGCTCGACCGCACGGTCGAGCTGCTTGCGCAGCTTCTCTGCGGCACCACGCGAGGACAGCGGCGAGTACTTGCCGTCGCCTGCCTCGGCGGGGGTGCCCTTCGTCCAATCCTGAGCGCGCGAGGTCAGTCCGGACACGAACTCATCGTAGATGTCGTCCATGACGATCATCCGCTTGTTCGCGTTGCAGACCTGACCGGTGTTGTAGAGGCGGGTGCCCCATGCCGTGTCGACGGCCTCGTCCATATTGTCGGTGTCGAGGACGATATAGGGATCGGAGCCGCCGAGCTCGAGCACGGCCTTCTTGAGGTTCTTGCCCGCGGTCGCGGCCACAGCAGAACCGGCGCGTTCAGAACCGGTCAGGGACACGCCCTCGAGCCGGTCATCGGCGATAATGTCCTCGATCTGCTCGTGCGTGGCGTAGACATTGTTGTATACGCCCTCGGGGATGCCGGCCTCCTTCATGATCTCGGCGATCTTCGCCGAGGAGCGGGGGCAGATCTCCGCATGCTTGAGGATGATCGTATTGCCGAGGACGAGGTTCGGCGCGGCGAAGCGCGCAACCTGGTAGTAGGGGAAGTTCCACGGCATGATGCCCAGCAGGGGACCGACCGGTCGGCGCTGGATGAACGCTTTGCCGCCCGACATGGACTTGATCGGCTCATCCGCAGCGAAATCGGGGCCGTTGTCCGCGTAGTAGTTGAAGATCTCCTCACAGAACTCGGCCTCTTCGGTGCCCTCTGCGACGGGTTTGCCCATCTCCTCAGCGATGATCTTCGCGAGTTCGTCCTTGTGCTCGCCGAACAGATCGGCGACCCTGTTGACGATCTTGGCACGTTCCTCGATCGTCTTCTCACGCCAGCTCAGGAAGCCCTTGTGAGCCGCGCTGACGATCTCTTTGATCTGCGCGTCGGTGGCGTTGTCGAACTTCTCGACGACCTCGCCGGTGGCCGGGTTCTCGACGCGGTAGCCGCCTGCGGCACTGCCTACATTGCTCATTCCAGACTCCTTTGACTAGTGGCGCCCCAATAGCGCCGTTTAAGGCGTTGTGCATCGCTGTTCGCCGTCGAAGTCGACGGATCGCGCATGCTTGTCTCTCACGCTATCAACACGTGACGTGCGCAACAAGTGGCGGAACCTGGGGGAATCATCAGTTCCGAATACCGCCGGAGGTCACTGCCACTGAAATGCGGATTTCGCACGATAATCGACCGTTTCCGCATCACCCATCGGTTCGAGCGACCGTGCGGGTGCCCAGCCAGACGCTGGGCCCAGCCGGACGCTCGGCCGGACGCTCAGTCGAATCGGCGTGAGGAACCGACCACGTCGCCCGCCTTCCACTGCTCCCATCCGGGTTGACCGTCCATGAATGCTTCGATGGTGGACTTGTCTGCTGTGAGGTGCGGGTCGTTCCTGAGGTAGTGCTTGGTCTCACGCGAGATGAGGCCCGACAGGATGAGGATGCCCAGCAGGTTCGGCAGGGCCATCAGTCCGTTCATCACGTCCGAGAAGTTCCAGATCGGCTCGAGCTCGGTCGTACATCC
This sequence comes from Brevibacterium sp., assembly GCA_030457025.1. GTDB lineage: Bacteria > Actinomycetota > Actinomycetes > Actinomycetales > Brevibacteriaceae > Brevibacterium. The sequence continues at coordinate 8,552 of JAKDSA010000004.1, read as the reverse complement.
GATGAACACCACCAGAGAGAAGAAGATCCGGAACGGAAGAACGCCTCGGCGCCCGACGAGTCGCTCGACATTGCGGTCGCCGTAGTAGGACCAGCCGAGCAGGGTGGAGAAGGCGAAGAGGACGATGCCGACGGTCACGATCCAGTGGCCCCACCCTCCGGGCAGCCCGTTGGAGAAGGCCTCACCGGTCATGAGCGCGGCGCTGATCTGCTCCCCGGTTTCAGGGTCGACCTGATTCCATGTGCCGGTGGAGATGATCGTCAGTCCCGTGAAGCTGACGACGATGATGGTGTCGATGAACGTCTGGGTCATCGAGACCAGCCCTTGGCGGACGGGATGTGAGGTCTTCGCCGCTGCGGCGGCGATCGGGGCCGAGCCGAGGCCCGATTCGTTGGAGAACAGGCCACGCGCCACACCCATCTGCACGACGATAATGATCGCCGATCCCGCGAATCCGCCGACCGCCGAGGTGCCGGTGAAGGCCTCGGTGAAGATCGCGGCGAAGGCGCCGGGCAGCTTGTCGATGTTGGCGATGAGGATGAACAGTGCGCCCAAGACGTAGAACACGATCATCACCGGCACGAGTCCGGCAGTGACTCGACCGATGGATTTGATTCCCCCGACGAGCACCACCAGGGTGAGGACGGTGAGGACGGCACCGGTGATCCAGGCGGGGATCGACCAGCTGGATTCGACGTTGGCCGCAATCGAGTTGCCCTGGGTCATGTTGCCGATTCCGAAGCAGGCAAGAACGGCGAAGACTGCGAACATCAGTCCCAGGAACTTGCCGAACGGGCCCTTGATGCCTCGCTCGAGATAGTACTGGGGGCCGCCCGACTTCTCTCCGGCCTCATCGGTGCCACGGAAGCGCACCGCCAGGAAGCCCTCCGCATACTTGGTGACCATACCCAGCAGTCCCGTCATCCACATCCAGAACAGTGCGCCGGGGCCGCCGACGCCGATCGCCGTGGCCACGCCGACGATGTTGCCCGTTCCGACGGTGGCGGCCAGAGCCGTCGTCAGAGCCTGGAATTGGGAGATATCGCCTTCGGAACCCGCGTCTTTTCGTTTGAGCAGTCCCAGAGACAGCGCAGGCAGGAGCTTTGTGAACTGCAGTCCACCCAGCCGAATCGTCAGGTAGAGACCAGTTCCCAGCAGGAGGGGAATGAGCAGGAACGGCCCCCGTACGAAGCCGCTGATCGTATCGAAGAATTCGGCAATCGCATCCATGCGAGCCATCCTTTCATGCAAAGTGCGAGGTGTCCGCTCTCACACTATCGGCACAGTTCCCGGAACTGAAGCCGCCGACGCTTCGGCGGGAGCGCTCGTGTCTCGTCGGGACGACCGGATTCACGAAGGAGTGGGACCGCCTCTCCTCAGAAGATCGAGCTGTAGGCGTTGAGCGCCAACTGCCCGCCGAGGTGGGCATAGAGGACGGTCGAATCCTTCGCGATCGCGCCCTGTCCTCCACCACCCGCCCGGCCTCCACCACCAGGCTGACCGACGAGATCGAGGAGTCCGGCCATCGACTTGCCCTCGTAGACGGGGTCGAGGATGACGCCCTCGAGCTCCGCGGTGGTGCGGATCGCGTTCACGGTCGATTCGTCGGGGATTCCGTAGGCCGGCCCCTCCCAGCCGGGGCGGATGTCGACCTCGTCATCGGTGATCTCCCGGCCGAGGCCGATGAGGTCCGCGGCATGATCGGCGATGCGTCTGGCCTGGGCACGGGGCTTGTCCAATGTCGCCGAGGCGTCGATGCCGATGACCTTTCGCTTCGGTCCTCCGGCCGCTTCGAGTGCGGCGAATCCCGCGATCATCCCCGCATGGGTCGAGCCGGTGACCGTGCACACGACGATGGTATCGAAGAAGACGCCGAGGTCCTTCTCCTGCGCTGCGACTTCGTAAGCCCAGTTGACGAAGCCGAGGGCGCCGAACCTGTGTTCGGAGGCTCCGGCGGGGATCGGATAGGGCTTGCCGCCGGCGGCTTCGACCTCGGCGATGGCGTTCTCCCAGCTAGAGCGGATGCCGATGTCGAACCCGGCCGAGTCCAGGTGCACATCGGCGCCCATGATGCGCGAGAGTTCGATGTTGCCGACCTTGTCGTTGACCGGATCGTCCCAGTCGACCCACCGCTCCTGCACGAGGCGCGACTTCAGTCCGAGGTGCGCCGCGACGGCCGCGACCTGCCGGGTGTGGTTCGACTGATATCCGCCGATCGAGACGAGCGTGTCCGCACCGGATGCGAGGATGTCGGGCACGATGTACTCGAGTTTGCGGGTCTTGTTGCCGCCGAACGCGAGACCGGAGTTCACATCCTCCCGTTTGGCCCACACCTGGGCCCCGCCGAGGCGGTCGCTCAGTCGCTTCAGTTCGTGGACCGGGCTGGGTCCGAAGGTCAGTGGGTAGCGCTCGAAATCGGTGATCGCCATGGTGTCCTCTTCGTCGTCCGGCGGTTGTGGTGATATGCAATATATTGCATTCTGATGGGGACTACAATGAGTTGCACGTGAAGTCCCACATGCCAGGATCAGCTGCACCTGCCCACAAGCCCCAGCCCCTGCCTGGCAGTCCCGCCCCCGCTCGACAGAAAGACCGCCAGTGCCGATTCCCTCGACCGCACCGATCCCCCAGCGGAGGCTACTGCGTGACGACGTCTATCGCTCGATCCGCGATGCCATCGTCCGCGGCCAGCTGGCACCTGGGGAACAGCTGCGTGACCAGGAGTTGGGTGCCTGGCTGCAGGTCTCCCGCACTCCGGTTCGCGAAGCACTCCAGCGGTTGGCGCAGGCGGGACTGGTCGTGGCTGAGCCGGGACGGATGACCCGTGTGGCCCCGGAGAATCCGGGCGCGGTGGTCGCTGCCCGCCAGATCGCGGCCCAGCTGCACGCCCTGGCGATGCGCCTCGCCCTTCCGAAGCTGGATGAGAACGATGCTTCTGAAATGGAAGCTGCCAACGACTGGCTGCAAACAGCGCTGAGCGACTCGGACATCGACGCCGCCATCGCCGCCGATGACGCGTTTCACCAAGTGGCCCTGTCCCGCAGCGGCAACGCGCTCATCCCCGATCATCTCGAGGTCGTCACCGCCACCCTGCGTCGAGCCGAATATCTGCACTTCGACTCCGTCAAGGGACGGGCCTCACCCGAACAGCACGGTCAGATCATCACCGCCGTCCGTGCCGGCGACCCGGATCGAGCAGTCTCGCTGACCTGGGAGAACTGGTCCGCCCTCACTGACGTCGGCGTCGATGACGGCGACGTCTGACCTCCTCATCACAAGCGGATCGGCACCGTGGGCGACCATTGTGGGCGAGCATGTGGAGCTTTCTGCCGTTCTCCCCGCCAGGGGCCCGGATTTCTAATCCTCCGGTGAGAGCTTGCTCCGTTCCAGCTTCTTCGCCTTCAGGGAGTCGCGGACCTCGCGCAGCTTGTCTCGCTTTCGCTTTCGCCCCGCCTCGGCGGCTCTGATCTGATCGGGTGTCGGTTCATGATCACCCATTCCGACCCGCAGCTCAGCCGGCGTGATCTCACGCATCACTCCGGCGTCGATCTTCTTCCGCAGGCGCAGAATCTCGAGTCGCAGGATCCGCGACAGGAAGTAGAGTCCCAGCAGATTGGGGAAGGCCATGAGGAAGAAGATGGCGTCGGAGAACGCGATGACGGACTCCAGCGACATCGAGGCGCCGACGATGACGGCCAGGATCCAGAAGATCTGGTAGGCCTTGTCGGCCTTCTTCGAGTTCTTCGTCAGGTAGCCCAGCGCCTGCTGGCCGTAGTACCCGTAGGCGAGGATCGTCGAGAATGCGAAGAGCACGACGGCGATGGTCAACAGAATCGGGAACCAACTTGCCACCGTGCCGAAGGCCTCAGAGGTCAGCCCGATCCCGTCCTCGGTGGACGTTCCGTAAAGGCCGGTGGTGATGATGGCCAAGGAGGTCAGGGTGCAGATGATGACGGAGTCGATGAGAGGCTCCCACATCGCCACGAACCCCTCGGTGGCCGGCTTCGTGGTCTTAGATGCCGCGTGGGCCATGGCCGCCGAACCGATGCCTGCGGCATTCGAGAACAGGGCACGCTGGATGCCGACGATGGCCACACCGATGATACCGCCTCCGATCCCCTCCGGGCTGAAGGCACCGGAGAACATGAGGGCGAAGGCATGCGGGATCTGGCCGACGTTCATGATGAGGATGACGATCACGCTGAGGAAGTAGAGAACGGCCATCATCGGAGTCAGCCTCGAAGTCCACTGGCCGATCTTCTTGATCCCCCCGAGGATGACCAGGGCCGTGAAGATCGCGATGACGACGCCGATGAGCCACAGCTTGTCGGCGAGGAAGCTGCTGTCCCCGCCCGTGGCATCCACCAGGATCGCCGCAGCTTGGTTGGCCTGGAACAGATTGCCCGCGCCGATGACGCCGATGACGGTGGCGATCGCATAGAAACCTGCGAGGAACTTACCGAGCTTGGGACGCCCGATCTCGGCCAGACCGTCTCGAAGGTAGTACATCGGCCCGCCTGAGACGGTGCCGTCGGGCTGGATCTTCCGATACTTCACGCCCAGCGTCGCCTCGGCCATCTTCACGGTCATGGCGAAGAAGCCGAAGATGATGATCCACAGAGCGGCGCCGGGTCCGCCGACGGTGATGGCGACGGCGACACCTGCGATATTGCCCAATCCCACAGTGCCCGAGAGTTCGGTCGCGAGCGCCTGGAAGCTCGACACCTGGCCCGGATCTGTCTTGCGGGTGAAGCGCCCGCGAATGATGCCCATCGAGTACTTCAGGCCCCTGGCGGGCTGGAAGCGCAGGTAGACGGTGAGGAAGACCGCAGCCGCCATGAGCCACACGACGATGAGGGGGAAGCCGATTCCGCCGATGGTGAGCTCGAAGAACACCACGTTGCTGAATGCTTGGGCGATCGGACCGAAGAACGACTCGATCGCCTGGTCGACCCCGGAAGCGGCCGAGATATCTGCTGCCGCCGCCGAGATGTCGGCAGCAGGTGAGGTGAGCGTCAGCCGATCTGCACTGATCGGCAGGGCATCCAGGACATCGGTGTCTTGGATCTGGACAGAATTTTCAATTATGGGATTCATTCTCACGGGCGCTTGCTAGCGATTCGTCCGGAGGATCGGTCCGGCACCGGCGCCTGTGAACAATCTAGCAAGAAGGATCGGAGCTGTCAGCCATTGTTCAGTTTTACACACACCGCACCTCGCCGACGCGGGTGCAGATATATGCAAATATGTGCAGATATGTGCTGACAGTCGACGACTCCGTGGGTCGGCGCCCACCGATACGAAATCAGCCGGATACGAAGTCGGCACCCTACTGAAGCGGACCAGTGCAGGGCCCACAGCGTCGACCCTGTGTTCGGTGACCTGCGATTCTCAGCCGCTCACGTCATCCATCGACACGCCATAGTCACCGATTCGGATGGTGACCGTTGGCATCGTCGCGGACCTGACATCGCCGGACGCTGGCCCGACCCCACTTCATTTTCCAGGTGCGACACAGCGGTGCAACCGAGTCGCGGGAGCGAGTGGCGTGAGCCCTGGGCACATGGGGGCTTGTCGAGGATTTCGCCAACCTTCACTGTTGACTCGAAGCTCATGATCGATATACTCGTCGGTAACACCCCGTAGTAACATAGATCACAACACGACGAGAAAAGTTACGGTGCGACGCCGACATAGCTGTCGGCCGCCGGAGGAGGATCAATGAAGTTCCCGAAGCTCAGCAACGGCATCCGCAAGATCGGCAAATCACATACGGGTCGAATCGCCCTGGTCGCGATTCCGACAGGTGTCGTTTCTGCAATACTGATGGGCGGGGTCGCTCAGGGTGCTGTTCCAGTTTCTTTTGCAGTGTCCGGAAGCCAGTTCAAAATCACCTCTTCGCAGCTCGAAGGAACCGGATTCTCCCAGTACAGCGGGGTTGCCAAGGACGCCGAGGGCGGCAAGCACGGGGTCGTGACCGCCAACATCAAGGATGCTACGCTCACAGACCTCTGCCAGTCGGCGGTCACGGACACTCCGATGGGCAAGGCTGGTGTGATCATCAAGGCCGGCGGCAAGGGCGAACCGGCATCCGCCAAGAACCTGCAGATCGGAATGACGGGACTCCAGGGCGACGCCGAATTCAAGAATATTCGCATCGGCGTCGATGCCTCCGACGTCAACACCGCGGAAAAGGGCACCAAGGGTGACTTCGCCCAGGACTCCGACACCGTATCGATCAAGGACCTGAAACAGGACTCGTGGAGCACCACGGCTTCGGTGTTCACGCTCAAGGACATGACTCTGAAGCTCACCGACGGATCTGAAACGTGCTTCTGATGAAGGAAGCATCAGCCAACGGACCGCAGAGCGGTGTGCTCGCAGTTTCGCGGCGGAGTCGTCGGACCACCGAGCAGGCTGCAGCCGAAGCGGATCAGCCCCAGCACGTGGACGAGGGCACCCAGCGCATGGACGACACCCAGCGCATGGACCCCATCCAACCCACGGATGACGCTGAGCCCACGGATGGCACTGAGCGCACGGAACAGGCCGGGCAGAAGAACGATGCTGAGGTTGCCGGCGAGCCGAAGAAACCTCGCCGTTTCCGGAGTTGGCGTCGGCAGCGGCCCTTCATCGGCGGAGTGTTGGTGGCACTCGGGGGAATCGAACTCTTCTTCTCCGGCCAGTTGGATATCGGCAATCTGCAGATCCAGTTCGGCATCGAAGGGCTGCAGGCAACGGTCATTCCGATCGCGCTCGTGGTTCTCGCGCTCTCTGCGATCTTCCGACCCACGCACCACATGTTCTACGGGATCATCGCACTGGTTCTCGCGGTCTACTCGCTCATCGGGGTCAACCTCGGCGGGTTCATCCTCGGGATGCTGCTGTCGACGATCGGGGCAATTCTCGTGGTTGCCTGGATGGGGCCGCGCGAACCGAAGTCCGACGCTCGAGTGTCCGACGCTCATGGCAAGGACGCTCAGGCACCAGCTGCCGAGCGGAGGGAAGACACGGTATCCGCAGACGAAGAGGGGACTACATGAGGGCGCCCAGCCGCCGCACGGCGTCGCTCCTGGCGGCAGTCGCTCTCATAGTCCCGTCGACTCTGGGCGCGGCGGCGGTGTCAGCCGCTGATTCGTCGCCGTTGTGCACTCCGACCAGCGGATGCGCGAGTTCGGACGATCCTAAGGCGAAGACGGGCCCGACGCTGAAGGCGCCGGTCGCACCCGACGTCCCCGTGAAGCCGTCGGATCCGGCCTCACCGGCACCGATCTCACCGGGGCCGACTTCGCCTGGGCCGACGGATGAACCGACCGAGGAGCCGACGGATCCGGAGTCACCGGAGCCCACCGCTCCCGGAGGGCTGGGGACGAAGACGCCGAGCGATGAACCGACAGAGAAGCCCAACGGCAAGTTCCCGAAGGAGGCACAGCGTGATGAGGACGCGCCGATCTTCACGAAGACTCCGGCGGCGATGGGATCCGAGTCACTGTCGTTCAAGGGGCTCAGTGGTATTTCATTCGTCGCTGTTCCCACGGCTGACGGTGGAACCATCACCACACTGAAGCTCGAGGCCGACGAGATCACGATCTCCGGGTTCTCACTCACCGTGCGTCCACCCGAGGAGGACGAAGGGCTGGTGACCAAGGCCGATAAGATGACGCTCAAGGGCGATGTCAGTGTCTACATCGGATCGATCACCGCCACGACGAAGAATGGTGACTCGCTGACTTTGGGTCCCGAAACGCCGCCGCCCATGGACGACGTCGAGCCAGGACTCCTCCGAGTCACGATGGGACTCGTCGGTTCCACCGCCGATTCGATCACCTACTCGAATACCGATCAGAAGCTCAAAGAAGCTTGATCACCTCAGCGTCGACTCGATCGTCGCAAGCGCGTCGCCCATCTGAGGCCCGCCGTTGACCACTATGGCAGTGCGCTGCTGGGAGACGGCGGGCCTCTTCGCTCCCGAGAATGCCTCTTCACCGTCGGACAGTTCACCGTCAGACAGCTGCGGGCCGGTCGACGGGGCGTCTCCGAAGGAAGTCGACGAAGCTGTGCGCCAGTGCCCGATTGATCCTGATCAAGTCGGCGTCCGCCTCGGCGACCTCGGCCGTGATGGAATCGTCGGTCTTCCCCTCGGGCAGTCGGAGCGGGTCCGCGCGCAGCCACTGTGCGACCTGCGCGGCGTCGGACTCGGGATGGAACTGGGTGCCCCACGCGAATTCGCCGACGCGGTAGCCCTGAATCGGTGCGTCGGATCCCGTGAGCAGGAGCTCGGCACCGTCGGGCAGCTCCATCTCCTCTTGGTGGAAGAGGACCGCCGGGATCGTCTCCCCCTGTTCGCCTGCGATGGCGGCGAACACCGGGTCCTGCTCCCCCGCCGAGGTGGTATGCAGATCGTAGATCCCGATCTGTGGTCGCTGTCGACGGATGACCCTCGTTGAGGTGGCGGCGGCCAACAGCTCCCCACCGAGGCAGATGTTGAAGCTGGGGAATGGGGACTGATGCAAAGAAGGGTGACAGCGTGAGTGTCATGCTGCGAGAGCAGC